>CAZKXX010000027.1:2524-38422 GCA_964556705.1 uncultured Acidobacteriota bacterium
GTGCCCTCGCCCTGGTTGATGTTTTCCACCAGCGTGTCGGCGCGCACGACGAGCTGATTCACGTTGTCGTAAACGCCCGGGTCGTTGATGAATTTCGCCAGGCTGCCCTTGCCGTGCTGGACCTCGTCAAGGATCTGGTCCAGCCGGTCGATGCTCGCTGTGGTCCGCTCATAAAGCGTTTCATCTTTCAAGAGTTTCCCCACAGTCCCTTCGCCGGATTCCACTCGCGCCACGATGCGGTTGACCGAGGCCGTCGTTGCGTTCAGCCGGTTATACAAGCCGGGGTCGTAGATCAGCTTCCCGACGGTCCCCTGGCCTTCTTCGATCTGCTCGGTGATGTTGTTTAACCGGGCGCTGAGCGCGCGCAGGTTAGTGATGACATCGTTGGTGTTCGCCATGATCTGTCTGGCATCGACCTCTTCGCTGCTTTTCAGGACGCCCCCTTCTTCGAGCGCCGGCTGGCCGGGGTGCCCGCGGGAGATGTTGACGAACGTCTCGCCCAGCAGCCCCGCGGTCTGGAGCGAAGCCTCGGAGTCAACCCGAATCTGGTCGCGGTAATCGCGCGGGACGCGCAGCGTGACTTCGACGGCGCGTTCCGGCTCGACGAATTCCGAGAGCCGGATATTCTCCACGGCCCCCACCGGGATGCCCGCGATCCGCACCTGCGAGCCGGGTCGCAGGCCGGAGGCTGTGGAGAAGTAGGCTTTCAGCGAATACTTGCGGCTGAGGAATCCCACCTCGCCGCTGATGAAGAAAATTCCCACCGCCAGGACGGCGAGACTGGCGATCACGAGCGCGCCCACGCGGAGCTGCGCCCAGGTCACTTGCTTGCGTTGCGGCATGGCTCTATCCCTCCCGTGAACTCCCTTCCATTGTAGTCCATCGGGCGGGGCGAGTCGGCTTCAGGAGAGGAATTTGAGCAGGTAGGGATCTTCGGCGCGCGTCAACTCCTCGTCGGTGCCGAAGAAATAGACGCGCGCATCGCGGAGGACCAGAAAGCGCGCGGGCGAGCCGAGCCGCGGGCCTCCGTTCGTGGCCACAGGGACAAGCGTCTGGCGCTCGGCCGAGTAGACGAAATTGGCGAGGACGAAGGCGTCCGCCAGACGATGCGTGACGATCAGCGAAGTCACGCGCTGCGTGTCGCGCAACTTGGCGATCAGGACGTTGATGGTGTGAGCGGTGACGGGATCCAGCCCCGCGGTCGGAGAGTCGTAGAGCATGATGGAAGGCTCGCTGACGATGGCGCGCGCGACGGAGACCCGCCGCCGCATTCCGCCCGAAAGTTCCGAGGGCATCTTGTCGATGGCGTGTTCCATCTCGACGAAGCGCAGGACTTCGCGGACGCGCCGCTCCAGATCTTCCTCGTCGCTGATTCCTTCTTCCCGCAGCCGGTAGGCGACATTTTCGAAGACCGGAAGCGAATCGAAGAGGGCGCCTTCCTGGAAAACGATTCCCATGCGGCGGCGAAAACGGTGCAGCGCGGGTTCGGGAAGGGGGGTGATGTCCGTGCCTTCCACGAGGATTTTTCCGGAGTCGGGTTTGAGAAGTCCCAGGAGGAGTTTGAGCAGGACCGACTTGCCCGAGCCGGTCACGCCCAGCAGCACCAGCGTCTCGCCGCGGCCCACGGTCAGAGAAACGTCGCTCAGCACTTCCTTCTCTTCAAAGGCGAGCGAAACGCCGCGCAGTTCGATGACGGGTTCGGAACCCACCTGACCCTCCGGACGGCGCCCGTCAGGCGCTATCCGCAACCGCCATTCTAGCGCCCATGAGACTTCAGAAAAACCGGATTCCGATGAGGAACTTGGTGATGAAGAAATCGAGCACGAGGATCAGGACCGACGCGCCCACGACGGCCTGCGTGGTGGAACGCCCCACGCCTTCGGTGCCGCCCGTCGTCTTCAGCCCGTAGTAGCAGCCCACCAGCGCGATGACCACCGCGAAGAAGAACGGCTTCAGCAGCCCCTGAGTGATGTCCTGAAACGAAAGCGCGTTGTAAGCGGAAGTCCAGTACTCGTCGGCGGTCAGGTGAACGGTGTAGTAACTGACCAGAAAACCGCCCAGCAATCCGCAGAAGTCCGCGAGCATGGTCAGCAGCGGAAGCGTGATGAGCGTGGCGTACAGCCTCGGCGTGACCAGCTTGCGCAGGGGGTCGGTCCCCAGGGCGCGCATGGCGTCGATCTGCTCGCTCACCAGCATCGAACCGATTTCCGAGGCGATGCCCGAACTGTTCCGCCCCGCCACCATCAGCGCCGTCAGCACCGGGCCGAGTTCGCGCACCACGGAAAGCGCCACAACCTGCCCCAGCAGGCCGACTTCGCCGAACGTCGCGAGCGTTCTGTACGTCTGAAGCGCCAGCACACCGCCGGTGAAAAACCCCGTCAGCAGAACGATGGGGAGCGAGCCGAAGCCGATGATGTCCATCTGCACGAGCGTGTCCGCAATGTAGCGCGGCGGCGTAAAGGCGTGACGGACGGAGCTGACGAGAAGAAAGGTGAATTCCTGAACGGCCAGCACCTTACGCTTGACGAAGTTGTCGAGCACCCCGTTGAGCATCGCGCTTCGGAACTTCGCCCCGGCAAAGTGCGGTGCGTGGCTCCTCCGGCGACTGTAGCCAGCGGGCCGGGGGAAGTCAAGAACGGCGCGGATTTCGCGCCGTGAACGCCGCCCCGGTTGCGGGCGTGTTCGTTCACGAATCCAACTTGGCGGCTTGGGGAGAATCGTGTAGGCTGTTCGGCGATGTCGGAGCCGCGTCGATTCAAAGTCGCTCTGGTGCAGATGAGCTGCTCGCCGGACCCGGAAGACAACCTCCGTCGCGCCGTCGAACGCGTGGAGGAAGCGGCGCGCGCCGGAGCGCGAGCGGTCTGCTTGCCGGAACTTTTTCGCTCGCAATATTTCTGCCAGCGAGAAGACGCAGCGTTCTTCGACTTGGCCGAAGCCATTCCCGGCCCCACGACCGAGGCGCTGGCCGCGTCGGCGCGCCGAGGCGGAGTGGTCGTCGTCGCGCCGCTCTTCGAGCGGCGGGCGCCCGGCCTCTACCACAACAGCGCGGTCATCATCGATTCCACCGGCGAGATTGCGGGGCTCTATCGCAAGATGCACATCCCCGACGACCCGGCTTATTACGAGAAGTTTTACTTCACGCCGGGCGATCTGGGGTTCCGGGCCTTTCCGACGCGCGCCGGGCGGCTGGCCACTCTTATCTGCTGGGACCAGTGGTATCCGGAAGGCGCGCGGCTGGCGGCGCTCCAGGGCGCGAGCGTCCTGTTTTATCCCACGGCGATCGGCTGGCACCCGAACGAAAAGGAAGAGTTCGGCGCGCAGCAGCTCGACGCGTGGCGTACCATCCAGCGCGGGCACGCGATCGCCAACGGCGTGTACGTCGCCGTCGTCAATCGTGTGGGACATGAAAAGCTGGCGGGGTCCGCCGGAGCGGGAATCGAGTTCTGGGGCTCGTCGTTTCTCGCCGACCCCTTCGGCGTCGTCGTCGCGGGAGCGTCCGCCGACCGGGAGGAGATCGTTTACGGCGAGGTGGACCTCGACCGCATCGAAGACGTCCGCCGCAACTGGCCGTTCCTGCGTGACCGCCGCGTGGATGCTTACTCGGGCCTCGACCGGCGGTTTATGGATTGATTCGCTGTTCCAGTCCCCAAGCTCTGCGATGCCTCGCTCCCCAATGCAAACCTCACGAGCCCGGACTCCCGCTGCGTTGGGCTTTCGCATGCCCGCCGAATGGGAACCGCACGAGGCCACATGGCTCGGCTGGCCGCAGAACCGCACCGACTGGCCGGGAAAATTTCCGCCCATCCGCTGGGTTTACGGGGATATCGTCCGCAGGCTCGCCGAGGGAGAACTTTGTCGGATTCTCATGGGCTCGAAGCGCGTGGAAGAACAGGCGCGGCGCGTGCTCACCCAGGCCGGAGTGGACTTGCGGCGCGTCGAGTTCTTCCGCTGGCCCACCAACCGCGGATGGACTCGCGATTCCGGCCCCATCTTCGTCAAGCGCGGCGGGCAAAAGCCGGAACTTGCGATTGTGCGCTTCCGCTTCAACGCCTGGGCGAGGTATTCCGACTGGAAACACGACGACCGTATCCCGGACCGCGCCGCACAGGCGCTCGAGCTGCGCATGTTTCGCGCTGAGGTGGCCGGCCGCCCGTTCGTTCTCGAGGGCGGCAGCATCGACGTGAACGGGCGGGGAACATTGCTGACGACGGAAGAGTGCGTGCTCGATCCCGTCGTGCAATCGCGAAATCCGGGCCTGAGGCGCGAAGAGATCGAACAGACGCTCGGAGATTATCTGGGTGTCACGAACATCCTCTGGCTCGGCCGCGGAATTGCCGGGGACGACACGCACGGCCACGTGGACGACCTCTGCCGGTTCGTCAACGCGCGCACGGTGGTGCTATGCCGGGAAAAAAATCCGAAGGATGAGAACTACAAGCCGCTGGAAGAAAACCGCGAACGGTTGGAGGGAATGCGACTCGAGGACGGTTCGAAAATTGAAGTGGTGCCGCTGCCCATGCCCCAGCCACTCTACTTCGCCGGCCAGCGCCTTCCCGCCAGCTACGCCAATTTCTACATCGCCAATTCCGCCGTCCTCGTGCCGACGTTCAACGATCCGAACGACCGCCTGGCGCTCGGAACGCTCGCCGAGGTCTTTCCCGACCGCCCCGTCGTGGGCATCCACGCCGTGGACCTCGTCTGGGGCCTGGGCACGCTCCACTGTTTGACTCAGCAGCAGCCGGCGCGTTAGAAACCCAGAGTCTTGCGGACAAATTCCCGGCTCATCTTCCAGCTTTCGCGGAGCGGGCGCGTGGGCTTAAAACCACCTTCGTGCGCGAGTTCGATCATGGCGTGGCCGGAGAAATTGATTTCCTCGAGCGCCCTTCCGATGGCCGCATAGTCCATGTCGCCTTCAGCCAGCGATTCGGACCACTTGCCGTTCGCGTATTGATTGCGGAGGTGCAGAAACACAATCCTCTCGCCGTGCCGGCGGATAAAGTCCGCCGGGTCCGCGCCGCCGCGCACCAGCCAGTTCAGGTCAGGTCCCAGCTTGAGTTCCGGCACGCGCCTCAGATTTTCGCGAAGCTCGTATTCATCGTTCTCGACTTCCCACGTGTGGTTGTGGACGTTCAGCGTGATGCCGTTTGAATCGCACAGGCGAATCAGTTTGCGAAGCATCTCGGCCTGAGCATCGAGCTGCTCCGGTGTTTTCACGCCCCGAGCGCGGTTGGACGTAGCGCCGAACGTCTTCCCGCCCAGTTTGGCAAGCCGGCTGATGACGGTCTCCGCGTCCGCAAGAATCTCCGAGTGCTTTTCGCGGTTCCACAGGTCCGCGCTGTAAGACGTCCCGATGACGGCAAGAGCATGTTTCTCGGCAAGCTCGCCGATGCGCTCGACGGCGTCCGCGTGGCGAAGGCACAGGTGCATCACCTCGATCCCGTCGAGCCCCGCGTATTTCATGTCCGCGAAGGCTTCGGGCAGGACCGGCGTCGGGTCGTATCCAGGTTGTGGAGCGGCATAGACCCAGACGTGCCCGCCGACCACAACGTGTCGTGAGGGTCTCGCGAAGCCGCGGCCTGCGGCCAGAGCGAGGGCCGCGCCCGCGGCGGCCAGGAATCCACGGCGCGTCGGGTTGCAGCTTTGGCGTGTCGGGCGTTCGCAATGGGGGAGAGAAGAGTTTGTGAGGTTTTTCATGACGGTTCCTCCTCGGCGCTCGGGCGAGTCCGGGACTTTTCTTGTAGCACGGACCGGGCGTTGATGGTACGCCTTTAAACAGCAGACATTCGCAGGAAACTCTCCGGACACGAAGTCATTTCACACCCGCGCGCGGCCGGAAAAGGTTTGAGCCGTATTGTCGGCGGGCGAGGAGGGTGTTATAGATGAGCGGGCGCAGGCGGTCAAAAACCCGGGGGAGCACATTTTCCAGATGAATCGGCGGGAGTTTCTGGCGACAACCTGCATGGGCGCGCTGATTTCCGGGAACGCGCAGGCGGCGCGCCGTCGAACGAGCATCACGATCGAAGGCGACCGGTTCCTCATCAACGGACGTCCGACCTACGAGGGACAGACCTTCCGCGAGATGAAGGTCGAAGGTCTGTTGATGAACTCCCGCATGGTGCAGGGCATCTTCGACGACCTCAATCCTGAAACCCGTTCTCGCTGGGCGTATCCGGACACCGGCCGGTGGGACCCGCAGCGAAACACGCGCGAGTTTCTCCTGGCGATGCCGGAATGGCGGCGGCATGGCCTGCTGAGCTTCACGATCAACCTGCAAGGCGGCTGCCCGCACGGGTACTGCCAGGAACAGCCGTGGCAGAACAGCGCTTTTCTTCCCGATGGGCTGCTGCGCGGAGATTATCTGCGGCGGCTGGAGCGGATTCTGCACCGCGCCGACGAACTGGGGATGGCGCCGATCGTGGGTTATTTCTATTTCGGTCAGGACGAGCGCCTTCGCAACGAATCGGCCGTCCGGCGCGGCGTCCGGGAGGCGACCGAGTGGCTGCTGCGCAAGGGATTCACGAACGTGATCGTCGAAATCAACAACGAATGCGACGTGCGCGCTTACGACCACGACATCCTGAAGCCCCCGCGCGTTCACGAACTCATCGAGTACGCGAAGAGCCTTCGGCGGGGCGGGCGGCGGCTCAACGTGGGCACGAGTTTTGGCGGCGGGAGCGTTCCCACGGATAACGTGGTTGCCGCGTCCGACTTCATCCTGATGCATGGCAACGGCGTTGAGGACCCGGCGCGCATCGCCGCGATGGTGGAGGAGGTCCGCGAACGCCCGAGTTACCGCCCGATGCCCGTGCTCTTCAATGAGGACGACCATTTCGATTTCGACAAGCCGACGAACAACATGCTCGCCGCGCTCTCGCGTTACGCCTCGTGGGGCTACTTCGACCCGGGAAAGAACAACTACCGCGACGGCTACCAGTGTCCGCCGGTCAACTGGGACATCAACACGGAAAGAAAAATGGCGTTCTTCGGGCTTCTGAAGGAAGTGACGGGGGTTTGAGAAGTCCGCCGCCGTTTCCGCGTTGACCGGCGTGAGGAGCGGGAGCGGGACCGCCGGAGCCGAGAAGAGGAGAATCAGCGATGAGCAACCCGACGCAATCTGCGGCGCCTTTGGACCGATCGCCGAAGCGATACGACATGAAAAAGTCCATCAACCTCTGGGCGTTTCCTTACCCGCAGCGGATGACGGTGGCGGAATGTTTTGCACTCGCGGCCCGCGCGGGGTTCGACGCGGTCGAGGTCAATTTCGACCTGGAAGGCGAGATTTCGCCGAGCTCGACGGAGAAAAGTCTGGCGGGCCTGCGAGCCGCGGCCGAAAGAGCGGGCGTGGAGATTGCCGGCGTCTGCTCGTTCCTGTTCTGGCCGTTTTCGATGACGGCGAATGAAGAGTCCCGGCGCCAGCGCGGGCTGGAACTCGCCGAAAAAATGATTCACGCCGCGCACCATCTCGGCACCGACAACCAGCTCGTGGTTCCGGGCGCGGTTTACGCGCCGTGGGTGAAGGAAGTCACGGAAGTGCCCTACGATGTCTGCGACCGTCGCGCCCGTGAGGCGGTGCGCAAACTGCTTCCCACCGCCGAAAAGCTGGGCGTGCATCTGAACATCGAAAACATCTTTTTCAACGCCTACCTGATGAGCCCGCCCGACCTGATTGAGTTCGTGGACAGCTTCAAGAGCCCCTTCGTCCACGTTCATTTCGACACGGGCAACATCGCGCCCGTGCAGTTTCCCGAGCACTGGATTCCGCTGCTCGGCTCGCGCATCCGCAACGTGCACCTCAAAGAATGGTCGAAGGCGGGAACGGATTTCACGTTGCAGGGCTTCCGCCCGCTGCTCGACGGCACCACAAACTGGCCGGCGGTGATGGACGCTTTCGAAGCCATCGGCTACCGCAGCTACATGACGTTTGAATACTTCCATCCCTTTCCGCACTATCCGGAAGCTTTGATTTACCAGGCCTCGGACGCGCTCGACCGCATCCTGGGCCGGCCCGCGCGCGGCTGATTGGAGCTGCAAAACGGCGAGCGCTTTGAGCTGTTGCCGGGGTCTGTGACCGCCGCGTTTCAAGGGCGCTCATCGAGCGCTGCGACAGAAGACGGCTGCACAGGGCAGGACAACGGGTGTGTCGGCGCGCTCCGAACCTCTACGTCGCAGGTTCGGCGGCCGGGGGAGCGGCGGGGACCGGACTGTTCGCGGAAGGCCCCCAATTTGCTTCGCGGATCGCGTCAACGTCCGGCGAACACTCGCGGCGCTCCTTGAGGTAGGCGATGGCCCGCGCCAGCGGCCAGCCGCGCTGCCGGTGAAGGTAGGCAATCACCACCGTCGGCGAGCGGCTCGCGCCCGCCGTGCAATGGACGTAGGCGGTGTGTCCGGCGGAAAGCAGGCGGTCGAGTTCGCGCACGCATTCCGGGAGCTTCGCCGTGAGGTCCTGGGAATTGAAGTCCTCCACGGAAATCCGCGACAGCTCGACGCCCTCAGAGCGGTACTTCTCTTCGAGCGCCGGCCAATCCACGTTGAAGGCGGCGAGGTCATCGTCGGTCTGAAGGTTCAGCACGGCGGTGACGCCGCACTGTTTGCTCAGACGGGCGACATCCTCCGGCACGCGCGGAAACGAGCCGACGTAGAGGTCCGGAAAGATCTCAACGTAGTCCATACGGGGTAGTTTCGCCCTGCTTGCGACCGCCGGATGCGTGACGGCCCATCCGGTCAGTCCTATTGGATTTCAAAGGCCCTGATGTGGTTGCCTTTCGAATATTTTTGTCCGCAGCCGGGCGCGGTTAAACGATCCCAAGCCCCGGCCCGGTGAGGTTGGAGGTATCCATCGTCCCGTCCTTGATGACGAAGATGCCGGGAAATTTCCGCTGCCACGGTGCATTCGCAGCAGGGACGTACTGGCGGGCGTTGGCTTCAAGCGTCGTGGCGCCGGGCGTATGCGCGGTGAGGGAAGCCGAGTGGAGCAGCGCGGCGCCCGGGCACGTCAGGTCCTGCACGCAAAGAAACATTCCGAATTTCTGGGCGGCGGCCGCCGTCAGGATGGACTGCGTCTGACCCTTGCAGGCCTTGAGCGCCACTCCGGTATATCCCATCTCGCGGGCGAGCAGGAGGGATTCGAGGTCCGTAATCGCCTCGTCGGCGACGACGGGGAGAATTTTGGCGGCCTCGTGCATGGCGTTCGCGCGGTCCGCCTTCAAATCCCGCCGCGTCGGCTGCTCGACGTACTGGATGTGGCCGAAACCGTTGGGCGTTCCTTCCCGAACACGGTTCAGAAATTCGAGGAGATACCCGACGTTCGGGCAGCGCTCGTTGAAATCGAGGCAGTAGCGCCAGCGGCTGGCGCCGCGCTTGCCGAGTTCCTCGCGGGCGATGCGGTCCACGGCCAGCGTCCGCTCGATGTCCCACTCGAGGTCGTCTCCGTTCAATTTGATCTTGAAGTGCGTGATGCCATTCGAGGCGATCCATTCGGGGAGCGTTTCCGGCAGACCGTCGTTGAGGCGCGCGGCCAGGTCTGCTTCCGTCAGAGGGTCGGCGGCGCCGACGGAATGATAGACGGCGAGACGAGGTTTGGGGCCCTTCAACATGTATTCTTCCGCATACTGGCCCTGGAAATCCCGAGTCAGAAACTCGGAAAGGTCGCGCGGCAGGAAGCGGCGTCCGTAAGTGAGATAGCAGCTTCGGCCGTGCAGCTTGCCATAGGCGTCGTGGAGCGCGGCGTCGAAGGGGCTGGCCGTGACCAGCACGGCCAGCTTGGGAATGGGTTCGGGCAGGTCGAGTTCGCGGCTCAGCTCCGCCGCGGCCTTGACGTATTCAGGTTCGAGTCCGTGGGTGAGTTCGATGGGATGGCCCCACTCCCGACATTCGCGCATCCGGCGCGCCACGCGGTTCGCGAGCTTCTTCATGGCGTTCAACGTGAGATCGTAGGGAAGCGTCCGGGAAGGGAAGGCCCAGACGTTGCCGAGCGACATGGAACTGAAGCCGCGAGTGCGGCGGCCGCTCGAGTCTTCGACGTCGCAGTGAACGTTGAGCAGCGTGACGCGGTCCACGGGCACGCCGCCGAACTTGTAGGGCATACGGTAAAGAAACTCCTCGAACTCGAAGGTGACTTCGCTAATACGCACGTCGGTTCGGCGCGGTGAACGCTGGACCTGCGTCGCGACCGCGCGGGCCCGTGCCGCCAGGCAGCCCAGTCCGGCCGCCGCGCCGGTGAGAAACTGCCGCCGGGGAATTCCGGCCTTGAAGCGGGTTTTCGATGCGTTTTTCATCGTTCCGAGGTGGGTCCGCCGGCCTTCTACGGACGCAGCCTCCCCGCAAGGGATGACCGGCCGCTGCCGGAGTACGCCGCGCGCAGCCCGCTCTTCAGAAATTCCAAATCACGTTTCGTCGCCGCGAGCGTTTCCTTTTCATGAACTCCGGGTTCCGCGCCCGCAATCTCGTACTCGATGTGGAGCGAAATCGGCCCGGCGAAACCGCTGCGGCCCAGCGCGGAGAAGAAGTATTTCCAGTCCACAATCCCCTCTCCGAGGGGGCAATTCCCGTCGCGCCAGCCTTTCGGGGTTTTCTGCCACACGCAGTCTTTGATGGCGACCATTTTCAGGCGAGCGAGGGCGAGGTGCAACGCGCTCTTCCACGCGCCGCCTCCGCCTTCTGCCGAAGCGTGGCGCGGGTCGAAATAATAGCCGGCCCAGCGTGAATCGAGCGGCTCGATGAACGCCGCGGCGTCCCAGAGCGCCGCGCCGATATAGTCTGTGTGATTGTGGAAGCCCGCCTGCATTCCTGTTTCGGCGGCGAGCCCTGCCAGGCTCTTGAAGTCGGCGCCGGCTCGGTCGCGCTCGGCCCGCACGTTTTCGTATTTGTAATAGTAATAGCCCGCCTTGAAGAAGCGAATGCCGAGCTGGGCCGCGGTGGTGAGGATGGGCCGCGCGGCTGGGTCGTCCGCTGAGGTCAGAGCTGTCGTGATCATGGGCACGTCGAGCCCCGCCTCGCGAATGGCCGCCACGGCTTTCGGGAGGTCTTCCGCGGCGCGGTCCGGAGCGACGTGGCCGCCCTTGCGGACGGTCAGGTCCACCCCGTCGAAGCCCAGTTCCTTGCAGGCCCTTCCCAGGCCGCTCCAGTCTTGTTTCGGGAGGGCTTTTGAGAAGAAACAGAGCTTCCCCGGAAAACCTCCGGCGCCCGCTTCGGCAAGCAGGGACGAATCCAGCGAGGCGCTCGCCAGCGACCCGGCCGCGGCGGATTGCAGAAAGCGCCGTCGCGAGATTGCCGGAGTAGCGGTCACTGGCAGTGCTGGCTTATTTGGTTTCATGCTTCACCTCTCGCGACGAAACGCTGCTCAGATCTCGGGCAACCGATACGGGTCGCGATACGCATAACTTAACAAGCGGTTCGCGGCGGGGTGGTTCGTGAACCGTTCCGAGATCGAATCCCATTCGAGATAAGCCTTCATGCGGTGAGCAATCAGGCCGATGAGACTCGGGACGTTGCTGCGATGGCCGGTCTCGATATCGCAGTTGGGAGTTGCGCGGCTGCGAACGCAATCGAGGAAGTTGCGCGCGTGGTCTGCGGTGCCATCCGAACCCTTGCCGCGCTTCGGCTCGATTGCTGCCTTGCGACCTTCGCGATATTGCCGGCTGAGGGTGCGGTCGAGCGGCGTCAGGGCGGGGAATTCGCGGTCCGTCAGAACTTCGGGCACCACTTCGTAGCCGTTCCAGGTGAGATACAAAGTTCCCTTCGTTCCGCGGATTTCGAGGTTCGAATGATGCCGGTCGGCGGGCGCGGCGTTGGTGTTGATTTGAGTGAAGCTGACAAGAATTCCGCCCGGATAGGTCCAGAGGACTTCCAGCGTATCGGGCACTTCACGATTGTCCTCGACGGCGAGCTTTCCGCCCATGGCGGTGACCGCGATCGGAGTATCCACGCCGAGCGCCCAATGGGTGAAGTCCATGTAGTGGGTGCCGAAATTGGTGAGCTGCCCGCCGGAGTAATCCAGGAACCAGCGGAAGCGATAGAACGCGCGGTTGCGGTTGTAGGGCAGCTTGGGCGCCGGACCGAGCCATGCATCCCAATCGAAACCGGCGGGGGGAGACTCGTCCGGAGGATTGCCGATGCCGCGCGGCCACTCGTTTTGAATGTGGAAGGAGCGGACGAATGTCACTTTGCCGAGGGCCCCGCTGCGGACGAGTTCGGCGGCTTCGCGGCAGAACGGGGTGGAGCGCCGCTGGAGCCCAACCTGCACGATGCGCCCGAATTTTCGCGCCACCTCCACCATGCGGCGACCTTCCTGAACGCACAACGAAAGCGGTTTCTCGACGTACACGTCCTTTCCGGCCTGGCAGGCGTGGATGGTCTGAAGAGCGTGCCAGTGGTCCGGTGTCGAAATGACCACGGCGTTCAGGTCTTTCAGTTCGAGAAGGCGGCGGTAATCCGTGAACCGACGCGGATTGCCGCCGACTTTCTTGGCGGCGAAAGCGAGGTAAGGCTCGTGGAGATCGCAGATCGCGGTTACCTGAGCATCCGAGTGTGAGAGAAATCCGTCGAGGACCTGGTCCCCGCGGTTTCCGAGGCCGATGAACCCAAGTTGGATGCGATCGTCGGCGCCCCGTACCGAACGGCTGGAAATGGCTGCGGCGAGTCCCGCTCCGGCAATGGCCCGGCCGAACGCGCGCCGCGTCAGTTTGCTCATGGCGCTCACTCCCTTCATGAAGTTCCGCGTCGCCGAATAATGAGGGGACAAGCTTAACTCAGGATGAATCCCGTGGAAATCGCAGGAGGGAGAATTCTGTCAGGCGGCATTTGGCCGAAGGGGGTTGCGCTTTCCCAGAAAAGAAAAGAGGGGGAAGTTCTGCTCCCCCCTCCAAGCGTCGGGTGTTGGGTCGAAACTCCGAGCGTGGCATTCGCGACGTTCTCGGTCAGAGAAACGCGCTTATGCTCGCTCGTGTTGACTAGAGGCACGAGAGCTGCCAAATGTCAGAAAGATTCTGACTTGCGCTAAGTAACCGCATATCACCACTTGCAGCGAGGAGGGGACAGATTTGAGGTCTTTCTTGTCAGGTGTTTTTCTCCGGAATTCCATAATTCAAAGGCCCAAATACGGGTTTTTGCAGAGCGCTTCGCGAAGCGTAAGAAGATTCGGCCAAACTGCCTGCCGAAACTTCCGCTGTGACAGGAGCGTCGAGTTGGGAGGCGACACAAACTCGACGCCCCTGAAGCTTTGCATAAGGGAAGTAAATCGGGTCTGAAAAGTCCCCGCGTCCCACTACGGCTGGGACGGGCTAACGGGCGCCTCGTCATCAAGCGCGAGGGGAATTGCGATGGCGGCTGCTGTGGCGCCGCCGACGACTCCCACAATCAGTGCCACGGAGGCGTTGTGTGACAGGCCGCCGATGCGGAAGGTGCGCAGCTTTTCGCCCACAGTCATTTTTCCATGCGCGCCCGTTCCGACGGGCTCGCTCTGGGCCGTTTGAGCCGTTCCACCCTGCGACTCACCCCCCTGGGCGGAACCGTTGTCGGCCCTGGCCAGCGGCGCATTGACGGTGAGCACCTGGCCGGCGGCGACTTCCACGAGCTCTCCGCGGAGTTGAGCGACCGAAAAGCTTCCTCGGCGGACCGCAACGACAAGCGATCCATCCGGCCCCAAAGCGATCTCGGCCAGGGCGGGGAAGGAAGCGCTCGGCGTAACCGCCAGGCCGGAACTTTCCACGCGAACAGGATTCGCCGGGGAGGTCGAAAGGGCCAAGCGTCCCTTATCGAGGGCCACGGTGGTCGAGGGCTCTGCGCTCAAGAATCGCACAGTCGAATCGCGGCCAACCACGACAACGCCGGAGCGCTTGAAGCTGACCGTCGCCCGGGCCTTCCCGGTGCGGACCTGGTCCCCCGAAAAGACGACTGAAGTGGATTCAACAGCCTGGTCCGACAGGAAAAAGGGGCCCTCACCCTGCGCCGTTCCCAAAGCCGCGCCGCTGCCTGCGGTTAAGGCGGGCGTCGGGACGAGCAGGAGCAGCACGCTTAGGCAGACCGCACCGGCGCGCCGGAGACAAGTGTAGGTCATTTGTTCCTCCTTCGACAGGCTGGCGACCTGAAGGTGACGCGTGTGGCTCCCCAACCGTATGTACCTGCGACACTTGATACCAGAATTGAGCCCTCGATTTCAAGGAAATTGTTGCCCCGCCGGGAGGCCGTGCTAAGCTGGAGAATCCGGGGCGGTGCCCGTCAGGCAGCCCGCCGGGCCCTGCGGGAGCGCATCGCCCGGCACCGACTCGGCAACGATGATTGACCTCCACTGCCATCCACTGCCCGGCGTGGACGACGGGGCACCCGATTTCGAGACCGCCGTGGCCATGTGCCGCATGGCCGCCGCCGACGGGATCACCCACCTGGTGGCGACGCCGCACTGCAACTACACGTACCGCTTCGATCCGGAATCGAATCGGGCCAAGCTCGCCGACCTTCAGGCGGCGGTGGGGGATTCCATCAAGCTTTTGCTGGGCTGCGATTTCCACCTTTCCTACGACAATATCCGGAAGCTCATCGAGGCTCGAGAAAGCTACACGATTAACGGCACCGAGAATGTCCTGGTCGAATTCGGGGACCAGTTCATTCCCGAGCAGCTCGACAACGTGTTTTACGAGATCCAGTGCGCGGGCTTGCAGCCAATCCTCACTCATCCGGAGCGCAATCCGGTCTTTCAGCGCAAGCCCGGCCTGCTCTACCACTGGGTGACGCGCGGCTGTCTGGTGCAGGTGACGGCAAAATCCTTGACCGGGGGCTTCGGCCGCGCCGCGATGCACTTCGCCGAAAAGTGGCTGGAGCAGAATCTCATTCACTTTTTTGCCTCCGACGCGCACGATGTGCGGCGCCGGCCGCCTGTCCTTTCGGAGTGTTACCGCCAGGTGGCGAAGGCGCGGGGGAAGGAAATCGCCGACCTCCTGCTGATCAAGAATCCCGAAGCCGTCATTCACGGCCGCCCGCTCCCGCCTCAGCCCCAGCCGGTCCAGGGGCGCGCGGCGAAACCGAAGAGCTGGTTCGCGCGTCTGCTGGGCCGGTAAGCCGCCGGCGCGCGCCTCGGGCGAGCGCTTCGAAACCTCGTTTATGTTCGCTCGAAAGATTGAAGTCCTGGTCCTCGAGCCCGAAGGGCCGCGCCCCTGCCCTTTGACCTGGCTCGACAGCTTCTGCATGCGCAGTTTCACCGGCCGGTCGGCGTTCGACGAGACCCTTCCTGTCGCGGACGGCAGGCTCGAGGCCGGCTCTCGCGTGGATCTCGAGGCCCTGCGCGTGGATCTGGAAGACTGGCTGACGCGGAAGTTCGGGGGAGGGAAAGCCGTGAAGCTGCTTCTGCGGGAAAGCCCGGTTCGCTGAGGAAGCCTCGAGGGGCCGGCGGCGGACACGCCTTTCCGGCGGCTCTCAGTTCACCTTAATCGCGATCATCACCTTATCGTCCGTGTGCGCGCCGTAGCGGGAGAAGCGCGTGACGTCGGCGCTGACAGCGGAAACGATTTCGGCCGCGCTCTTGTCGGCGACCGTGCGGACGCACTCGACGAGGCGGTCGGTGCCGTATTCTTCGTGCTGCGCGTCCATGGACTCGGTGATGCCGTCGGTGCAAAGCACCAGCACGTCGCCGCGCTGCAGGCGCGTGTATCCGCGCTCGAAGCGGGCGCTCTCAAAAAGCCCGATGACCATGCCGCCTTCGGTCAGCGCCACCGGGTCGCTCCCGGTCCGGACGATGACCGGCGGCACGTGGCCGCAGTTGATGTAGTGCAGCCCCTTGCGCCGGATGTCGATGAGGCCGAGGAAGATGCTCAGGTATTTCTGCGACCGCGTATCGTTCAGGATCATGCGGTTCAGGCTCTCGGCGATTTCGTCGAGCGAGTGCAGGTGAAGCACCAGCGCGCGCAGGGTGGCCTGGAGGTTCGACATCACCAGGGCCGAACTCACGCCTTTGCCCTCCACGTCGGCGATGACGGAGAGGAAGGTGTTGGGGCCGAGGCTGAGGAAGTCGTAGTAATCGCCGCCCACGGCGAAGCACGGCTCGTTGAGCAGCGCGATGTCCAGCCCCTCCACCAGCGGCGCCGTTTCCGGAAGCAGGCTGCGTTGGATGCCGCGCGCCAGCGCCAGCTCCTTCTCCATGCGCTCCTTCTCGAGCAATTCCTGGTGAAGCTGCGCGTTTTCGAGCGCCAGGGCCATGTGTCCGGAGAGGGTGAGCAGAAAATCCGCGTCCTCGCTCGTGAACACGCCCTGCTTCTTGTTCAAGAGCTGCAGCGCGGCGATGATTTGTCCGCCCTTGTTGCGGATGGGCAGGCAAAGAATGTTGCGCGTGCGGAAGCCGGTGCGCTTGTCCACTTCCGGATTGAACCGCGGGTCGGCGTAGGCGTCCGGGATCAGAACGATTTCACCCGACTGCGCGACGTGGCCGGCGATGCCTTTGCCGAGCGGCAGGCGGATTTCCTGCTTCTCGAGCCCGTGGGCGATCAGCGACCAGATTTCGTGCGCCTTTTCGTCCACGAGAAACAGAGTCCCGCGCTCGGCTTCCACCTGCGACTTGGCGACTTCCAGAATCCGACCCAGAAGTTCCGAGAGGTCGAGCGTGGAGTTGAGCGCCTTGCTGGCCTCGACCATGAAGCTCAGCTTGGAAAGTGTCCGCTGAGTGGATTCGAGCAGCGAGGCCTCGCGCAACGCCATGGAGCCCATCTGCGCGTGCAGGCGGTAGAGGCTGAGGACCGATTTCGAAGGCGGACGGCTACAGGCCACCAGCATGGCGCCAGCGGGCTTGGAATTGTCGAGCAGAGGATAGGCGGCGAGGAACTTAAGATTGTACTGCTTCGCCCAGGCCATCAGGCCGTCCGCCGGGCCGTCCGATGAGCCGGCCAATTGGGGCAGGCGATGACGAACCGCCTTGCCCAAAATCGTTTCCTTGACCGAAGTTCGCTTGCACTGCGAAGGGAATTCCGGCCGGCCGGCCTGTGCTGTCAGTTCCAGCAATTGCCCGCTTTCATCCACTTTCCACAGGCCGCAGACACTCGTGCCATAGCGGCTCACCAGCCGCTGCGCCAGCGTATTGAGAACGGTGTGGGAGTCCTGGGTTCCGGCGCAAAGCTCCGAACTCAGGGCTTCGATTTCTTCCAGCAGGTCGGTGCCCGGCGCCGCACCTTTGGGGCTCGGCGACGGCGCACGTTTCTTTTCGACTTTCGGCAACGAAGAACCCTTTCGGATGCTGTTCTCCCCCTTGTCGGGGAAGTATATCCGGGTCAGCACCTTGGCGCAAATCCTTTCGGCGGATATCGCCTCAACGCGGGCTCCAGGCGCACTGTGGAAGCGGCTGAAAAGGGAAGGGGGTGGCTGATAGCTTGCCTGCGATTACTGCTACCCGCCACCCCTGGTAGTCACAAGTGTCGGATTACTCCCTTTGATGCGCGACGGATTCCGCGGGTTGCCGGATTTCCGGCAGGCGAGTGGGCCATGGAGGGAATTGGATTATAATGAGGCCTCGCTCCGGGTAAGTTCCTGAACTGCCGATACATCTTGGAGCTGCCGTCGATGAGCTATCTGCTGAGCCCGTTCGAAGTGATTTCCAAAACCCTGCCTGAGCCGGTCCGCGTGCGCTTCGTGCACCTCTATGCCGGAATCTCCACGCGCCACAGCGATACGATGGACTGCGTCTTTCGAGTGGACGGGCGGAACGTGACCGTGGCGATTCCCTGCGCCACGCTCACCGCGCTGCGCGAGCGAGAGGGCCGCGATCTGACCGACCAGCAACTCGTAAATACCGCCGCGCGCCACCTGCGGCGGACCCTCGAACAAGGTTACGAGCCGACGGAAACGGAATTGCGTTTGAGCGACGGGGAATTCCGTTCTCTGGCGCGCGAACTGGGGTATCTGTAGGCCGGGGCGTCGCCCTCCGGCTGAAGGCGGGAACCTATGTGCGGAATCGTTGCCTACGTCGGACCGGATTCGGCCCGCGAAATTCTTCTCGAAGGTCTGAAGCGGCTGGAATACCGCGGGTACGATTCGAGCGGTCTGGCGATTTTGAACAACGCCCCTTACCTCGCCAAAACTGTCGGCAAGGTCGCGGCGCTGGAAGAACGGGTCCTTCAGGAATCTCCCGCCGGGCACGTCGGCATCGCCCACACGCGCTGGGCCACGCACGGCAAGCCCACCGAAGCCAACGCGCACCCCCATCTGGACTGCGGCGGGAAGATCTTCGTCGTCCACAACGGTATCGTCGAAAACTTCCAGGAACTCAAGAAGCGGCTCATGGGCGCGGGCCACAATTTCCGGTCGCAGACCGACACCGAAGTCCTGGCGCACCTGATTGAGGAGGCCTATCAGGGCGACTTCGAAGCCGCCGTGCAAAAAGCTTTGCGCGCCGTGCAGGGAACGTTCGGCGTGGCCGTCCTGCACGCCGCGCACCCGTCGCAGATCCTCGTAGCGCGGCGCGGCAGCCCCCTCGTGCTCGGCGTGGGAGCCGACGAATCGCTCGCCGCTTCCGACGTTTCGGCCCTCGCGCATCGCACCAGCGAAGTCGTCTTCCTCGAAGACAACGAAGTGGCGAAGCTTGAGCCCGGCCGCTACTCCATCACCACATTGCACAACCAGGCGGTGACCCGTCCGGCCGAAGCGCTGGCGTTCGGCCCCGAAGCCATGGACCGCGGCCCCTACCCGCACTTCATGCTCAAGGAAATCTACGAGCAGCCCGAGGCGGTTGAGAACGCGCTGCGCGGCCGGCTGAACCTCTCCGAGGGCGTCTCCAAACTCGGCGGCCTCGAAACCGTGCTCGACCGGCTCCAGCAGGCGCGCCACCTCATCATCGTCAGTTGCGGCACCAGCTACTACGCAGGACTTTACGCGCGCTACGTCTTCGAGACGCTCACCGACCTGACGGTGGAAACCGAACTCGCTTCGGAATTCCGCTACCGGAAGCTGAACCTGCGCCAGAACACCGTGGTGCTGGCGATCAGCCAGTCGGGCGAGACGGCGGACACGCTCGCCGCGCTGCGCGAGGCGAAGCGCAAGGGCGCGCTGGTGCTGGGCCTGGTGAACGTGGTGGGCAGCTCGATTGCGCGCGAGACCCACGCGGGCGTTTACTGCCACGCGGGCATCGAAGTCGGCGTCGCTTCGACCAAGTCGTTCACCTCGCAGGTCACCCTCCTCGTCCTGATGGCGCTGCTCCTCGGCCGCAGCCGCGACCTTTCCTACGAAGAGGGCATGTCCATCATCCATGGGCTTCAGAAGGTTCCCGACGATATGCGGCGCATCCTCGACCGCGCCGACACCATTCGCCAACTCGCCGCGAAGTACGTCAGCGCCGAACACTTTCTCTACATCGGTCGCAAGTACAACTATCCGATCGCGCTGGAAGGCGCGCTGAAGCTGAAGGAAATCGCTTACATCCATGCCGAAGGGTACGCGGCGGGCGAGATGAAGCACGGCCCCATCGCGCTCATCGACCCGGCTTTTCCCACCATGGCCATCGCCCCGGAAGACGGCTCATACGAAAAAGTGGTCTCAAACATTCAGGAGATCCGCGCCCGCGACGGGCGCATCCTCGCCGTCACATCGCAAGGGAACACCCAGCTCGGCTCGCTCGTGGACGACGTCATCGAAGTGCCGCGCAACCACGAAATCCTGACGCCCCTGCTGACCGTTGTCCCGCTCCAGCTTTTCGCTTACCATTGCGCGGTCCTGCGCGGCTGCGACGTGGATAAGCCGCGTAACCTCGCCAAGAGCGTGACCGTGGAGTGAGGGGCGGGCCAGAATCTTTAGAGTTAAGATCTTATAGTTGAGGGTTAAGATGAGTACGAATACCTTACGCAAAGCGGCTTTTCAGTTTTTGTCTCTTAACTCTCAACACTCAACTGTCAACCGTTTCCCGAGGAAAGCCGCATGAAAATCCTGGTCACCGGCGGCGCGGGCTTCATCGGTTCGCATGTTGTGGACGCGTACCTCGAGGCGGGGCACGAAGTCGCCGTGGTGGACGACCTCTCGCGCGGCCGCGCTGAAAACCTTTCCGCGAAAGCGAAATTTTATCGCGCCGACATCCGCGACCGCGCGGCGCTGGAGGAGATCTTCGGCAAAGAGAGACCCGAAGTGCTCAACCACCACGCCGCGCAGATTGACGTCCGCCACGCCGTGCGCGACCCCGTCTTCGATGCCGAGACGAACATCCTGGCGTCCATTCACCTGCTCGAACTCGCCGCGAAGCACAAGCTGCGCCGCGTGGTCTACGCTTCAACGGGCGGCGCGATTTACGGCGAGCCCAAGGTCCTTCCCGCCAACGAGGAGACGCCGGTGCTGCCCATCACGCCCTACGGGATCAGCAAGCACACCGTCGAGCACTACCTGTATCTTTATCGCGTCCTCTACGGCCTTCCCTACGTCGTGCTGCGCTACGGGAACGTTTACGGCCCGCGACAGAGCTCGAAGGGCGAAGCGGGCGTCGTCGCCATCTTCACCGAACAGATGATGGCCGGAGTGAAGCCCACCATCTACGGCGACGGTTCGAAGACGCGCGATTACGTCGAAGCTTCCGACGTGGCGCGCGCCAACGTCCTGGCGCTCGAGCGCGGCGACGGGGAAATCTTCAATATCGCCACCGGCGTCGCCACCACCGACTTGGGAGTTTTCACCGCCGTGCGCGAAGCGCTGGGGATTCCCCCCTTCGAGCCCGGGTACGCTCCCAAGCGGCCCGGGGAAGTGGACCACATCGTCCTCGACGTGGCGAAAGCGCGCGACGGCCTCGGCTGGCAGCCTCAAGTCGAATTCCGCCAGGGCGTTCGCCAAACCGTCGAGTGGTTCCAGACAGCGTTCCAGAACCAGAAGAAGTGAAGCGGCCAGCCGAGTCCGCTTGCCCAGCCGGCCTCTTGGCGCGAGCCTCCTGCGCATTCCCGGCAGCTTGACCCCGTTGTCCACTCTACCGGCAGAAGTTTCCTTGTCAGAGGGGGAGGAAGGGCGGCGGGCTGCGACGAGCCTGACAGTGCAAGGAGCCTGCAACGGCCAGCGAAGATTCGCCGACCGGCATCCCCCAGCCGAAGAGTCGCGCCTTACTTTGCCGCCGTTTCGCGGTAGGCGTCGTGGAGGACTTCGGCGACTTCGGGGCGCGTGAATTCCATGGGGAGCTGGCCGCCTTCCGTAAGAATCTTCCGCACCTGCGTTCCGCTCAGGACGAGCCGCGCCGAAGGGTCATGGCCGCAGGTCTTGGGCGAGGCCATGCCCATGCAGCGCGTGCAGTAGAAGGTGTTCTCAAAAAACAGCGGCGTGATACCGAGTTCGGCGGGCACAAACTCCTCGAAGATGGCCTGCGCGTCGTAGGGGCCGTAATAGTTGCCAACCCCGGCGTGGTCGCGGCCCACGATGAAGTGTGTGCAGCCGAAATTCTTGCGCACCAGCGCGTGGAAGATGGCCTCGCGCGGGCCCGCGTAGCGCATCGAAGCGGGATTGAGCGCCAGCAGCACGCGGTCCTTCGGGAAGTAGTTGGCGAGCAAGACTTCGTAGCAGCGCAGGCGCGTTTCGAGCGGAATGTCGTCCGATTTCGTCTCACCCGCGATGGGATGCAGCAGCAGGCCGTCCACGATTTCGAGCGCCGCCTTTTGAATGTATTCGTGCGCGCGGTGCACGGGATTGCGCGTCTGAAATCCCACCACGGTCTTCCATTTGCGTTCCTGAAAGATGCGGCGGGTGTTGGCGGGGCTGAGCCGGTACTCCTCAAAGTTTCCGGTGCCCGGACGGCGAAAGACTTCAACCGGGCCGCCCGCCAGCCAGCCGCCGCGCGAGTAGAGGTAAGCGACGCCGGGATGCGCCGTCTCCGTGGTGCGGAAGACGCGCGCCGCTTCGGCCTTGCGCTCGTATTGATAAATGTCCTCGACGGCCATCACGCCGTGCAGCGTCCCGGCGGAATCGGCCAGGGCTACGCGCTTGTGTCCGCGCAGGCTGCGCGCCTGCTCGTCCGTGACGGCCAGCGTGATGGGCATCGACCAGGGAAGGCCGTTCGCCAGGCGCATCTCGCGCACGACGCGATCGTAGTCGGGCCGGGTCATGAAACCTTCCAGCGGACTGAAGCCGCCGATGGCGATCATTTCCAGGTCGGACATCTCAAAAGGATTCAGGCGGATGACGGGCAAGGCGCGCGCGTCGGCTTCCAGTTCCGCCGCGTCCGCGCCCGTGAGCAGACGATTGACCAGATGCCCTCCGTGAGGGACGTTGCTGGGCCGGTGCACCGGGTTTTCGCGACCTCCAGGATCCCCGCGTGAGAAACGGAGAAAATGAGTTGCCGGGGTGGCTCTCTGACGGTCTCACCACGCAGGCTCGAATCGTTCAGTTTAACACGTCCCCTGACTTCCATCAATCCGCGGGCCCCGCGGGCTCACTCGGGAAGAAGAGTCGCGAGTTTCTTGAGCATCCGTTCGACGTGCGTGCCCTGCCAGTAGAGGTGGCCGCAGGAAGAGCAGCGGTAGAAATCCGCGTAAGCTTCGAAGGCGCGCGGCGGGATGCGGTCCGCGACCACCGCCTTTTCGACGGGCTCGATCAGACTGTTGCAGAGCGTGCAGCGCGTCCAGAGGCCGGAGCGGGTCTCGAGCCGGAAATGCTCGACGACTTCCCGCAGCTGCTCTTCGGGATGTTCGTTCGCGACGCTGAAGATGAAATGCGACGCGCCGAAACGCCGGGCGACGTTGCCGCGCGAAAGCACTACGCGGCCGTCGCGGACGGCCTGCTCCAGCAGTTCCGCCGCGGTGACCGCCGGCGAGTAGAGCGTATCGTAGCCGAGCAGGCGCAGCAATCGGGCCAGGCGGCCCAGCATGCGGTCGGCGGCGAAGCGAATATCTTTGGGACTCTTCCTCGCAGAGAAGTGATTCACTGAATCAATTATTGACTGAGTTCATTATCGCCCATCGGCGCTCGGCATAGGCCCAGAAAAACGCGGGCAGCATGAGCGCCCCCCCGAGAGCGCCCGCCAGTTCGCGCGGGGTGAATTTCCAGTCGTCGAGCCCCGCGCCCACCAGATAGTTCGAACTCGCCGCCACAGCCATGTGCACGCCGAAATCCACGGCGAAGACGCGGCCGCGATAGCGGTCCGCCACGTTCATCTGAAGCAGCGCCGTGGACATCACCCAGATGAGACTTCCCCCCATGTGGGCCATCAACACGGCCAGCGCGGCCAGCGCCAGGTTGGGCGCGTAACTGAACGCGACGTAAGAAAGGCTCATCACAAAGAAACTGAAACTGAGGGTCCGCCACATGCGACGCTCGTCGCCGCGCGTCCACTGATCGCCGACGAGCGGGCCCAGGCCCGCACCCACGCCGCGAGCCGAATAGAGCAGCCCCATGGCCAGCGCGCCGTGTCCGCCGATGGGAAAGATGCGTTCGCCAAAAACCGCAAGCAGCAGCATCATTCCGCCCATGAGGCCGAGACCGGTCTTGGCGAGCACCAGCACCGCAACGCGCGGGTGCGCGGCGAGATAGGCCGCGCCCTCGCGCAGGTCTTCGAAACGCCCTGGATGCGCGGCCGCGATCTGTTCGGGGCTGCGCCGGCCGACGTGCGCTTCCTCGACCCGGATGCGGCGCAGGAGCGCGGCGGAAAGTAGAAAGGAAAAGGAGTTGACCACAAACGACACTTCGCGGCCGAGCAGCGTCGTCACCGCTCCGCCCAGCGCCGCGCCCACCGTCAGCGCCACGGACCACGTCGCGGCCGCCAGCGCGTTCGCCGGCAACAGGTCTTTGCGGCTCACCAGGTTCGGCAGGTAGGCGTTCCGCGCCGGCTCAAAGATGGACGCGAAAGAGACTTCGAGGGCCAGCAGAACGTAAATGAGCCAGACGTCGCCGGGCGAGCGCACCAGCAGCAGACCGAGGACCACCGCACCGCGCACGATGTCGGCGAGAATCATCAGCCGGCGGCGCGAGAAGCGGTCGGCGAGATAACCCGCCAGCGGCATCATCAGAAACCACGGGAGCAGTTGCAGGATGATCGCATACGCCACCGCTTTGCCACTGCCCGTCAGGTTGAGCAGCATGTCGTAAACGGCCAGGCTGTAAAACCAGTCGCCGATTTCGCTGATGAGTTGCGCGCCCCAGAGCAGCCGGAACGACGGGTTCGTGCGCAGCAGCGCGAGATAGCGCAGGTGCATCGGGGCGCGGGGCGGTGCGGGGGTTTCGGCGAGCGGGATGACGGCGGTCTCGCGGTCCATGGAGAGAAACGCGGCATTCTAACATGCGAGACCCGGGCGCGGGGGGGGGAAGCGCGGCGAGTTACCAGAGGCGCGGCAGGAGCCGCCAGGTGCGGCGGCGATAGGCTTCGTACTCGGCGCCGAGTTGCTCGGCGAGCAAGCCTTCTTCCCGCCGGATGCGCTTGCTGAGGAGGATTGCCGCGAGCGGCAGGAGGCCGACAGCGAGCCAGCTTCGAAACACCAGGCAGGCGCCCGTCCAGCTAAGCAGCCCACCGAGGTACATCGGATGGCGGATGTGGCCATAGAGACCCGAAGTGACGAGCTGGTGGTCTTGTTGAACGGTAAGAAGTCCGCTGAAGTGTCGCCCGAGCGTCCGGAGGGCGACGAGGCGCACGCTGATGCCAGCAACGGCGAGGGTGAGGCCCGCGTACCGGAGGGCGTCAAGCGCGGGCAGAGTGAAGACGGCGTGGCGGTCGGCGTAACCCAGGAAAGAGCATAGCGCCATGAGAAGGATGGCGCCGACGAGCATGCCGGGTTTCTGCTTCGGCAGCGTGCGGGCGCCGGCGCGAAGCGGGTCGAAATTGAGACGGAAGAGGAAGACGGCCGCGAGCGCCAGAATTCCGGCGGCGGCAAAGCCGGCGCGCGCCGGGTGGGCGAGGAAGCCGCGAACGTCCTCGAGGCCCCAGCCGAGGAAGGGCGCGAACCAGAGAAGAAGATACAGGACGAGGGCGATGCCCTGGCCGCGAGTCATGGGGGGAGTTTCCTTTCGCGCCGGAAATTAATCGCAGTTAATTATAAAGATTAACCGTAGTTAATTTCAGTTGTCAAGCCGATTTTTTCGCCGCGCGTCGGGCTCGCAACGACAACTCCGAGTCGTTTCTGCGTCATCCGCGGATCGGGATGGGGCAGACCCGTCCGGCTCAGGGCTTATGAGGCAGGATTGGGGTGTGGTACAGGTCCCGGACGGGTCGGTGGGCTCGTTGGGCAGCGCTGCCTGGGTCGGAGGCGCGCGATTCCGCCTTGCGGCCGTCGCGCCGGCTGCCGAATCTGGTTGGGTTTCGTCTGCCTCCTGGAGGCTGGGAAGTTCAGCTTCGTGTCTTCCGCGGTCCGCTTAACCCAGCCTGCCCTCAATGATGAGTCTAGACCGATTTACAGAACTGTCAAGCGTTTGGGCCTGACGCTGGTCATTATTTAACACTTATGTTAAGATTCGGCAGGAAAGGAAATCGGGGAGGCGGACAGAATGAGTATCGGAACCCGCATCATCCAAATCCGCGGCGAGCAGAACATCTCGCAGCGTCAACTGAGCGAGCGCTCGGGTCTGGCAAGTTCCTATCTCTCGCGCATCGAAAACCGGCGCATCGAGCCGCGGCCGAAAACCTTGCGCAAGATCGCGGACGCGCTGGGCGTGCCGATGAGCGACCTGTTCCAGGAGTCGCCGGCGGCGCACCGGCTGGCGCAGTGCGCGATCACGCTTTCGGGCGATTGCATCATGGAAAAGCTCCAGAGCCGCGCGCACAAGGCGGACCTGCCCGGAACCGAAACCTACACGCCGCGCCAGCTCCAGCTCCTGCGCATGGCCAACTACCTCATCCAGACGGCCAACCAGCGCGTCCTCGATTCGTTCGAATTGCTCCTCAGCGGGTTGATGGCGTCCGGCGGCAGCGGCGGCGATTTGAAGAAACCGGACGTTGCGCTGCCTCGTACTATTCGAACCACGGAGCAGGGCGGCTGACAATCCTTTCACGCCGTTTCACGCCCCCATGGGGTCACGCCCACGATGGTCATCCTGAGGCCCGGAGATCTCCGTCGGGCCGAAGGACCCCGGCCTTTTGACAGCGACGCAAAATGCAGAGACCCCTCGCTGCGCCTGCCTGCAGCAGGATAGGCTCGGAGGGACGGGTTGCCGTGTGTGCGGGCCGTCTTACTTGCGCGGCGCCGAGAGGTCATTTGAGAACTGGCCTTCCAGATACGCGGCTGGAATGTCGTAGAGGAGCGCGCGGGGGGAATAGCGAAGGCTGTCGTGGATGAAGCAGACGTGGGTGCACCAGCACTGGTCGCGCACGATGGCGTCGAGCTCCGCCTTCCGCGCGCGCGTCTCCCAGAACTTGCGGAAGTCGCAGCCAAACTCGCGCAGGTTGGCAAGTTTGCCGCGCAGCTCGCAGGCGCGCACGTCGCCGTTGTAGTCAATGACGATGGCGGTCTCGCCCGCCGTGCAGGGCATGGGCCAGGGATGCGACGCGGAGGCGTTCTCAAGCTGGACCTTGTTATGAAACGCCAGCGTGCCCTGGTAATAGATTTCCGCCACCCTCCGCCGCAATCCGTTGTTCCGCCGGAGCAGCGTCGGGGCGTAATGGCGATAGACTTCCTGAATCTGCCGGTAAAGTTCCGGAAGGCGTTCGACGGGAAGCCGCTTCAAACTCGGGTCGGGCGCGTTGCCGCGGATGATGTTGAAGTAGTGTCCGTCCACGCGGCAGTTGCGCTTCACAAATTCGGCGATTTCGAGCACGTTATCGAAATTCTCCGCGCACACCACGGTATTGATGTTGACGCGCAGGTCGGGGAATTTTTCGCGCGCCGGCTGAAGGGCTTCGAGCGTTTCGAGCGTCTTTTCAAAATTCCCGGGCACGCCGCGGATGGAATCCTGCATCGCGCCGAGCCCGTCTATCGCCACGTTCAGGTCGAGGTGGAGTTCGGGACACTCGGCGCAGATCCAGGAGGTCCATTCGGCCGTGCGCGCGGGCAGCAAACCGTTCGTCGGCAGGTTGACCCAGCGGATGCCGTTGTTCAGATAAAAGAGCCGGACGATCTCGCACAGCTCGCGACGCAGCATCGGCTCGCCGCCGGAGAGCCAGAAGTCGCGGAAGCGCGGCATGGTTTCCGAAAGACGTTTGATTTCGTCCCAGGAGAGGTCGCCGCGCTGGTTGAGTTCTTCCCAGTAAAAACACGTCCGGCATTTGGCGTTGCAGACCGAGGTGACGAAAAAAATCACCAGCCCCAGTTGCTTCCGCAGCGCAAGGGAAGCGGAGATTCTGCGCAGGTCTGCGCGGTAGTCATTGGGCATGGGTCTGGCGGTTCGCCCTGAACCTCAGCCATTGTAACAGAAGACGGTTCTCGCTGCCCCAGGGGCGGTTCGCGAACCACGCGGGAGCAAACGGCGGGCCGTGGTGCTGGTCTGCGATGGGCCGTATCATCTCCCGCCATGACATTCCCTCAAAAAGTTCCGCAAACAATTCGCTGGCAGCAAGTGCATGCGCGCGCGCCGTCGATGCGCGCCTGGCTGGAACTCAGCCGGGAGCGGAGCGGGAGTGATGTCCGCTCCGCTCGCGGCGGGAGTTTCGAGGTTTGCTGGCCCGAGGCCGCGGCAGAATTTACATCGCGCCGGCCCGCGCGGCGTCCTTCGAGGTGATGTCCACCGTGATCATGAACCCGTTGGTGCCCCGGGTTTCAAACGATTTGTCGCCGAGGCGATAGGCGTTCACTTCGTTCGGCATCAGGACGAAGCCGTCGTTGCGCGGCGCGCCCCAGTACTTGAGGTTCTGAATGACGATCGGGTCGTTCGTGTTCCCCGGCTGGCGCTTCAGGATCACTTCCCCCGCCTTACCGCCATCGAGTCTTGCTTCGGCGCGATCGGCGGTGTATTTCCACTCCATCGGCGCATCCGGCGCAACCGTAAAGGAATTCCACTTCACCGGATAAAGATGACCCAGGATTTTGCTGATGCCGTCGCGTTGCTCTTGAGTGACGGAGGGATCGAACGTCAGGACGGCCCAGTCCATCTGGCCCTGCGAAAAGTCGCCACCCAGGTCACCGGCCACCCAGAATTTCGCGCCGTCGAGTTTGGTCTTCCCGTAATGGCCGCGATTCACCCGAAACGTGTTGTTAAACCGGCAGTAGTGTTCCGCTCCGGAGCCGTGGTGAGCATGGCCGGCGGGCTGAGAATTGAAGTAGCACTGGCAGAACATCGGGCAACTGCAGGACTCGATGATCGTGGCGTTCAGGGCCCAGTCTTCAGCCGTGCCGCTTTTCGTGTCGGCCGCGAGGCTGAGGGCAGCGCCCACGGCGAACGCAACGAGCGCAGTCAACAGGTATCGCTTTCTCATGAATCACCCTCCCGAATCTCTTTTGAGAATGCCTCCCCTCAGGGAGGTGGGGCAGAGTCGCCGCAACTCCTGCCCGTAGGCTTCCCCGAGGCGCGGGACGGCGCCGCGCGGATGGACGCGTGGCTGGGCTGTCTGCGCAGCCGGGATCCGAATTTTCACTTCTCGGGAAAGCCCCGCTCGGCAAACTAACACCGCGCGCGAGCGAAGTCAAGGCGCCAACGCGCCACGGCGCGGCCGAGGCGCCCGTGGACTTGCCAGGACCGCCGGCCTCGACGCGGCGGCGTCCCGGCTGCGGGCGCGGGAGGAGAGATTTCAAGTTGACACCCTCGCCGGGCGGAGAAGAAACTAGGAGCATGACTCCCGAAACGACGACCCACGCAGAATCGCGCGGGATTTCCCGCCGGCTTCTGGCCCAGGAACTGATTTCGCGCGGCATCCGCATGACGCAGCAGCGCCGGCTGCTGGTGGACATCATGCAGAAGGCCGAGCGGCATCTTGACGCCAACGGCCTCTGGGAACGCGCGCGCCAGCACGACCCCACGATCAACAAGGTGACGGTCTATCGCACGCTTTCGCTTCTGAAGAAGCACGGGCTGGTGGACGAGCTCGACCTGATGCACCTGGAGGGCGAGAAGCACTACTATGAGGCGAAGACGGCGCGCGACCACATGCACCTGGCGTGCCTGAAGTGCGGGCGCATCCAGGAATTCGAAAGCACGCTGTTCGAGAAGCTCAAGGGGCAGATCGAGCGCGAGCGTCGCTTTCGCATTCAGGTGGTGCGCGTGGAAGCCGGCGGCTATTGCGACCGGTGCCAAGAATAGAAGTCAGAAGTCAGGAGTCAGAAGTTCAAGCAAACGGCTCCGGACTTCTGAATCCTGAATCCTCCCCCGGGCTCAGGCGTACTGCCCGCCGCTGTACACCGCCGGCGTGTGATCGGCTTCGATGTTCTGATGCCGCAGGCGACCGCTCAGAATCCGGAAAATCGAAAAAGCGATCTGCGG
Source organism: uncultured Acidobacteriota bacterium (assembly GCA_964556705.1). Classification (GTDB taxonomy): domain Bacteria; phylum Acidobacteriota; class Terriglobia; order UBA7540; family UBA7540; genus CAZKXX01. Next base: position 31,784 of record CAZKXX010000027.1, read on the forward strand.
GCGCTCCAGGATGAGTTCGCGGAAACTTTCGCGGTCAATCTTGAGCACCGTGGTGGGCTCGACGGCGCGCACGGAGGCGGAACGCGGAAGGTCGTCGAGGATGGCCATTTCCCCGAAGCACTCTTTTTCGCCCAGCAGGGCGAGCGGGCGTTCGGAGGAGTTGACGCGGCGGAAGACTTCCACCTGTCCGTCCACGACGACGTAGAGGTGGTCGGCGGCCTGGTTCTCTTCGAAGATGATCTCGCCTTCTGAATACGTCGCCTCGAGGGCGATTTCCGCCAGCGCGGCCAATTCTTCGCCCTCCAGCGCGGCGAAGAGCGGCGCGGATTTCAGGAACAGGGCTTTTTCGAGTGTGAGCAGCACGGTCGGACTCCTTTCGAGTGGCGCGGCATCCCCGCCGTTTGCAGCGAGGCGCTGCGCGGCGCGAACGAGGGCGGGGTCGTCGAAGGCGCGGGCCGAATCAGGCTTCGGCTGCCACTCCGCCGGCGCGATTCTCCAGCCGGCGAAGTGAGCTGCTTCGCGGACGAGCGCGGCCGGGTCAGCGGCGAGCGAACGGAGAATTTCCACGCCGCCGCCGGCGCGGTTGGAATCGAGATAGTTCGCGACGCACGCTCGGACCCAGGCTTTGGGATGGCGCGCCAGTTCCGCGAGGGCTTCGGAGAGCGGCGGCGCGGCGTGGCCCGCAGGGGCGGCGGGCGCGGGCTCGAGCACCGTGAGCAGGTCGCGCCCGATTTCTTTCGGCGCCAGCGTGTCGAGAGCTTCCAGCGCGTCGGAGCGGGCCCGCGCGTCGCCGGAGCGGAGCTTTTCGGAGACGACGAGCATCTGCTCGCGGCCGCAGACGATGCCGAGCATGTGGAAGACGCGCTCGAGCATGTTGGCGCGGTCTTCTTCGAGCGCCTCTGCGAGGACGCGCGCGGCGTCGGAATCGGGCGCCGAAGTGAGTGCGGCAGCGAGGCGAAGGCTCGAGCGATACGAGGCGAGTTCCTGCCGCGCGTAATTGAAAAGCGCGGCGCGGACGTGGAGGGGCAGCGGGCCGAGCCGCGCGAGCTTCTCGAACGACTTGAGCACCTTCCAGCGCACACGCCATTCCGGGTCGGAGAGCAGTTGGAGGAGCGTGTCCGAGACCGAAACGTTTTTCAGCCGGCCGAGGACGTCGGCGAGCTCGCTGCGGATTTCGGGACGCGTGGCGGCGAGGGCGGCCCGCTCGATTTCCTGGCGGACGGAATCGCCGTGGCGCTCGACGATGCCCGCGAGCGCGCGCCGCGCCCGGCGGCGAAGCTCGGAAGGTCCGGCGAGCGCTTCGAGGAGCGGCGGGACGGCCTGCGGCGTCCCGATTTTTTTGAGCGCGCGCGCGGCCTCGCAGCGGACGCGCAGTTCCGGATCGCGCAGCAGGTCGGCGAGCAGGGCCATGGAAGTTTCGACGGGCAGCCGGCCGAGCGCGAAGGTGGCGGCGCGGCGTGAGGTGGCGTCGCCGCGCGCCAGTTCTTCCAGCAGCGGGAGCGATTCGAGCGCCGTCGAAACCCCCTGGATGGCGGCGATGGTGAGCACGGTGTTGAGCCTCGCGCGCGTCGAAGGGTCGCGGAGCAGCGGGCGAAGCTTCGCGACCAGCGCGGGGTCGGGCGCCGCGGCCAGCGCCTCGATGGCGTTGGCGCGCACGCGCGCGTCGGGGTCTTCGAGGAGCGGCGTGATGCGGTCCACGTACTTCGCGCCGGCGCGCCGGCCGAGGGTGCTCGCCGCGGTGGCGCGCACCCGCGCGTCCGGATGGCCGAGCAGATCGGCGATCGCGCGTTCGGTTTCCTCGCCGCCGAAATCTTCCAGAAGCTGCATCGCCGCGACCACGCGGCCCGGATCGCCGCTGCGCAGCGTCTGCGAGAGCGCGCCGATACTCGCCGGGTCGCGAAGCGTGGCCAGCGCCCGGGCCGCGGCCAGGCGCAGCGCGGGGCTTCCGGCCTGGAGGTTTTCGAGCAGAGCGCGGATGTACCCTCTCCTCGTGGTGAGTGCCACGGCCACCCAGGCGAGCGAAAGGATGAAGCCGATCATGGCGATCGACGGCAGGCTCAGGTAGAGCGTGCCGAGCAGGAGCAGAAGGCCCGCGGCGGCCATCGAGAGCGGCTTGACGTAGCCGTCGATGAACCCGCGAATGCGCGCCCGCTGTTCGACGGGGACGGGGCTGAAGAGGAGCTGGTAGGACGAGTCCTGGACCGTGTAGAGGAGAACATGGTCGCCCATCTTGGCGATGTACACGGAAACGTAGCCGAACGCGGTGGTCATTCCGAAAGTGGCGAGCGCGAGAAACGCGGGGTGGAACGTAATCGTCGTCCCGACGCCGAGACGCGCGATGAGCGTGGACGTCAGGAAAAGCTGGATGACCAGACAAAGAAATCCGGCGATTCCGCGAAACGTGCCGAGGAATGCGGCGAGCTGGTCCTTGTCCGGATATTCGTCGCGCATCACCTTGCTGAAGCTGAAGTCCACGACGGTGAAGACCGTCCAGAGGAGAAAGGTGATGAGCGCGAGATTGCGAAGCAGCGGCTCGCGGCCGAGACGCGAGAAGCCGCCCTTCAATTTCTCCCATTCGGAGACTCGGGGGCGGGTGGCGGAGGCTGCGTCGGTGGAGGGCGGCGCCTTGGCGGGACGGTAGCGGAGGAAGACGATCGTCCCGAGGACGAGCGCTGCGAGAATCAGTCCCGCCCACAGGAGCAGGAGATTTTCGGTGCCCAGCGCCGCCACAACCGGCCGCGAAGCGATGCCCATGCCGATCATCCCCAGCAGACTTCCCAGAGCGACGACGGGAAACAGGCGCTTCGCCTGACGCGTGTCAAACAGGTCGCCGAGAAACGTCCAGAACTGGAGGAGGGAGAAGTTCCAGATGGCCTGCGCCAGAATATAGAGCACGGGATAGAACCAGCGCGGGCCGCCGAGGAGGACGGCGCGGCCGACGACGAGCAGGACAATGAAAATGACCGAGACGCCGCCGAGGAAGCGCCCGCGCTCGATGCGGTCCACCAGCGCGGTGTAGAACAGCGAACACACCACCAGCACGATGGCGTTGGCGAAATACATGTGCGGGAGGTATTCGACGCCGAACTGAAGCAGGAAGAGTGAGTCGCGGGCGTTGCGGCCGAACATGATGCCCGCAATGACCAGAAAATTGATGGCCAGGCAGAGGCCGACCACCCGACCTTCGCCGGGATAAACGGGAGCGAGGCGAGTGAGCCAGCGTCGGAGGAGCACCCGGGCCTCTTGAGCTCGCGGAAGGAAGGCGGAGCGCGCCTGGCTCCGTCCGTCGCGATGCGATTGGAATCACCTGAAAGGCAAAACCGAAAACGGCGCGGCGCCGCGTGCGATCCGCGCCTGGAGACGGCGCTGGGCGGACGGCGAGCGGCATCCTCGCGGGTGCCGCGCCCCGCCACCGCGCGGGCGCTACTCGTCCTTGATCGCCGCCTTCACCATTTCCAGAATCGAAGGCGGAATGCTGGCCGCCGAAACTCCGTGGTCCTTTTCAGCGTGCTCGGCGGCGAGGCGGAGCAGTTCTTCTTCGCTCTCGGCTCGGATTTCGTGCTGGCAATTGATGCCCAGGTCGCGGCAACGCAGGACTTTGGCCATCTTTGTCTCCTCGATGCTGTCCGAACGACGCGGCATTCTATCACCGCCCTTCGACGAGGACTCCAAAATCTTCTGCGCCAAGCGGTTGACATTGAACGGCGCGTCGGTATGATACGCCCTATGCCCGACGCCCCTCTCCCCCAGCGCCGACGCTTCCCGCGCTACCCCTGCGACCTGGCCGTTATGGTGTATCAGGGCACGAACACGTTTCAGGCCCGCCTCCAACAGCTTTCCCGCGGCGGCTGCCTGATCGTCCCGGCCTTTTCTGCCGGAAGCAGCCCGGAAATCAAGCTCTCCTTTCGCATTTCGGAAGACCTTCCGCCGATCAACTGCAAAGGCGAAGTGGTGTACAGCATCAACGATCGCGGTGCCGGAGTCGCGTTCACCGAAATCTCTTTGCACAACCAGGATTTGATCACGGGGTTCTTCGAACAGAAGCTGGCGGCGGACCCGAAAGCGGCCAGCTCGAAATAAGAATTAAGGATGAGATTGGCCGCCTTGCGGGACGGAAGGCGGCAGCGGCGGGCAGCCCGAGCGCTTCAGGCGCGCTTCAAAGTCCAGGTTTATGGCGCAGTCCAACCAGGGCGTCGAGGTTTCTGCCGGAGAGGAAGCCATTCGGCGCAACCCGACCGTTGAGCGCGCGGCCGGCGCACGCGAGTTCCTGGACGCCGTTCGAGTCGAGACCGTCCTCGGAGCGGCAAGAATTTTCCTGGCCGTTTCGGGCCTGATCGCCGTTTACCTGGATCCTACGGAGCCGGCGCGCGCCGCGCCCCTCGCTTACGGCCTGCTCGCAAGTTACGCCTTCTACAGCATCTGCATTCTGCTGCTCACCCGCCTGCGCCCCGCCTGGATCGTGGCGAGCCGGATTGCGGTCCACGGCGTGGATATTCTCCTGCCCGCAGTCCTTCTCTATTTCACAGCCGGAACCAGCAGCCCCTTTTTCGTGCTGAACACCTTTGCCCTGCTGGCCGCGGCCTATCGCTGGGGATTCCTGGAGACGATCGCCACGGCGGGTGTTTCGACCGTGCTGTTTTTCGGCCAGGCGCTGCTGATGACGCGCGACAGCCTGGCCTTCCCTTTTTCTCCTGAGGGCGAATTCGAACTCAACCGCTTCGTCATGCGCAGCGTGTTTCTCCTCATCATGGCGTACCTGGTCGGCTATCTGGGCGAGGAGGAGAAGCTGCACCGCAACGAGACCGCCGCGGTGGCTCGGAGCGTAGCGAGCGTCGGCGGGGAAGTGACCTTGCGCGGCGCCCTGCGGGCCTGGTTTGCCGAGTTGTTTCGATTCTTCGGGCCATCGCGCGTCCTGCTGGCGGTTCGGGAAGTCAGTACCGGGCGGACATTTCTTTGGGATTCGCGTAACGAGAATGGTGTTCCCTGCGTCCAGTTAAGCGAACTGGGTTCGCAGGATCGCGACCTTTATTTCCCGAACTCTCCGGGTCCGATCTGGGAAGCCGAGTGCCCATCCAAGGGCGGGAGGCCGGAAGTCCGCTTTATCGAGCCGAACTCGGAGCGACTGCGCGGAACGGGTTGGACGCCGCCCGCGGCGTTCGCGGCCAAGTACCCGTTTCGTCATCTTCTCGCGGTTCCCGCGCCGTTCGGTGAAGGGTGGGAAGGCCGGTTGTATCTGCTCGACCCGAGCCTGCGATCTCGCGGAGGGAGAACGTTGCGCTTCCTCTCCCATCTGGCTCGCCAGGTTACGCCGGCGATTTACAGCGTGTATCTGCTGGGGCGAATGCGCGTGCGCGCGGGCGCCATGGAACGCGCGCGGGTGGCGCGCGAACTCCACGACGGCGTCATTCAGGCGCTGATGGGGATGGAAATGCACGTTGAGGTTTTGCGGCGCCAGGCTGCCGGGTCGGCGTTCGAGCCGGAACTCGACAAGCTGCGCCGGAACCTCCATCACGAAGTGCTGAGCGTTCGGGAGCTGATGCAGGAAATACGCCCGCCCGATTTGAACGCGCGGCAGCTGCTCGATTTCCTGGCGCTCAGCGTGGAGAAATTCCGGAACGATACCGGCATCTCGGCGCGTTTCGTGACGCCGCTCGGTGATCTGGACCTCCCCCCGCGCACCTGCTCGGAACTGGCGCGGATCGTTCAAGAAGCCCTGACCAACATCCGAAAACACAGTGGGGCGCAGAACGTTCTGGTGCGGTTTGACAGCGCCGACGGGCGCTGGCGTCTGGTGATTGACGATGACGGCCGGGGGTTCGGTTTTTCCGGCCGGCTGAACGATTCCGAACTGGAAGCGGCGCGCAGAGGGCCGGTGGTCATCAAAGAACGTGCGCGCGCCATCGGCGGAGAATTAACGATCGAATCCTATCCGGGCCGGGGCTCGCGGCTCGAAATCACGTTCCCTCAGCGCCATGGCGGATAAGCCCGGGAAGAAAATTCGCATCGTGATCGCCGACGACCACCCCATCTTTCGCGACGGGTTGCGCAAGCTGCTCGAGTCCGAACCCGGCTTCGAAGTGGTCGGCGAGGCCGCGGACGGCGCGGAAGTGGCGAACGTGGTCCGCAAGACCAGACCCGATATTCTGCTCCTGGACCTGGCCATGCCGCGCCTGCCCGGGCTCGAGAGCCTCCGTCAAGTTGCGCAGGCGGAGACGAACGTTCACTGCATCCTCTTGACGGCCGCGGCGCAGCGCGAGCAGGTGCTGGAAGCGCTCCAGCTCGGCGCGCGGGGTGTGGTGCTGAAAGAATCGGCCACCCAGGTTCTGCTCAAAAGCATCCGCTGCGTCATGGAAGGTCAGTATTGGGTGGGACGGGGCAGCGTCAGCGACCTCGTCGAGGCGCTGCGCAGCGCTGCGGCTTCGCCCACCGCCGAAAGGCCCGAGCAGGCCTTCGGCATTACCGCCCGCGAACTCGAAATTATCGGCGCGGTCACCGCCGGACTCTCCAACAAAGATATCGCCGCCAAATTCGACATCAGCGAAGACACGGTCAAACACCACCTCACCAATATCTTCGACAAGCTCGGCGTCTCAAACCGCCTCGAGCTGGCGCTGTTCGCCATCCACCATTCCCTGGTCG
>CAZKXX010000028.1:0-38168 GCA_964556705.1 uncultured Acidobacteriota bacterium
GTCACTGCGACGTCCGGAGAAATCAGCCGCTCCGCGCACTTGACTCTCACAGTCAACTGAACCCACGCAATTAACCGCAGCCCGGGCACCCGGTCCCGAGAGGGCTGGAAAGCGACCTGGCCCAGACACACGTCACCCCTCGTCTGAGGCTTGAGAGATCGGTCGGAGGGACCGGCGGGTTGGAGCGGACTACTCCATGTCGAGGGGAGCCACCTTGGCTTGGACTCGCGGTTGACGATAGCGGAATTCCGTGGCGAGTTGGACGATCTCAACCTCCACTGGAGTGAGGCCCGCCCGGACGTAACCGAGCTGCTGAGCCGCCGCCAATGAAAGGTCGATCATCCGGTCCTCGATTCCCGGACCGCGATCGTTAATTCGAAGGATCACCGAACGGTTGTTCCTGAGGTTAGTGACCTTCACAAGCGAACCCATAGGGATTGTTCGGTGAGCAGCGGTAAATCCATTCATATCATAGACTTCCCCGCTGGCTGTGAGGTTTCCGTGACACTCTTCGCCGTACCAGCTTGCGAGGCCGACATCGGCCTTCTCAACTTGCGCTGCCTCGATCCTGAGGTCTTCAACGGAAGCCGGCTGTCTTGCGATCGACGGAGCCGAAAGAGCCGCCAGCCCCGCCACTGCAAGGCCCATTACCAGTTTCCTCATTCAACCTCCATTCGTTCCTCAAACGTCTACCCTATTCAAGTCTGAGCTTGACCCTTACTAGACTAGACTGGGATAGGGTAAAAGTTCCTACCATTCTACGGATTTTTGTAGAAATTGTCAAGCTGCGCGAAGAGCGGCCTACCGGCCGGACGGTTGGCTAATCCTCCCCTTCGCCAGGGGACCGGCGAGCCTCTCCACGTCGAGAGGTCAAGACCTCTTGAGGTCACAGGATTCAATCCTGGACTTCATGGGGCGCGAATTCCTGGTGTTGGAGGAAGCCTACTTGGCCTTGGGTGGGGCAATCGCTTCCATCAGAGGCTTACCCTCGACTCCCGAGGGCATGGATAATCCCAAGGCGGCGGACAAGGTGGGAGCCATGTCAACTGTCTGGCAAGGCGTATGATAGGTGCCGGGCCGAAACGCCTTTCCCCAGAAGATGAGGGGGACATGGGCGTCGTAATTCCAGGGGCTTCCGTGGGTTGCCTGGGTCTCGGGGAGATTTGGCAGAGCGAAGGGTTCGAGGATGAACATCACGTCTCCGGAACGGTCCGCGTTGAATCCCAAAGCCGCCTTTTCGGCTAAGCCTCGCGGGACCATCCCTCCTCGAACCAACTGGCTCCGCGTCAAAACCGCCGCCGCCCCGGGGATTCGTTCCAGCGCCTGGGCGGCGACGCGCTCAGCGACTTCAGGCTCAACCCGCTTCTTGGCGAGCGCGGTTCGGTTGAGATAGATGTAGCCTGCCGATGCCGCCTCGACCCATTCGCCCTTCCCGAGGGCTTGCGTCAGGGCGTCTTGAACCACTGTTCGAGGCTGGGGAATCGGGCTATTGCCTCGGCCTAGACGGTGCTCCTTGATGAAGGCCGGCGTCGGGGCGACCCCGTGGTCGGCGGACAGAAGGATCCAGACGTTTTTTAGTCCAACCAGACTGTCTATTTCAGAGAGGAACCCTGCCAGCGCTCGATCCGTCCGCAGAGTCACGTCCGCCACCTGCGGACTGTAGGGGCCGTAGGTGTGACCCACAGCATCGTTGGCACTCAGGGAGACCGCGAGGAAATCGGTAACGCCGCGCTGCCCGAGATCCTCCTGACGGACCGCTTCCAAAGCAAAGGCTAGTTGCACGTCCGTAATGTACGGACTCGACCGAAGCCACTGGTAGAACTGGGCAGATTCGCACCCCGGGTCGTCTTCAGACTTGAACTCCCGGAAGGTCCTCCCTCCTGCTCCAGGGGTTTCAGGCAATGCCTGCCAGGGTTTCCCACAGTACTTGCGACCTGGAGCAGAACTGTTGAAACGCTCGGCCCATTCCGGCAGCGCGTTCATGTAATAGGTGCTTGAGACGAAGCGCCCGCTGTCGGTGCTGAACCAGTAAGCGGCGTTGGCGGTCCGGCCGCCGGGAAGAATGGCCCCGCGGTCCTTGAGGGAGATGGAGATGACTTTCGACTCGAAATTCGTGGCTTGGCGAAGTTCATCGCCGAAAGTGCTGCCGCTCATCAGACGAGGAGAAGCGCCGCGAGAGGCTTCAGGCCCGAGCGCGCTGGCGACTTGACGCTCCCTGGGGTCTTCAACACAGTTTACGATCCTCTTCTGCTCGCGGTCATACCAGTCGTTTCCGATAATGCCATGCGTCCGCGGGTGCGCACCGGTCGCGAGCGAAGCATGACCAGGCCCCGTGGCCGTGACGGCGTGGGCGTGGAAGCAGTTGGTGAATCGGGCCCCCTGGAGCAGCATGTTGAACCCGCCCTCGACGAAGTGCGGGCGGAAGCGGTCGAGGTAGTCATTCCGGAACTGGTCGATGGTGATGACAATGATCAGGCGCGGGCGCTCGGCACGCGGAGGAGTGCCGGCAGGGGCGTGTTCCCGGAGGGAAACGGCCACAACAATCAAAGCAAGACCGGCCAATAATCTTGGCAACCGCGAATTCACTCCAGCCTCTGCAAATTGCAGTCTCCCTGCATTTCGCGCAGTCTGTCCGAGACTTGGCCGGACCGGCCGAGTCCGAAATGGAGGCGGACAGTCTAGCAGAATTTCGGGCTCGCCCGGGCTGCGACCTCGTGGTTGAAGGGTTGCGCGCGCAATCATTCCCATCGCGCCGGCGCGGCTTGACCCCATTCGGGTTTTCTCCTAGATTGAGGGCTTGGACCGGACTCAGAGCAGCGAAGACTTGCCTAATCCTTCAGAATCCCACCCGCCCGTCAAGACGCGTGTGGTGAGCCGACATCCACTACTTCTTGCCATCGTTGTCTCCGCGCTGGCGGGGATTCCCTCTGGAGCGTTCGAGCCCGTTGCGGCTCGGCACGCCATGGTTGTGGCGAGCGAGCCGCTGGCGGCGGAGGCGGGCCTGGAAATCCTGCGCGCCGGCGGCAACGCCGTGGACGCTGCCGTGGCGGTCGCCTTCGCCCTGGCTGTCACGCACCCGCAGGCCGGGAACCTGGGCGGTGGCGGGTTCATGCTGATCCGCCTGGCAAGCGGCGAGGCGGTCGTCGTGGACTACCGCGAGCAGGCGCCGGCGGCGGCCCACCGCGACATGTATCTCGACGCGAGCGGCGAGCCTATTCCCGAAGCGAGCACGGTGGGCGCGCGGGCCGTCGCCGTTCCGGGGACCGTGGCGGGTCTGGCGCTGGCCCACCGGCGATACGGCAAGCTCAAGTGGCGGCGGGTCGTTGATCCCGCAATTCGTCTCGCCCAAAAAGGATTTCCCGTAAGTTTCGCACTGGCTCGGTCCCTCCGAGAGAGGGAGGACCGGCTTTCAAGATTTCCGGAATCAAAGCGAATTTTTCTCCGCGACGGACGTTTCTACGAACCGGGCGGCAATTTTCGACAGCCGGACCTGGCTCGCTCGCTTCGCGAAATCGCGCGGCGCGGCCCGGAGGCTTTCTATTCCGGCCGCATCGCGAAGCAGATTGTCGAAACGATGCGCGAGCACGGCGGGCTCGTTTCGCTCGAGGACCTTCGCGCTTACGAGGCCAAGCTCCGGCAGCCTCTGCGCGGCACGTTTCGAGGCTACGAAATCCTCTCCGTTCCTTCGCCCAGTTCCGGCGGGATTCTGCTGATTCACATGCTCAACGTTCTGGAGCCGGTCGAACTCGGCCCGCCGCTCTCTTTCCAGAGCATGCGCCTGATGACGGAGACGATGCGCCGCGCCTTCGCGGATCGAGCGGAATATCTCGGTGACGCGGACTTCGTTTCCGTGCCGGTCGAGCGGCTGACGAGCAAGGAATACGCGGCGCTCCGGCGCAAAGAAATTCTGGGCGGCGAGGTGAGGGCCCCCGTTCGGCCCGGCCGTCTGGAGGCGTCTGAACCGGAAAACACCACACACTTTTCGGTGGTGGACTCCGCCGGGAACGCCGTGGCGAACACCTACACGCTGAACGATTCCTACGGCTCAGGCGTAACGGTGCCAGGAGCAGGCTTCCTGCTCAACAACGAAATGGACGACTTCACCGTCAAACCCGGCCGGCCGAACCTCTACGGGCTGGTGCAGAGCGAAGCGAACGCCATCGCGCCGGGCAAACGCCCGCTTTCCGCGATGACTCCGACCATCGTGCTTCGCGACGGGAAGCTGCGGCTGGTGCTGGGCTCGCCGGGCGGCCCGACCATCATCAACACGGTGACGCAGGTCGTGCTCAACGCCCTGGTGTTCGGCATGGACGTGCGCCAGGCGGTGACGGCGCCGCGGTTTCACCACCAGTGGCTTCCGGACCGGCTCCGGATCGAGGCCTGGGGATTTTCCGCCGATACAGTGGAGAGATTGCGCGAGGCCGGGTACGATATCGAGGTCCGCCCGCCCATCGGCTCCTGCGAGGCGATCGAGCGCGACCCCGCCACGGGCTGGCTCTTCGGAGCCGCCGACCCGCGCGGGGACGGGAAGGCGGTGGGGTACTGATGGACTTCGGCGTTTCCACGCACGTCTTCGTCGGCGAACGGCTCAGCTCCCACGCGCTCGACCAGATTTTTCGGGCGGGCTTCCGCACCATCGAGATTTTCGCCGCGCGGCAGCACTTCGACTATCGCGACCGGAACCAGGTGTGCGACGTGGCCCAGTGGTTCGAGGACCACGACCTGACGCTGCACTCGCTGCACGCGCCGATGTTCGACGATTTCTCCTGGGGGCGCGAGGGCGGCCTGGCGGTCTCGATTGCCCACGTCGAGCGCCGCCTGCGCATCGATTCGATGGACGAGATCAAGCGGGCGCTGGAAATCGCCGAGCGGCTCCCGTTCCGCTTCCTCATTCTCCACATGGGTTTGGCCCACGAAGAGTTCGACATGCAGAAGTTCGACGCCGCGCTGACCTCCATCGAACATCTCAAGATCTTCGCCAAGGAGAGCGGCACGCGGCTGCTTCTCGAGAACACGCCGAACGAGCTGAGTTCGCCGGAGCGGCTGGTCGAGTTCATCCAGTACTCGCGCCTCGAGGACCTCGGCGTCTGCTTCGATACGGGCCACGCGCACCTCACCTGCGGGGTGCGGGAGGCGTTCGAGATTCTGAAGGACCGCATCGCCTCCACGCACTTGCACGACAACCGCGGCGACAGGGACGCGCACCTGCTTCCGTACGAGGGAGGGATTGACTGGGCGCGGACGGTGGCCGATTTCCGCAGCCGGGAGGGGCGCTTTCCCCTCATTTTCGAGCTCCGCCACGATGGCCCCGGCCCCTTCAGATTCCAGTCGCTTCACCGTGTCATCGAGCGGTTTGAAGCGGTCGAGTGACATGCCCGGCCGGGAGGTTTGACGCGCCGCCGCTCAATCCCGAACGAGGTGCACCTTTGGCGTCTGCCGTTGAAATCCGCAAGATCGGCGAATTCACGGGCCAGGAAGTGGTCGTCCAGGGCTGGCTCTACAATCTCCGCGAAAGCGGGAAGATCCTGTTCCCGCTTTTCCGCGACGGCACGGGCGTCATTCAGGGCGTGGTGGTGAAAAGCCAGGTCTCGCCGGAAGTCTTTGAACGCGTGCGAGAGCTGACGCAGGAATCCTCGCTGCGTGCCACCGGCAAGGTGCGCGCCGACGCTCGCGCGCCGGGCGGCTTCGAGCTCGATGTCTCCGACGTCGAAGTCCTCCAGCGCGTACCGCCCGAGCAGCCTTACCCCATTACCCCCAAGGAACACGGCGTCGAGTTTCTGATGGACCACCGGCACCTCTGGCTGCGTTCCAGCCGCCAGCGCGCCATTCTCGGCGTGCGTCACGAGATCATCCGCGCCTGCCGCGATTTCTTCGACGACCGCGGCTTTACGCTGGTCGATACGCCGATCTTCACCCCCTCGGCCTGTGAAGGCACGACGACGCTGTTTGAGGTGAACTACTTCGACGAGAAGGCCTACCTCACCCAGTCCGGCCAGCTTTACAACGAGGCCGCGGCCATGGCCGTCGGCAAGACCTATTGCTTTGGCCCCACGTTCCGGGCGGAAAAATCCAAGACGCGGCGCCACCTGACGGAGTTCTGGATGATTGAGCCCGAAGTCGCCTTCGCGCGCCTGGACGACGTCATGACGCTCGCCGAGGAGTTCGTCTCCTTCGTCGTCGGCCGCGTGCTCGAACGGCGCCGGAACGAGCTGAAAACGCTGGACCGCGACACTTCAAAGCTGGAAAAAGTCGCGCCGCCGTTTCCGCGCCTCGCCTATGACGACGCCGTGAAGACCCTTCAGGCGAAAGGGAGTGAAATCCAGTGGGGCGGGGACTTCGGGGGGACGGATGAGACCCTGCTTTCCGAACAGTACGAGAAACCTCTGATGGTGCACCGCTATCCAACCCAGGTGAAGGCGTTTTATATGGCGCCGGACGCGGCCCGTCCGGAAGTGGCGCTCTGCGTGGACGTGCTGGCGCCGGAAGGCTACGGCGAGATCATCGGCGGCGGCGAACGCATTGCCGATTACGACCTGCTCGTCCGGCGAATCGAGGAGCACCAGCTACCGCGCCAGGCGTTCGAGTGGTATCTCGACTTGCGCCGCTACGGCTCGGTGCCTCACGCGGGCTTCGGCATGGGGATCGAGCGCGTCGTGGCCTGGGTCTGCGGGCTCGACCACGTGCGCGAAACTATTCCGTTTCCGCGCATGCTCTACCGGCTGACACCTTAGTCGGATTCTTGGTGAGATCCATGGGAGGCCGACGGCTTGACATCTTGATGCTTGGTATTTATGCTTTGATGTATGAGGACGACAATCCGTCTTGACGACCGCGTTTTAGTGGAAGCCAAGAAGCTCGCTGCCGAAAAGGGCACCACGCTGGCCGCCGTGATCGAGGAAAGCCTTCGACAGACCTTGGCTCGGCGCAAGTCCCCGTCGCGCCGGCGGAGGTTTCGCTTTCCTGTCTTTGATGGTGGAGGGCTTCAGCCCGGTGTGGACCTTGACGATACCGCCGCGCTTCTCGACCGGATGGATGGGATTGATGGTGCTGATTGACGTCAACGTGCTGGTCTACGCGCACCGCGGCGAATGTCACGACCACGCGGCGTATCGCAAATGGCTGCAAGCGCAGGTCGGGAACAACGAGCCTTTCGGAGTATCGGACCTGGTCCTTTCCGGTTTCTTGCGCGTCGTCACTCACCCAAAGATTTTCAAGACTCCGACACCATTTGAGGAAGCCGTTCAGGCCGTCCTGAAACTCCGTCTTCATCCGAACTGCATTCTCATCAGCCCGGGCCCACGCCACTGGGAGATTTTCGTTCAGCTCTGCCGCGCGACAGGGGCGAAAGGCAATTTGGTCCCGGATGCGTACCTGGCGGCGCTGGCGATCGAGTCGGGTTGCGAGTGGGTGACGACGGACCGGGACTACAGCCGCTTTCCCGGCCTTCGCGTTCGGCATCCTCTCCAATCTTGACGTTTCTTCGTCCGCCGAGGTGAATTCTTTCGGAGAGAACTTTCATGATTCGAACTCGTCTTTGGCTGATCTGGACGTTCGCCGTTACGTTGGCCGTCGCCGCCCGCGCGCAGGAGCCGCCGCCCAGCATCGTCGCCGACGGCGTGCCGCCCGTTCCGGTGGAACTGCGCGAGCGCATGAATCAGTACTTGAACCTCCGCTCGGCGTCGTTTTCGGACTGGCATCCCGCCGAGCGCTCCATGCTCATCGTCACGCGCTTCGGAGATACGGCGCAGATTCACCGCGTCGGCGCGCCCGGCGCCTACCGCCAGCAGCTTACCTTCTTCCCCGAGCGCGTGTTCGGCGCCCGGTTTTCGCCGCGAACGGACCGCAGCACGTTTCTTTTCGGAATCGATGAGGGTGGCGCGGAGTTCTACCAGATCCATTCTTTCAACCTGGCGGACGGGGCCATTCGGAGGATCACCGACGGCAAATCGCGCAACCAGGCGCACCTCTTCTCCCGTCGCGGCGACGTGGTCGCCTACGTCAGCACTCGCCGCAACGGCCGGGATTTCGATCTTTACATCGCGGACCCGGAGAAGGACCCGCCGGAACGGCCCGCGGTCGAGTGGAAGGGCACGTGGGCGCCTGAGGACTGGTCGCCGGACGATTCGAAGCTGCTGCTTCTCGAATACATCTCGGTGGACGAATCCTACGTTCACCTCTACGACCGCGCGAGCGGAGAAATTGATTTGCTGACGCCGCGCGGAGTCGAAAAGGTCGCCTACGCTTCGCCGCGGTGGACTCACGACGGAAATGGAATTTACCTCATCAGCGACCGCGGTTCGGAGTTCCGACGGCTCTTTCACCTGGACCTGGCCACGCAGAAGTTCACGTCGCTGACCGATCACATTCCCTGGGACGTCGAAGAGGTCGAGCTTTCACCGGACGGAAAGATCCTGGCGTTCACGGCCAACGAGGATGGCGTGGGAACGCTGCACCTGCTCGACACGGGCTCGCGGCGGGAATTGCCTGCGCCGAAGCTTCCGCAGGGCCAGGTGTTCAACCTGAAGTTTCACCGAACTCTGTCTGAACTCGCCTTCAACCTCAACTCGGCGAAGTCCCCGAGCGACGTCTACTCCTATAACTTCGAGACGGGCCAAGTCGAGCGCTGGACTTACAGCGAAGTCGGCGGGCTCAACCCGGAGGCGTTCCAGGAAGCCGAACTGATTCGCTACCCGACGTTCGACCAGGTGGACGGCAAACCGAGGATGATCAGCGCCCTCATCACCCGCCCGCCGGAGAAGTTCAAGGCGCCCTATCCCGTTCTGATTGATATTCACGGCGGGCCGGAAGCGCAGTCGCGACCGGGCTTTCAGGGCCGCTACAACTATTTCATCAACGAGCTGGGCCTGGCGCTTATTGAGCCGAACGTGCGAGGCTCGACGGGATACGGCAAGACGTTCACGCAGCTCGATAACGGCTACAGGCGCGAAGACGCCGTGAAGGACATCGGCGCGCTGCTCGATTGGATCGCGAAACAGCCCGACTTCGACCGCGGCCGCATCTGCGTGATGGGCGGCTCCTACGGCGGCTACATGTCGCTCGCCTCGATGGTGCACTTCGGCGACCGGCTTCGCTGCGGCGTGAACATCGTCGGCATCTCGAACTTCGTCACGTTTCTCGAGAGCACGCAGGAATACCGCCGCGACCTGCGCCGGCCCGAGTACGGCGACGAGCGCGACCCGAAGATGCGCGAGTTCTTGATTTCCATCTCCCCGCTGACCAACGCGCACCGAATCGGCAAGCCGCTGCTCGTGGCGCAGGGCGCGAACGACCCGCGCGTCCCGCAGTCGGAAGCCGAGCAGATCGTCCGAGCTGTGCGCGCCAACCAGACCGACGTCTGGTACATCCTCGCTAAAGACGAAGGGCACGGGTTCGCGAAAAAACCCAACGCCGATTACGTCTATCAGGCCATCGCCCTGTTTCTGGAAAAATTCCTCTCGAAGTGACGGTGCGGAATCGCCGCCTCAGGCGAGGATTTGCCGCAGGTGGTGCTCGAGGTGGCGAACGTAATCGCGCACCAGAAATTCCAGCGTCACCGGCTGCGAGTCCCCAATCCGGCAGGAGTGTGTCCGCTTTTCGGGCGGGATGCGCGCGATCACGCGCGCGAGATGACGGTTATACGCCGACCAGAGCTCCAGAAGCTCCTCCCACGAAGCCTGCTGGTAGCCTTGTGATTCGACCCAGGACTCCTGCGCATACGCGGGAAACACCAGCGGGTCTTCCATCTGGGCTCGCACGAATCGCTGGTGGTTGTTCGAAGCCGAATCGATCAGATGCCCGAGGATTTCCTTCCTCGTCCACTTCCCGGGTCGCCGAGGGCGCCCGCTTTCGGAGTCGGCGAATTGCCGGAGTTTTGGTTCCGCCTGGGAGACCAGCGATTCAATCTGTTGCGCGAGCCCTTTCACCGCGACACCTCCTCCGTGCAAGGACCTCGCTGACGGGTTTTCAGGTCGCCAGCGGGACCAGCTTTGACTTGCGGATGGTCTGGTCTCGAGTGAGGAGCGGCATTTTTTCGACGATGCTGGTGGCGGCGATAATCTTGCCTGCGGGGTCGGAGAAGAAGTCCAGCCGCGTGCTCTGCCGGGCGATTTCCCAAGTGATGGGGAAGACCGTGAGACTTTGAAGCCAGGCGTGAAACTCCGGCGAGGCAACGTCCATTTCCAGACGCCCGCGCTGCATGAGCTTGGCGAGCTCCCAAAACACAACGTCGGAAATGGCCAATGGATGGCTCACGGCCACCCGGTACTCCAGCTCGCTGACCTCGCCTGTGAAGAGATGCACCAGCATGTGTGTGTCAAGATTGAGCATCCCACTTGATCCCCGTCGAGAAGATTTCGCCCTTGATGACGACCTTTCCCTTCATGCATCCAATCAGTTTCGCGTTGCTATGCTGCGCAATGGGAGTGACTTTGGCAATCGGCTGTCCGCGTTTCGTGATAATAACACCCCTTGCGTCGAGGTTGTCGAGAATCCTCAGGCACTGCGCCCTGAATTCAGTGGCAGTCAGGGTTTTCCTCTTGATTTTCATGGTCAATGAAAGCTTCCCACAAGACTGGGCGGATGACCAGTCATTCTGAGCGGACGGCCTCCGGCTTGGCGACTGCGGTATGATAGTCGGGCGCGGCGCGACCGCCCGCGCCCAGAGGTTGTTCATGCTCAAGATCCGGATTCTCGGCGTCCCGCTCGACCTCGGCCAGGAGCGCCGCGGTGTGGACATGGGTCCTTCGGCCGTGCGCGCCGCGGGGCTAAACTCGGCGCTCAAGAGTCTGGGGCACCAGGTTGAGGACGCCGGAAACATCTACGTCAAGCAGCCGGAAATGCAGCACTTCGGCGACCGGCGCGCCAAATATCTGAATGAGATCGCCGAGACCTGTCAGGAAGTCGCGCACCGCGTTTACCAGACGCTCGAAAGCGGCTACTTTCCGGTGTCGCTCGGCGGCGATCATTCGGCGGCGGTGGGCACGCAGGCGGGCGCGGCAAAATTCTTCCGTGACCGCGGCGAGACGCTCGGCCTGCTCTGGCTCGACGCGCACGCGGACATGAACACGCCCGAGTCGAGTCCCAGCGGCAACGTGCACGGCATGCCGTTTGCCGCGACGCTCGGCCTCGGGCCCGAAAAGCTCAGCCGCATTTTCGGTTTCTCGCCGAAATTCAAGGCCAAGCATTCGGTCCTGATCGGCGCGCGCGATCTTGACAGCCGCGAACGCCGCCAGGTGCGCGATTCCGGCGTCCACGTCTTCACCATGCGGACGATTGACGAGCAGGGAATGCGCTCCGTGATGGAACGCGCCATCGCGCTCGCCTCGCAGGGCACGGCGGGCTTCGTCGTGTCGTTCGACATGGACGTGGTGGACCCGGACGAAGCCCCCGGCGTCGGCACTCCGGTGCGCGGAGGCATCACCTTCCGCGAAGCGCACCTGGCGATGGAGATGATCGCCGACTCGAAGAAAATGCTGGCGCTCGAACTCGTCGAGATCAACCCGATCATCGACGTGATGAACAAGACCGCGATACTGGGCGTCGGGCTCATCAGCTCGGCGCTGGGAAAGAAGATCCTGTGACCCGCAAAGTGCGCGTGGGCGTTCTGTTCGGCGGCCGCTCGGGCGAGCACGAGGTCTCGCTCGCTTCCGCCGCCTCCATCCTTCAGGCGCTCGACCGCGCGAAATACGAAGTGGTTCCCATCGGCATCACGCGCGCGGGGGGCTGGCGGGTGGGATCGGCGGCCGCGCGGATGCTCCCGGAAGTTCTCGAACGAGGCGAGCCCGTCGTTCCCTCCGTGGATCCCGCCGGCCCGCGCCTCCTGCGGCTCGGCGGCGCGACGCCTTCGGAAGGCGCCGCGTTCGATGTCGTCTTCCCGGTCCTTCACGGCACGTTCGGCGAAGACGGCACGGTGCAGGGGCTGCTCGAGTTGGCGGGGGTTCCTTACGTGGGCGCGGGCGTGCTCGGCTCGGCCGCGGGAATGGACAAGGACGTGATGAAACGCCTCTTCCGCGACGCGGGCCTTCCGGTCGTGAAGTGGCTCACAGTCCTGCGCAGCGAGTGGGAAGCGAAACGGGCAGCGGTCGAACGGCGCATCGCGCGCGAACTGGGCTTCCCGGTGTTCGTGAAGCCGGCGAACCTGGGCTCCTCGGTGGGCATCAGCAAGGTGCGGCGGGCCGCCGAGCTTCGAGGCGCGCTCGAGCTGGCCGCGAGCTACGACCGCAAGGTCCTGGTCGAACGCGCCGTCAACGCTCGCGAAATCGAGTGCGCCGTGCTCGGTAATGACGACCCAAAGGCGTCTGTCGTGGGTGAAATCATTCCCGTCAACGAATTTTACGATTACGAAGCGAAATATCTGAAGGAAGGCTCGGAACTCATCATCCCCGCCAGGCTGCCGCGGCGAAAGGCCCGCGAGGTGAAGCGGCTTGCGATCGCCGCTTTCCGCGCCGTGGAGTGCGCCGGCATGGCGCGCGTGGACTTTTTGCTGAATCGCAAAACGGGGAAGCTTTACGTGAACGAAGTCAATACCATCCCCGGCTTCACCCCCATCAGCATGTTTCCGAAGTTGTGGGAAGCGAGCGGGCTGCCTTATCCGCGGCTGCTCGACCGCCTGATCGAGCTCGCCTTCGAGCGCCACCGCGAGAAGACTCGAACGCGGTACGCGCGCGAGTGAACCCGCCGCCGGGCCTCCGCGCGTTTTCGCAGTGATTGAAAACACCGCGACCGTTCTCTATAGTGAAAGCCATGAGCGTTCTGCTGGATGCCAAGCCGCCCAAACCGCCAAGCAGGATGAAGAAACACATCGTGATTGCGGCCATTCTCGCGGTAGTTCTGGGTGCGCTCGTTTACGCGTTCTTCCGCAATTACGCGGAAGAGCAGGCCGTCAGCCGATTTCTCACGGCCCTTCAGCAGGGAAATTACGAGGAAGCCTACCGCCTGTGGCAGCCCAGCCCGTCTTATACTTTCCACGATTTTGTGCGCGATTGGGGCGAGCAGGGCGATTACGGGCGCATCCGGCAGTTTGAAATCCTGAAGTCAAAGTCGCGGGGTTCGAACTCGGTGGTGGTGACGGTGCGGATCAACAACGTCAATCCGCCGCTCGACCTGGTGGTGGACCGAGCGACGAAGGGCCTGGCATACTCGCCTTTCTGATCCCGCTCCGCATCCATTCGAAGAAGCCAGGGACAATTTTTTCTCCCCCAAAACTTTTTGATTGTTCGGCGTCGAAGAGGGGATATCCTTAGTTTTCTTCCAGCACCCCTCGCGGAGCGTGCCAGAGCCTTCCATGAATCCGATCTCTTCCTCTCGAAACAGATCGAACTTCTGGCGCATCCGGCGGATTCTTCTCGCTTCGAGCTTGGGTTTCCTGGCGCTGGGGTTCACTGAAACCGGCACGCTCGGCGCACAGCGGGAAACCGGCGAAGCGAGGGACATGAGCGGCGAAGTGCTGACGGCGAAGGACGAGGCGGTCCGGGGCGTGACGGTGATCGTCCGAGGGGCGGAAGTCGAGCGGCGAACGACCACGGACGAGGACGGAAGGTTTTCGCTCCGCGTCCCGCCGGGCGCGCTGAGGGTCCGCCTGGAGGGGCCCCATCTTCGTCCCGCCGAGCGGGAACTCCGGGCCGACGAACGGGTCGAGGGCCTTCGCTTCGTGGTGGAATTTGTACTGCCGCGCGTCCACGAAAGCCTGGTCATCATGGCCTCGCCGCTTGAGCCGGGCGTCGAGCTTCAGAGCGATGCGATGTACCGGAAGACGCTCTTTTCGCGCGACGACCAGATACTCGAAATCATCAGCGCGGGGATCAACGCGGGCCAGCACGAGGGCGGCGGGAAGTCTCTGGAGATCCGGCGCTTCGGATTCAACCTCGACCATGGCGGCGTGAGCGGCGGGCTGAAAGTTCTCGTGGACAACGTCCAGCAGAACCACGCGACGCAGGGTCACGGGCAGGGGTATCTGGGCCAGCTCAAGACCCTGACGCCGGAACTCGTCGAGGAGGTCCAGATCATCAACGGACCGTTCAGCGCCGAGTACGGAGATTTTTCGGGGCTCGGCGTGGTCCACGTGCGGCTGCGCGAGAGCCTCACGGACGAGCTGATCGTGCGCGCGCAGGGAGGCTCGTTCGGCGCCTCCCGCCTCTTCGCCGGCTGGAGCCCCGGGCTCGCGCACGGCGACGCCTTTCTCGCCTTCGAGCGGTCCTCCACCGACGGCCCGTTCCTGAATCCGCTCGGCTACCGGCGCGACAACCTGACGGGCAATTACACGCGCCGCCTGAGGGACGATGCGGCGCTGAGCTTCAAGATGAACCTCGGCCGAAACGACTTCACCTCCTCCGGCCAGATTCCGCTCGATGAAGTGGCCGCGGGTCGGCTGGACCGGTTCGGTTTCGTGGACCCGACGAACGGAGGCTCCTCGCAGAGCGGAACGCTGGGCGTCTATTACCGCAAGCCGTTCGCCTCGGGCGACACCTTCAAGATGGATGGGTTCGTCTCGCGCTCGCTGCTCGACCTGTATTCGAATTTCACGTTCTATCTGGAGGACCCCGAGCACGGCGACGCTTTCCAGCAGCACGATTCGCGCTACCAGCAAGGGTTCAACACCCAGTATCTTCGCCTCAACTCCGTTTTCGGCGCGCGCGGCCTGCTGGCGCTGGGAACGAATTTTCACCACAACCAGATCCACGTCGGGCTGTTTCCGCAGATCGCGCGGAACCCCACCGGCGTGACGACGCGCGGGCGGGCGGGCGTCACGAACTTTGCGGGTTACGCCCAGCAGGGGCTCGATCTGGCGCGCAGCCGCGTGCACGTCGAGGCGGGGGTCCGCTGGGACGGGTTCCGTTTCCGCGTGGACGACGAGATCTTTCCCGAATTCTCGGGCGCGCAGCGGGCGGCGCGATGGCAGCCGAAGGCGGCGCTGGCTTACACACCTTCGTGGCGCGTCCCGCTGCGGCTTCACGTCAACTACGGGCGCGGCATCTCCAGCCAGGACGCCCGCGGCGTGGTGCAGAGGCCGGAATCGCCCCGGCTGGCCGCGACGGACTTCTTTCAGTTCGGGACGTCGCACCGCTGGCGGCGCGTTTCGCTGGTCAGCGACCTTTTCCTGATTGACCGCTCGAACGAGCAGGTTTACGTCCCCGACGACGGCAGCGTGGAGTTCTTCGGTCCCAGCCGCGCTTACGGTTACGAGGCGAAAACGGCGGTCGAGCTGACGCGGCGCCTCATGCTCCATGCCGGCTGGACGCAGGTGATGAACGCCTTCTTTCGCGGCGCTTCGCCCCGCCGGTACGTCGCGAGCGCCCCGCACTGCGTGGTGAACGGCGCGCTGACGCTCAACGGCTGGCGGGGGTTTTTCGCCTCGCTCCGTTACCGTCACATCGGCAACTACCGGCTGGACGAGGAGGACGCGACCGTTCGCGCCGCAGGGTTCGACGTCGTGGACTTGAGCGTCACGCGCGCGCTCACTCGGCGGCTCGACTTCAGCGTGGCGGCGGACAACCTGACGAACAAGGTTTACTACGAGACGCAAAACTCCTTCGTCTCACGCCTGCGGCCGGACGCCCCGGCCGTGGCGCGAATCCACGCGACCCCCGGCTTTCCCTTCGGAGTGACACTCGGACTGACCTTCCACTTGCGCAGCAAATAGAGGCAGGGAACCCTAGCTCCTGGGCGCGCGCCCAGCGGCGGCCAGCAGCTCGTCCGGAGTGAGCCCCGCGGTCCCGAACTTCAGCACGACGCTGCCGCCGGCCAGGTTCGCAAGCTCGGCGGCCTCGCGCATCGTGGCGCCCGAAGTGAACGCCAGCGCGAGCGCCGCGATGACCGTATCGCCGGCACCCGTCACGTCATAGACGGGGCGTGGCACGCTCGCGATTTCACAGACCTCCCCGCCGGGCCCGAAGAGCATCACGCCCTTTTCGCTGCGCTTCACCAGCAGGTAGCGGCAGTTGAGCTCGGCGACCAGACGCCGGCCGGCCAGTTCGAGCGAGCGCCGGTCGCGCAGCGGCAGGCCGGCCATCAGCTCCATGGCGTGCAGATTGGGCGTCACCACCGTGGCGTTCCGGCAAATTTCCGGGTGCTCGGGTTTCGGGTCCACGAAGATGGGGATGCGGCGCTGGCGGGCGATGGCGGCCATCTCGCCGCAGAGCTCCGTCGTCACGGTTCCTTTCTGGTAGTCGGAAATGACCAGCGCGTCCAGCTTTCGAACGCGTGCGGCAAACGCGCGGACGAGGCGGCGTGCCGTCGCGGCTCCCAGGCGCCTGGGATGCTCGAAGTCGAGCCGCAGGAGCTGGTGCTGGTGCGCGACGATGCGCACTTTGCGCGGCGTCGTGCGGTCTCCTTCGGCCAGCAGCGTCTCGCAGCGGATGCCGCGGCTATTCAGGAGTTCGCGAAGCTGCTTCGCGCTCGCGTCACGCCCCGTGACGCCGAAAGGCACGGCGCGTCCGCCGAGGGACGTGATGTTCGCCGCCACGTTTCCGGCGCCGCCCGGATAGCCCTCGCCGGCGTGCGGATGGCCGATGAGCACGACCGGCACGGGCGCTTCGGGCGAGATGCGCGTGGCCTCGCCGCGCAGCAGCTCGTCGAGCATGAAGTCGCCGAACACCGCAATCGTGCGCTTGCGGAAACTGCGAATCAGCCGGGCCAGTCGCGCGCGCTCCATGGTTGTTCTTTTTCCTCGCCTCGTCAATCCCGGCCGGGCACCGGCCCTTCCAGCAAGCCGGCCACCGCGTCGCGGACCTGCTCGAAAGTCACCGAGAGGATACACTCCGGACGGTCGAAACGGTAGCAGCGATCGCCGGGGCAGGGGTTACATTCGTAGAAATTCTGCACCACGCGTCCGCCGCCCTTGCGCGGCCACGGGCCCCAGATGGCCGAACTCGAGGACCCGAAAATGACCACGAC
Organism: uncultured Acidobacteriota bacterium; assembly: GCA_964556705.1. Classification (GTDB taxonomy): domain Bacteria; phylum Acidobacteriota; class Terriglobia; order UBA7540; family UBA7540; genus CAZKXX01. Next base: position 16,891 of record CAZKXX010000028.1, read on the forward strand.
GGGCCGCGCCAGCGCCGCCGCCATGTGTGCCGGGCCGCTGTCATTCCCGACGAACAGCCGCGCCTGGGCCAGCGCCGCCGCGTACTCGCCGAGACCGGCGTTTTCAAGGCGCGCGAGGTTCCTTCCCGCCGCGCGCTTGACGCCGTCCAGAACAGCCGACTCTCCCGGCCCGCAGGCGAGCAGAACGCGGAGGCCGCGCTCGTCTTCGAGGTAGCGCGCCAGCCGCGCGAAATGCTCCGGCGCCCACTGCTTGGTGAAGTAGAGCGCCGTCGGATGCACCACGGCGTAGTCCTGTCCCGCCAGGCCCGATTCCTCGCGCTTCTCGTTCCACCACGCGGCGTGGGCCGGGCTCACCACCAGCCGCGCGCGGGGAACTTCACGCCGCGGCAGACCGAGATGGAAGAACGCCGACGCCTGATGCTCCGCTGTGTGGATGGCGGCCTGGTTGAGAATCCCGCGCGCGTCGGGAATGAGGTGGGTGTAAATCGCCCGCAGGCGGTGATGCGCGAACGTCGCGCGGCGCGGGGCGCCGCTCGCGAGGGCCAACCAGGCGCTGGTCGGCCCGCCGTGCAGGTTCAGGCAAAGTGAAAAATCCCGCCGGCGCACCTCGCGCGCTAGCCGGATTCGTCCCGCCACCTGTTCCCAGCCACGTTGCCGCTCGAGCGGAAGAATTTCCTCGACGTCGGGATTGCCTTCCAGCAGCTCGCGGAATTGCGCTTCAACCATCACGGTGAACCGCAAGTCGGGGCGCCATTGCTTCACCAGTTGCAGCGCCGGGGTCAGAAGAATGATGTCGCCGATGGAACGCAGCCGGATGACGAGCAGGCGCGCGCCCTCGGGAAGCGAGGGGAGGAGCGCGCCGGGGCTCTCCGCGCCGGACACCGCGGCTACTCCGCCTCGATCTTCGCTTCGTCCACCAGCATGATGGGGATGTCGTCCTGGATGGGGTACACGCGCCGGCACTGGCCGCACTTCAATCCCTGGCCGTCGGGCGTCAGCTTCACCGGCGCCTTGCACGCCGGGCACACCAGGATTTCGAGCAGTTCCGGATTGATGGCCATCCCTCAGCTCTCCCGGGTCACGAAGTGGATGAAACCTAACAAAGTCGCGAGCGGAATTCAAGCGCGCGCGCTATCCCAGATGCGTTATTTCGACGTGCAGCGTGCAACTGATATCGCGCCACGCGGGCGGCTCGATTTTCCACACGGCCAGAATCGCCGAGCCCTGATAGACGCGCTCGAAGCCCGACTCGGACTGTGAGACCGTCTCAAGGGGCACAATCCACCAGTGCGGGCTCGGGTGGCCTTCGAGCGCGATGCGCACGCGCTGCCACTCATCCACCAGCGTGACTTCTTCGGCTTCAATTTCACCCCCGAAGGCCAGCGGGCGGCGCACGTCGTTCGCCAGAATGTAACGGTCCGGCGCGTCGGGGGCGAGCAGGTTGAAAACCAGCTCCACGCCCAGCGCCATCGGCACGGCGCTCGTGCGGTCCACGGAGAGCGACGAGCGGCACTCGAGATGCCAGCGGCCGTCGGCGATTTTCGATTCCAGCACTTTTTGCGCGCGCAGCCGCAGGTCGCGCCCCTGCCAGGCCAGCCGCGCGTCGTGGCGCAGATCAAACACCCCCGACGTGTCCACCTTGCCGGCCAGGTGCCAGACGTCGGAGGCGATTCCCGCGTGTTCTTCCAGCCGCAGGTTCAGGTAATCGTGCCAGCTCTTGGAGGCGGGGAAGACGTAGGTGCGGAAGGCGCGCCGCTCGTACGGGTCTTCGCGCAGCAGTTCCACCAGGTTCGCTTCCGTCGCCCAAGCCTGGTCGTGGATCGAGGCGGCGCCTTCGCTCGAGCGCTGCTTGCCGCCTCCCTGGCGCACGCGGTCGTGGTAGGCCTCGGGGCGGCGTCGCAACGAGTTGATGAGTTCGGCGTCGGCCGGCTTGAAGCGAAGGCTGGAGACCGTCCCGCCGTCGGCGGGGCGGAGGACCATCGCGCACTTCGCGTTCGCGACCAGGAGCTCTTCGCGGCCGTCCACGTCGAAATCGCGGCTCTCGACGCGGAGCGCGGACTTCGCTGAAATCCCCTCGGCGCGGTCCAGCAGCGACTCGGCGCGAATCAGGTGACGAAGCACCGCGCTGCGCAGGTGGGGCGCGTAAAGTCCGCCGAAAATCCCGTGCCAGTAGGCGTCGTTGCACTGCGCCGAAAGCAGGTGCGTCCGAGCCTCTTCCAGCAGCGCCGGCTTCTCGCCGCGCGACTTCGCCGAATGCGACAGCTCGTCAAGTCGCCGGCTGGTCTCGAGCGCGAGTTTCTGGGTCTGGTTCGATTCCGAGTATCTGGCGAGAAACGTCCGCCACAAGCCGCCGCGCAGGAAACGCCGGAAGCGCTCGCCGCTCGCCATGTGTTCGCTTTCTTCCAGGCAGGCGTGGAACTCGCGCGCCGCCGCCGGCGGCAGCGCCCACTCCATCATTTCCGGGTACGAAGCCGTGGGCAGATAGACGCGCGCCCGCGGCGGATGCGCGTCGAGATAGGCGGAGAGCGTCGTCGTCTCAATCCAGTCGGAGCTTTCCACGGCGCGCAGAAAGCGTTCCAGCCAGCCGTTCGTATAGCAGTGGTCGTACGTCCCGGGCCAGACGCCGAACTTCTCGCAGTCGTCGCCCACGGCGAAGAGCGCGGCTTCCTGGTTCTGCCCTTCACGCAGAAAGTTAAGGGTCGCTTCCGGGTCCTGGAAGGGCATCGTGTAACGCAGCAGCTTCAGGCTGGGGATGAGGCGCAGCGAAGAGCCCTGTTCTTCGGTGATGTAGGAGGTGTAAAGTTCGCGCGGCTCGAGTCCGGCGGCGAGAAAATGCGTGTCATCGAGCACGACATAGTCCACACCCGCTTCCGAAAGCGGGCGTGCGAGGGCCGGTTCCCAGACGCGCTCCGCCACCCAGGCGCCGCGCGGCCGCCGGCCGAAATGCTTCTCGAGGTAGTCCGCAAGGCGATCGAGTTGCGTGCGTTTGTCGCGATCGGAAATGGCGGGCAGGATGGGCTCGTAATATCCGCCGCCCACCATCTCCACCTGCTTGCGCCGCACCAGCTTCTTCAGCAGGTCGAAGATTTCGGGGTGCTGTTTCTCAAACCACTCGAGCAGAATCCCCGAATAGTGCAGGCTCATCCGGATGCGCGGGTGCTGGTCAAGCACGCGCAGAAACGGCGCGTAAGACTTTCGATAGGCTTCTTCCAGGACGTGTTCAAAATTTCCCACCGGCTGGTGCGAATGGACCAGGATGGCGAAGGAGACTTTGCTCAAATCGGCTTCCCCGCGCGACGCGCCCGCGGGCTTTCACGGGCTTTGATTACAGCCACTTAGGATAGAATGAACCGTCATCGGTTGTCATCTCAATTCCCGGCCGAAGGTTTCACGTGGAACATCTTGCGCTTCTCGACTATTGCCGGCGGGAGCAGGCGCGGATGCTCGAATGTCTGCATCGCGCCGTCGAAATCGAATCGCCGACTCACTCTCGCGAAGGCGTGGCCAAACTCGCGCGGTTCTTCGCGCGCGAATTCCGCCAGTCGGGCGGGCGCGTCCGCCTGCTCGAGCACTCGAAGTCCGGGCCGGCGCTCGTGGCGGAATTCTGGGGCGGCGCGCGCCGCCGCGGCCGCAAGCCGGTGCTGCTTCTCGGGCATCTGGATACCGTGTGGGACATTGGAACCCTGAAGCAAATGCCGTTCCGTGTGCGCGGCGGATGCGCCTACGGGCCCGGGATTTTCGATATGAAATCGGGCATCGTCTGCGGGCTGTGGGCTATTCGCGCCCTGCGCGCGCAGGGCGTTGAGCCCGCGAGCCCGGTGCGATTCTTTCTGAATCCCGACGAAGAGACTTCGAGCGTTGCATTCCGCGAGCGGCTGTTCCGCGAGGCCCGCACGGCGCGGGCCGTCCTGGTGTTTGAGCCCGCCGCCGAAAACGGTGCGCTCAAAACCTCCCGCAAAGGCGTGGGCGAATTCCGACTGACCGTTCGGGGACGAAGCGCGCACGCGGGCATCAACCCGCAGGCGGGCGTGAACGCGATTTCGGAACTCGCGCGGCAACTCCTGCGCATCGAAAAGCTCGCGCGCCCGCGCCGCGGATTGACGCTGACGCCCGGCACCATCACGGGCGGGACGCGCTCAAACGTGGTGCCGGAACTCGCCTCAGCGGCGATTGACGTGCGCGTGCCCACTCTGCGCGACCGCGATTCCATCGAGCGCAGGATGCGCGCCCTGAAGCCCTTCCATCCGGAAGCGAAACTCGAAATCAACGGCGGCGTCAACCGGCCGCCGCTCGAACGGCGCATGGCTGCGGAACTCTACCGCCACGCGCAACGTGTGGCGCGCGAATTGGGAATGGAACTCGCGGAAGCTTCGACGGGCGGCGGCTCGGACGGAAATTTCACCGCCGCGCTGGGCATCCCCACGCTCGACGGCCTGGGCGGCGTGGGCGGGGGCGCGCACGCGCGCGACGAGCACGTGATCATTCGCGAGCTGCCGCGCCGCGCCGCGCTGATTGCCGCCATCCTCGCCACTTATTGACTATTCGAAAGTCTCCGCAGCGACAGCTCGAGCGACTCGAAAGTTTGCGACTCATCGAAAACGGGAGCCGGAGCTTATTTCCGATTTGCTTCGAGCGTTTTGCCTTTGGCGGTTTCCGCGGCGGGCGGCCGGAGCAGGGCGTTCAATTTGGGAAACAGCGCGGCCGCCGCGACGACCTGCGGGTCGCCGCGCGTTTCCACCTCTTCACCCGCTTCCAGGCCGTAAATCAGGTTGAGCAGTTCGGCCCGGATGCGCAATTTCAGGAAGTCCCGACTCTCCTCCCAGTACTCGTCCGGGGAGAGGATTCGCTGCCTGCCCAGATAGGCTCGAAAGCGGTCGAGGGTCGTTTCATCGGGCACAAACGTCTGCGGGACTTTGCCGTAAACCGTCAGGTATTCGGACGCGAAGCTGAGGAACAGTCCGCGCTGTTGGAGGAACGACAGCCAGGGATTCAGCCGCCGCGGTTTGAGGAGCACGTCGGGCGTGATCCCTCCGCCCGCGGAGAGTGGCCGTCCGGCGGCGGTGCGGAATTCGCCGCCCCCGCCGGCGGGACTGACGCCCGCATCCGGCCTCTCGAGCTGAGTGCCGGGCAGCGGGCGCTGGATCGAACGCCCGCTGGCGGTGAAGTACTGCGCGGTGGTGAGCGCCAGCCCGGTTTTCTCGCTGAGCGGCGCGACCGATTCGACCACGCCTTTGCCGAACGTCGGCTCGCCCGCGACGAGCGCGCGGTCGTGCTCCTGGAGCGCCGCAGCCAGCACCTCCGCCGCGCTCGCCGTGTTGCCGTTGACGAGCACGATGAGGGGGACATCGAAGTGCACGGACGCGGCCTGCGTGCGATACGTGCGCGGGGGCGTCGCGCGCCCGCGCATGGTGAGGATGGGAAGGTCGGAGGGCAGGAACAGCCCCGCGAGTTCGACCGCGGAATCGAGCACACCGCCGTAGTTATCGCGCAGATCGAGCAGCAACCCTCGCAGCTTCTCTCCGCCCAGATTCTCCAGCGCCTGCGCCACCTCGTGCGCGGTCTTCTGGTCGAAGCTCGTGATGTGCAGGTAAGCGACGCCCGGCTCGAGCAGGAAGGCCTTGTCCACCGTCGGCGTTGCCACGTTCGCCGGGTGGAGCTCGAAATCTTCCGGCAGGATTTTGCCGGGGCGCACCACCCCCAGCCGCACGCGCTGCTGGCGCGCCTGCTGGAGCAGGCGAATCAGAGATTCGAGGTCGAGCCGGTCCACGCGTTGGCCGTTGACGGAGACGATTTCATCGCCCGGCCCGAGCCCCGCGCGGCGCGCCGGCGAGCCCTCCGCCGTCTGAAGCACCTGGATTTTGCCCGCCTGCACGTAGAGGATCGAGCCGAAGCCGCGCACGCGCCCGCGCGCGAACTGCTGGAGGTTTTCAAACTGCTCGGGATCGAAAAAGGCCGAGAACGGATCGAGCGTGCGAAGCATGCCGCGGATCGCGCCGTCAAAGATCGCGGCATCGGGCTCGAGCGGCTCGGCGAAATGGTCCTCGATGAGGCCGTAAATCTGCGTGAAACGCAGGCTCTGGCGCGTTACCTCGTCGTCGGGCAGTTCGGCGGCCCTCGCCGTCGGAAGCGCCAGGAGAAGGACCAGAAGAAGTCGCGCCACACGGATTGTGAAGCGAACGCGGAGCAATTCGTTGCCGCAGCCTCCACGTCCAGTATAGCCCAGGAGCGAGGCGCGGTCCGAACCGGGCCGCCGCGTGGGCCTCGACTTTCTGTCAGCACGCGGTGAGTCTGCCGAAAGGCCAGGTGGTGGGTGCTGGCGCAGGACGAGAAAGGAGTCGTCCAAATTCGAAAACACGCCTGCCACGGGCGCGGATCGCCCCTACTTCAGCTTCAGCAGAAAAATCCCGTGGCCGACGCCGGCGGGCTCGTCGGTGCGCGCGGACTGGAACGCAATCCATTTTCCATCCGGGCTGACAACCGGATTGGAAGCCTTGTAGCGCTCGTAATCGCCCCAGCGCGTCAGCCGCACGAAATCTTCCGAATTCGGCTCCAATTTCAACTTCCAGATGTCGATGTGGCGGTGGTCCTGGCGGTCGGCCCCCTGCTCGCGGCTCGACTCGACGAGCGTCCACTCGCCGTCGGGAGAAATTCCCTCGGGCTCGTTATATTCCCCCGGCAGTTGGCGATAGACGGTGACCTTTCCGGTCTTGAGGTCCACGCCGAGGACGTCGGCTTTGTCGGGCGTTGGCGTCTGGCGGTAGCAACTGTAGATGAGTTCCGTATCGTCGCGGCGGAAGTCCTGCGCTTCGAGCGTGCATTCGGGCGCGCGGGCGCGCAGGATTTCGCGCTTGTTCGCGAGCGTCGGCACGCCGTCGCGGTATTCGATGTCAGCCGTGTAAAGCCCCGACTCGCCCTGTTCAAACTCCTCCGGGTACTGCCCGCGGGAGTTCGCCCAGGCGATCTTCATCCGCTTGAGCGAAATCGCCACGCCTTCCGAAATCCTGTGATCGAGCGCTACGGGCGGCGATTTCAGGTCGGCCTTCATCACCCACATCTCCTGGTCGCGCGCGCGCGTGGTGCGGATGTCTTCGAACCTGCGCGCGCCGATCAGGAAGTAGTCGCCGTTGGGCAAGTACTGGACGCGCAGGAAGCCGGCGTGCTGGAAGTGGCCGGTGAGCAGGCGCGTGAGCTTCGTTTCCAGATCGATTTCAAACGCGTCGCCGAAGCTCCGGCCCATGAACGCGATGCGCTTGCCGTCCGGCGACCACGCGGCGCGCTCGCCGAAGCCGGTGAGTTGAGTGATGTTGGGCGGAAGTTCCTTTTCGGGACTCCCGGGCTTGCGGACCTGAGCGAGGGCGCTCGAAGAAATCACCATAAGTGCGACGACAAGCAAACGATTCGGGAGCATTGGAAGTTCTCCGTTCTTGATCCGAAATTCCTGCGAGCCTCCGGTCTGGCCTGCGCGCGCCGCTACGCCACGTCCACCACGCCTTCGGCGATTTCGCCGAGGTATTCTCCGTCGGCTACGACGTCGGCGGCCATCGCCACGCGCGGGTGCGCGGCGCGGTCCCAGCCAGGGGGGACGGTCACCGCGAATCCCTCGCGGCCCTCACCGCTGGCGGGGACCGTAAACTTCACCGTTTCCGGCGCAACCTTCCAGCCCGCGGGGACGACGAGCGCGGCCTCGAGTTCCATCGGCTTCGCGCGGTAATTCCGCACGCGGACTTCAATCGTCGTCGCATCGCCGCGCCGCGCTTCGGCCTGATAAGGGTCGAGCCGCACCCAGCTCGGGTTCAGGCCGAAATCCGGGTCCGGGTCGGCGACGACGGATTTGAAGTAAGCCTGCTGGCCTTCCAGACGCTTCTTCAAATCCTCCAGGTCTTCTTTGTTCGCAACAAAGGGCTTGCCGTGGCCCGGCGCAATCATCGTCGGCTGGTGGTCGAGAATCGTGCGGACGGATTTCACGTGGCTGTCGTTTTCGACCCAGTTGCGGAAGATGATGTTGTGCCGCAACTGGTAGGGCGCGCCGCCCGCGGCGGGGAACAGCGCGTCGCCGGTGAAAGCGATGCGCGCGCCGTCAATTTCCGCAAACATCGCCATCTGGTATTCCGTGTGCCCGGGCGAGTGATAGACGGTGAACTCGAATTCTTCCCATTTGAATTTTTCGCCGTGACGGAACGAGCGTTCGACCTTGATGGGCTCGGCCAGGATGCAGCCGAGGTTCGAGCCGCGCGGCCGCTCGAGGATGTCCACCATGTTCTCGTAACACCAGACCTTCGTCCCGTGGTGCCGCGCGAGATACGGGAAGCCGTTCAGGTGGTCGTCGTGCATGTGGCTGGGCATGGCCACGTCCACGGACTTCATTCCGTAACGTCCGCGGAGTTCCGAAAGGTTGTGCTCGACGAAACGGATGCGGTCGCCCGCAGGCGTGGCGTTCAGGAAAGAGCTGAAGAAATTCCAGCTCGCCGCCCCGTAGTCCACGAAAAGCGCTTTCCCGCTGTCGCTGATGAGGGCGTAAAAAGTCGAGGTCGCCTGGTGCGCGCAGACCAGATGCGGCGTGACGGCGAAAGGCTTGAGTTCCGACGTCAGCGTTGAGCCGGGCGAATAGGACTCGTACCAGCCCTTCAGTTTCGAGACGAGGTCGGTGATCCCCTGCTCGGGGCTCGAAAACGGCTCGCCGTGCGACGGGCAGACCAGCTCGGGGGCCAGTTCGCGCAGTTTCGAGAGCGAAAAGATGGCGAAGTCCACGCCGTCCGGGCTGCCGTAATTGTACTGGAGGTCGTAAAGGTTGACGACTTTGCCGGGCGAATGGATGACGTCGCCGGAAAATGCCACCTTGCGGCCGTCCACTTCGCCGGCCAGCGTCACCGAGCCCAGCGTGTGGCCGGGCGTGGGATAGATGAGGAACTCGTACGGTCCCCAGCGGAATTTTTCGTAGTCGGTGAGCACGCCCGCCACAGGAACGTTCTGAGTGAGGGTGAAGAAATCGTTGCGGACGTAGTAGAGGTGGAAGATGCGGCGGTTCCGCCAGAAGTTTTCGGCGTCTTCGAACAGGTGCCGCTCGTGCGCCGGGACATGGATGGGGATCCGCTCCGCGACGGCGCGCCGGTCGCCCTGGCACTGGTCACGGTGATGGTGCGTGTGGAGAATGCCTTCCACCCGCGTGACGCCGATCTCGCCGAGCAGTTTCAGCACGTGCCCCGAGCCGAAATCGATGAGAAGCGCGCGGTCGCCGTTCTTGAGGACATAGACGTTGCAGGTGTCGCGCAGCAGGTAGAGGTTCGACGAGAGCCGCTCGAGCCCGCCCGCGGGAGTGAATCGAACGGGGGGCGGGGAAGGCGCGGCGCTTCCCGTCGCCGGCGGCGCGGCGCCGGTGGCGAGCAGTCCCGCGCCCGCGCTCTTGAAGAAATCCCGACGGCTGACCCCGCCGCGCTTGGAAGGTTTCTGCTTCTTCATGGCGAGCGCCTCCGACCGAGGATTTTCTGGCGGCGTGCGCGCTGATTCTAGGTTCGCGGCTCGCGGGTTGCAAGCGGCTCTTGCCTTGCGGCCGTGGCGTGAAGGGGAGCGGTACGGGAAGGATGCCGCGCCCAGCGAGTCTCCCCAACGCGTCGCGTCCGACTCAACGAGTGGAACGGCGAGGCTGGCGTCAGAAAGTCAGACCGCTGGCTCCGATTGGACGACGACAGTTCCGAAGCTGCGGTTGGCCGGTTGATTGCTCGACTTCCCAGCACGCTTTTGCGTGAAGCCGCCCCCGGCGCGTTTTTAGTCCGCTCAGACTAAGAATCGTCGAAGAAAAACGCGGTATCCGGCGTGACCTTTATTGACGCCTGTTTTTTGAATGTGTTATAAACACCGCTTTTGCAGAAGCTCCTGAAGCTCGTCTGTGAAGGCCATCCGAAGACCGTGCGTTGGTGGGCCTGACGCGGCCCGCCTCGGGGGCACGAATACGAGTTCTGGTCGGAGGCTTTTGAATGCACTACCTTCCTTTGATCCTGGTTATCAGTGTGTTTTCGCTCATTGCGGCGTTCATGCTGGCCCTGCAAGTCCTGCGGGCGGACACGGGGACCACCGACATGCAGTCCATTTCGAACGCCATCAAAGAAGGCGCTGAGGCTTTCCTGCGCCGGCAGTACAAGACCATTTACATTATGGCTGCACTGGGCGCGGTGGTGATCTTCGGGCTCTACTATTGGCAGGGTGATACGGCGCTGGCGTGGAAGACCACGATCTCTTTTCTCGCCGGAGCGATCTGCTCGGGGCTGGCGGGCTTCATCGGCATGTTCGTTTCGATTCGCGCCAACATCCGGGTGGCCAGCGCCTCGCGCACCAGCCTGAACCGCGCTCTGCAACTGGCGCTGCGCGGCGGAGCGGTCTCGGGCATTTCCGTCGTCGCCCTGTCGCTGCTCGGTGTGGGCGGGCTGTTCTGGATGTACGGCGGACTCCAGAACCCCCAGCACGTTCCGGAAGAGATTGTGGGCTTCGGATTCGGCGCGAGCCTGGTGGCGCTGTTCGCGCAGCTCGGCGGCGGGATTTACACCAAGGCCGCCGACGTCGGCGCCGATCTGGTGGGGAAAGTCGAAGCGGGTATTCCCGAAGACGACCCGCGCAACCCGGCGGTGATTGCCGACCTGGTGGGCGACAACGTGGGCGACTGCGCCGGCCGCGGCGCCGACCTGTTCGAATCGACCGCCGCGGAAAACATCGGCGCCATGATCATCGGCGTGACGCTCTTCCGCGAATTCGGCCTGCTGGGCATTTTGTTTCCACTGGTGGCGCGCGCCTTTGGTTTGATCGCCAGCATCGTCGGCATTCTGGTGGTGCGCACGGATGAAAAAGAAGATCCCATGCACGCCCTCAATCGCGGCTATTTCATGACCACGATTCTCGCCATCGCCGGCTTTTATCTCGCCGTGCGCTGGCTGCTCCACAACAACCTCTGGATGTTCGCCGCGGGCGTCGTGGGCATCCTGACGAGTTACGCGTTCGTCTGGATCACGCAGTACTACACCGAATACCGGTACCGTCCGGTGAAGTCGATTGCCGAAAGTTCCAAGACGGGCCCGGCGACGAACATCATCACGGGCTTCGCGGTGGCGCTGGAGTGCACGGGAATGCCGGTGCTGGTGATCTCGGCGGCGCTGCTGGTGAGCTACTTTTTCGGCTACCTGGGCATGGGCCATTCTTCCGACGGCGGCTTTTACGGCACGGCCATGGCCACCATGGGCATGCTCTCGACCGCCGCCTACATCCTGGCCATGGACACCTTCGGGCCGATTACCGACAACGCCGGCGGGATCATTGAGATGTCCAAGCAACCGGAAGAAATCCGCGTCAAGACCGACCGGCTCGACGCCGTCGGCAACACGACCAAAGCGCTGACCAAGGGTTACGCCATCGGCAGCGCGGCGCTGGCGGCCTTCCTGCTCTTCAACGCTTATATTGACCGCCTGAAGGTCCTTCTCCCCGGCTACAGCGGCGTTGTGGATATCGGCAAAGTGCCGGTCTTCGTTGGCGCGCTGCTTGGCGCGACACTGGTTTTCGTCTTCAGCGCTTTCGCCATCAAAGCGGTGGGCAGGGCCGCCTACTTCGTCATCGAGGAGGTCCGCCGGCAGTTCCGGGAAAATCCCGGAATTATGGAGGGCACCGCGAAGCCGGACTACGGAACCTGCGTGGACATCGTCACGGTCGCTTCGCTGAAGGAAATGGTGACGCCGGGACTTCTGGCCGTGGGCGTGCCCGCGATCGTGGGTTTCACGTTCAAGTGGTTTGAAGGGACCTACGGCCACGGAGTCGGGGCGGAGGCTGTGGCGGGACTGCTGATGGTGGGCACGATCGGCGGGATTCTGCTCGCCACGCTGATGAACAACGGCGGCGGCGCCTGGGACAACGCCAAGAAGTGGATCGAAACGGGCGTTTATGGCGGCAAGGGCTCCGAAGCCCACAAAGCCGCCGTCGTCGGGGATACGGTGGGCGATCCGTTCAAGGACACCGCCGGACCTTCGCTGCACGTGCTCATCAAACTGCTGGCGACAATTACGCTGGTGCTGGCGCCGCTCTTCATCTGAAGCGCATCGGTTTTCTTGCAGGGGACGCTCGCCGCGGCGAGCGTCCCCTCGAATTCCTGCTTCCTGCTTCCCCTCGGCTCACCGCCCCCTTCGCGCCTTCTCCTTGACGCGCTTGGCGAGCTTCTCGATCTTGGAGGCTTTCTCGACCACCTCGAGCGAGAGGACGTTTTCGCTGGAGCCTTTCACTTCTTCGTTCAGTTGCGAGGCGAGCTCGAAGAGCTCCGCAACGTCCTCCTTCAGCTTCTCGAAGTTGTGCTTCAGCAAATCGCGCTGCTGCTTGGGCGTCAGACCGTCGTCGTCGGAGGGCAGGGAAGGGTCGCGGCTCTGCTCGGTCAGCGTGCGCGGCGGGCGCTGAGCCTCCGGAGAGCCGAGCGAAGGCGCGGTGCCGAGCAGCAGCAACGCCCCGAAGGCGCCCGCGGCCCCGGCCGCGCGAAGGACTTTGTGGACATGGTCCCGATTCCTCATGATCCCCTCCTTGACCCCACCCGCAGGAGTTCCGAGTTCATCTTCAAGTTTAGACCTCCGCGCGCGAGGGAGCAACGGAAGATGCGGCGGCGCCGGAGGAATCGGACGGCGGGGGAGGGGAATTATCAGGCAGGAGGCGCGTCGTAGCGGACGCCGTAGATTTTCCGCGTCGTGCCCTCGATGGGCTGGCAGCGCACGATGCGCGCACGCACTTCAATGTTCTGGCCGCCGGGATTATAGGGGCACACAACCATCACGCCCGTGCCCACGTGATAGGTCTTTTCGGAGACGAAGCAGAAGCCGCCCTTCGAGATGTTTTCGCTCCGGGTGATTTCCGCGCCGCCGTAATAATCGCGCACGAAGACGGGAAGCTGCAGCGCCACGCGCCGGTGCTTGCGCTGGTCCTTGCCGTGAGCTTCGGCCTGCAACTGCGAGGCCGCTTCGGCGATCATTGCGGCTTCGCCGGCGGGCGCCGCCATGGCCACCTGCCTTTCGGCGTGGCCCCACAGGGTCTCGGCGCGGCACGCCTCGCAACGGCGCTTGATGAGACCGGAAGTTTCCAGGACCTCGACTTCCACCAGAGAGACCGGGAGCAGCGCAACGGTGTGGCACGTGCGGCACTCGAGCAGCGCCTTCGATTCGCCGTTCTCCGCGGCGGGCGGGGGAAACTGGATGCCCCAGATGTTCTGGTTCAAGTCCACGCATTCGACGCCCCACTCGCCGCCCTTTTCGGTGAGGGGCGAAACGGGGCCGACGACGCGGAAGTCTGCCTTGTGGCGCCCCACCAGGTTGACGAGCCGCACGGTCTGTCCGGCGCGCAGCATCGCGGCGGTCAGGATCCGCGCCCCGTGCCGGTTCAGCGTCACCGTGCGGCCCTCGTGCTCGGCGGCGGGGCGTCCGGACTCCAGAATCTGGATGGTGAGCGGAATCGTCAGCATCAGGCGGTCGGAACGGCGTTTCTCACCGGGCATGCGAGACTCCTTAAAGGCTTCGACGCTCGTGCCGAAGCTTGCCAGTGTATGCAGACGGAAAAGAATTTACAAGAGCCTCCTCGGACCGCGCGCTGAAAGGATATTCATCGAGTGGATAACACCGCGGCGGCCGGGCGCGAGGCGGGCGGAAGGAAACAGCAGGCGAATCGCCGCTTTCGGCGCGGGGCGTCGCCTGGCCCGCCGAGGCCCGCGAAACTCGACGCCGGGCGCAACTTCGGGTTAGACTTTGCGGGTTTCGAAACCACGAGGAGTTTCCATCGTGTTCCGCATTGATGCGCATCAGCACCTCTGGGACCCCGCGCAGTTCGGCTACGCGTGGCTCCCCAAGTTCCCGACGCTCAACCGGCGGCACGGAATCGAAGACTATCTCGAAGCCGCGCGCCAGCTTGCTATCGAACGAACGGTCTATCTCGAAACCGACGTGGACGAGCCGTTCATGCTCGACGAAGCGCGGCACATCCTCGCCTTCGCTGAAGACGCCTCGAACCCGCTGGCGGGCGTCGTGGCCGCCTGCCGGCCCGAAAACGCCGACTTCCCTGAATACGTCGAAAAGATCGCGGGCCATCCGAAGCTCAAAGGTTTGAGGCGCATCCTGCACGTGGTGCCCGATGAAATCGGCGAGCGTCCGATCTTCGCCGAAAACCTCCGCCGCCTGCCCGACTACGGCCTTTCGTTCGACCTCTGTTTCCTGGCGCGCCAGTTGCCCATCGCCATCCGGCTGGTCAAATCCTGCCCGCGTGTCAGCTTCATCCTCGACCACTGCGGCAACCCCCGCGTCAAGGAAAGGGAAATCGAGCCCTGGCGGGGCTACGTCCGGGAACTGGCGAGCTACCCGAACATCGTCTGCAAAATCTCCGGGCTGGTCACCAACGCCGAGCCGCATCGCTGGACCACCGACGATTTGCGCCCCTTCGTCGAAACCCTCATCGAGTGCTTCGGCTGGGAACGCGTGATGTTCGGCAGCGACTGGCCGGTGATGACGCTCCACTCGACGCTCGGCCGCTGGGTCGAAGCGCTCGATGAGATCGTGAGCGGGGCGACGGGAGCCCAGCGCGAGGCCCTCTACCGCAAAAACGCCGAGCGCGTCTATCGGCTGAAATGAGCCGACACCTTTCTCCGGAATCGCAGCGCTTCGCCACCGCATCATGTCATTCTGAGCCTCGGCCTGCCTCCGACTTCCGCTGCTTTTTTCGGTCGTTCCGCCGCCTGGCATAGTTGTTTTCTCTATCCCACAGTGGAGCTTTTCTGCCAATGAACTCCCATTTGCTTGCAACAGTAGCGGCGGTCGGCGCCTGCCCTCCGGCTCTGGGCGCTTGAGGACAGGAGTCTCCCAGGTATCCGGCGCCGATTCTCGCTGGATGTAGGCATACTTATCTAGTCTATCATTCTGTGCCCGAATGCCAAGAGGGCAAAATGGGGCGGGCCGTGTTACGCTTGGCCGCGGCGCCCACGCGCCGGCAAAAGGAGACGCGAAGAAATGGCTGAGTTTTCACGTGCGGTGGTCATCGGCACGGGAGCGATGGGGCCGGGGATTGGCGTGACGCTGGCGAGCGGCGGGCTGGACGTGGCGATTTACGGCCGCGCGGCGGAATCCGCGGCTCGCGGCCTGGAGTGTGCCCGCGCGCAGGTCGAATTTCTGGCCGCAAACGGCTTGGGAGAACGCGCGGCGGTCAAGCGCCTCTCGGCTTCAAGCGATCTCGAGCGGGCCGTGCGCGATGCCGATCTCGTCATTGAGTCAGCGCCGGAGCAGATGGAACTCAAGCAGGAATTGTTCGCGCGGCTCGATGCCGCCGCGCCCGCCTCGGCCGTGCTCGCCAGCAACACCTCGGGGCTGAGTATCACGGCGATCGCCTCAAAATGCCGGCGGCCGGAACGCGTCCTGACGGCGCACTTCTGGAACCCCCCGCACCTGATGCCGCTGGTGGAAATCGTGCGCGGCGAGCAAACTTCCGCCCAGGCGGCCGAGCGGCTGCGCGCGTTGTTGGCACGTTGCGGCAAAGTCCCGGTGATGGTGCGCAAGGACCGACCCGGGCAGCTCGGCAACCGGCTTCAGGCGGCGCTGTTTCGCGAAGCGATTTCGGTGGTGGAAGAAGGCATCGCCGACGCCGAGGAAGTGGACCTCGCGGTCAAATGCGGCTTCGGGCTGCGTCTGCCCGTTTACGGGCCGTTCGAGCACATGGACGTGGTGGGACTCGACTTCATCGTCAATTTTCTCGATTACGTTTGCGCCGACCTCTACGCTCCCGGCCGCGCGCCGGAGTTGCTACGGAAATACGTCGCCGAGGGTCGGTTGGGCGTCAAAGCCGGGCGCGGGTTTCATGATTGGAAACGCAAGAACGTGGAAGAAGTCAAAGCCCTGCGCGACGGGTTCTTGCTGGAGCGTTTGAAGGCGGGGCGGGAAGCGGGCGGACCTTGAAGTAGCATGGGCGACCTGCCCCGAAGTGTCGGGGTCCTGCCCATGCGCCTGCCTGCCGCAGGCAGGGCCAGGATGCCTGCCGCAGGCAGGGCCGTGCTACGCGGTGCCGCGAAACCGCGCGGGGCTGTAAGGGGCGAGGTCGTGCGAGGGCGGCTGTCCGAGCGCCAGTTCGGAAATCACCTGCGCGGTGACCGGCGCGAGCAGAATGCCGTTGCGGAAGTGGCCGGTTGCGAAAATCAGGTTTTCCATTTCGCCTCGGCCGAGCATGGGCAGGTGGTCAGCGGTGTCGGGCCGCAGCCCGGACCAGGCGCGGCCGAAGCGGCACTCTGCGATCATCGGCGCGAAGCGGCGCACGCCTTCGAGAATCGAAATCAATCCCTCCGCCGTCACGGCCTTTTCAAAACCCGCGTATTCGACCGTGGTTCCCACGACGATGCGATTGTTTTCGCGCGGCACCATGTAGAGCATTCCCGCGCGGACGACGAATGGCAGCGGGTGGGGCGCTTCGAGTTCGAGCATCTGCCCGCGGCAGGGACGCACGGGCAGCGGCATGCCGAGTGAGGGAGCAAATTCGCCGGACCAGCTTCCGGCGGCAAGGATGACACTTCCGGCTGAAAGCGAAGAAAGCGCGCGCGGGTCGGCGCCGTAAGCGGCTTCGACGCTTTCCACGCGCCCGGCGCGAAGGTTGAGCTTCGTCGCCGGACGCCCGGCGCAGAACGTCACGCCCAGACGCCGCGCCGCGGCGAGAACGGCGCGCATGAGGCGTTCGTTATCCACCACGTGGTCGCCAGGAACGAAGTAGGCGGCGGCGAGTTCAGGCGCGAGTCCCGGCACCTGGAGCGCCGCTTCCTCGGCCGTCAGCCGTTCGAAGGGGTGGCCGCGTTCGCTCTGCCAGGCGGCAATCGCCTCGAGCTCTCGCCCGTGTTCCACGTCGGGGGCCACCAACAGCGTTCCGTCGCGCCGGTAGCCGACGCGCTCGCCGCTCAGCTCTTCGACTTCGGCGGCGAAGTCGGCGTAAAGGTCGCGGCTGGCCGCGCAGAGTTTGAAAAAAAATTCCGGCTCGATCGTCTCGCCGTGCGGCGCAAGCATCCCCGCCGCGGCCGAACTCGCTTCCGAGCCCGGTTCGCCGCGGTCGAGCACCACGACGCGCAGCTTCGCCTGCGCCAGGCGCAGGGCAATCGAGGCGCCGATCAGGCCGCCGCCGAGGATGAGCACGTCCGCGGTTTGTGCGGGGTCGCGCATGGTGAGCCCGGAAGTCGAAGCGCAACCCTCAACTTTTGGCGATGGCGCGCGTTGAGTCAAGCAGATTTTGCGGTGGCTGGCTGCGGCCGCCGGGTTGGACCGCCGGAAAATTCGCCGACGTGTTTTGTGGCATAATGAGTTTTTCGGTCGAGAGTCTGCCGGACTGCTCAGTCTCGCGGTCCTCCGAATCCCGCAAGGAGTCTGGCCTTGTCCTGCCCCATCTGCCGCAAGCGGAAGCCGCAGCGTTACTGTCCGGCGAAGCTGGAGACGATCTGTTCGGTCTGCTGCGGCACGGAGCGCGAGGTGACGATTGACTGTCCGTCGGACTGCACGTACCTCATCGCCAGCCGGCGGTACGAGGCCGAGCGCAACGATTTCGACTGGTCGAAGCTGCCGTTTCCGGACGTTAAAATTCCTGCCTCCTTCGCCGGCGAACACTTGCCGCTGATCAACTCGATTTCCTACGTCATCTGCCGGCTCGCGCACGAGGACCGCGAGGCGGTGGATTCCGACGTGATTGCGGCGACGCAGGCGCTGGCGGAAGCGTACCGAACGCTGACGAGCGGGCTCTACTACGAGAATCCGCCGGCTTCGACAACCCGACGCGCCCTCTACGAAGGGCTGAAAAAAGCGGTCGAAGAATTTCGGCAGGAAGAGGTGAAACGCTTCGGGATGGCTCGCACGCGCGACGCGGACCTTCGCGACGCGATGATTTTCTTCTCCCAGCTCGGCGCGCGTCGGACCAACGGCCGGCCGCGCGGCCGCGCCTATCTGGATTTACTGCGCAGCCAGTTCAAGGCGGAAGAGTTTACGAAGGCGGGATCGAGCATTATCGTGCCATAGGGTGAGGGTAGGGGATTTCGGGCGGAACGCGGAAAAACGAAGGGTAAAGTGTGAAGTGTAAAGGGTAAAGGATGAAGGCTGAGCGCTGAACGGTGATGGGACATTCCAGGCGGGAATCGCTGGATTCTTGCTCTCAACTCTCGACTCTCAACGCTTAACGCCACAATATGAGACCGAAGGCCAGCCCACGGGCGGCTGTCGGCTGAAAGCGGACGGCTATTTCCCATGTCCCAGGCAGATGAAGTTCGCAGCGCCGCAGATATTGTTCGCATCGTCGGCGACTACGTGAAGCTGCGCAAAGCGGGCGCGAACTACATGGGCTTGTGCCCGTTCCATCAGGAAAAGACTCCGTCGTTCGCCGTGCATCCGGTCAAACAGATTTTTCACTGCTTCGGCTGCGGCGTGGGCGGAGACGTTTTCAAATTCGTGATGCTCATTGAAAACCTGAGCTTCCCGGAGGCGCTCGGCCGCGTGGCGGAGAAGGCGGGCGTGCGTCTGCGCGAGCGGGTGCGCGATGAGGGGATGGACGCCGGGGCCCGCGAACGCGCGGCGCTCTACAAGGCGCACGAGGCGGCGGCAAAGTTCTTCGCCGCTCAACTCGTGGGGACGGCGGAAGGGCGCGCGGCGCGGGCGTATCTGGCGGACCGCGGCCTGAGCGACGAGACCATCGGGCGCTTCCGCATCGGCTACGCGCCTTCGGACGGCCAGTCGCTCAACCGGCATCTCCAGGACCTGGGGTTCACGCCGGAAACGCTCGAGAAGAGCGGGCTCATCGTGCGCGATGCGGAGCGCGACCGGCGCTACGACCGTTTCCGCCGCCGGATCATTTTTCCCATTGCCGGCGAGTCGGGACGCATCGTGGCCTTCGGCGGGCGCGCGCTGAGCGATGAGATGCCGAAATATCTGAACTCGCCCGAAACGCCCATCTACACCAAGAGCCGCGTGCTCTACAACCTCGACCGCGCGGCGCAGGCAGTGCGCAAGCTCGATTACGCGGTGCTCGTCGAGGGTTATATGGATGCGATCGCCGTGGCCTCGGCGGGAGTTGAAAACGTGGTCGCTTCCTGCGGCACCAGCCTGACGGAGAGCCACGCGCGGCTGCTGGGGCGTTACACCCGGCGGGTGATTGTCAACTACGACCCCGACTCGGCCGGCGTGGCGGCGACGGAGCGTTCGCTGAACCTGCTGCTCGAAGAAGGCTTTGAAGCCAAGGTGCTGGCGCTGCCCGGCCGGTTGGATCCTGACTCGTTTATCCGCCGTGAAGGCGCGGACGCCTACCGCGCGCGCCTCGCCGCCGCGCCGACTTACCTCGATTACCTCACGGCGCGCGCCGCCGCGGCGCACGACCTCTCGCGCCCGGAAGGGAAAGTGGCGGCGGTCAACGCCGTGCTGCCGTATCTCGCCCGCGTGCCGAACCCGTTGCTGCGGACGGAACTCGCGTCGCGTCTCGCGGAGCAGTTGCGGCTCGACGAGCGCTTGGTCGCTGAGGAATTGAACCGCGCGGCGCGGGAAGCGCGGCGCGAGATGCGTCGGGAAGCGTTGCCGCAGGGCGCGGCTTCCTCTCCCGCCACGCGAGCCGAAAAAGAACTGCTGCGCGCCTTCCTGGAGAATCCCGAACTTGCCGATGAATTTCTGGGGCCGCTGGTGGAGAGCGGCGACTGCGAAGGGCTGGCGATGGAGCCGGTGTTCCGCAAACTTCTCGAGGCACGGCAACGCGGCGAGACGCTTGAAGCGGGCCGGCTCGGCGAGTGGCTGGACGAGGCCGAGCAGCGCATGGCGTTCGAATGTCTCTTCGGGTCCGGCGAGGTTTTTGACGCCGCGCGGATCGAAGCCTGCCGGCGGGCGCTGCGGTTGAAACGCACGGAACGCGAACGCGAGCGGCTGCAGGCGGCGATTCGGGAGGCCGAACGCCTGGGAGACGCCAGCCAGTTGGCCGAGCTGCTCGCAGCCAAGACCCGCATTTTCAAGGAGTTAGCGGAAGCACGGGCGGGCGCGAAAAAAACCGCCCCGGAGCGAAACGATTTGGTGTAAAATCTCATCCAATTCACAGGAGCCGTCGCAAACGATTTGGCGGCCTGCCTTAGCTTGAGCTTCTGGATTGCGCGTGCGACGTTCACGGCGGAGAGCCGTAGTGTCGCCGTATCCTGCTTGACCCGGCTTCAAAGTTTCGAGTCTCGGAGGGGTGCCGACCTTGGCTTTTGACGACAAGTTTGACCAAGTTTCAAAATTGATGACCATGGGGAAGGAGAAGGGTTATCTCCTTTATGACGAGGTCAACGACCTCCTGCCCTCCGACGTCCACTCCGCGGAAGACCTCGACAACCTGCTGACCCTGTTCGACAACGCGGGGATCGAGGTCCTGGAGTCCCCCAAGGGCCCGAAGCTCGACGCCGAAAAGGCCGACGAGCTGAAGGGCGAAGAGGGCGCGGAAGACGTCGAGCTCGACCTGACGCCGGGCAGCCTCGACAAGACGAACGACCCGGTGCGCATGTACCTGCGCGAGATGGGCACCGTGCCGCTGCTGACGCGCGAGGGCGAGGTCGAAATCGCCAAGCGGATCGAGCGGGGGCAGTTGAACGTGCTCAAGGCGCTGGCGCGTTCGCCCATCGTCATCCAGGAACTCTTCGTGCTGCGCGAGGAGCTGGAGAGCGGCGCGAAATCGATCAAGGAAGTCATCGTCTTCAACGACGACGAGCTGACCGAGGACAAGATCGCGGAACGGCAGAAGGAAGTCATCGCGACCTTCGACACCATCGAGAAGCTGAACAAGAAGCTCCAGCAGCTCAAGGCGAAGCGCGATTCGATTCCCCGCAGCAAGCGTCCGCGCGATTTCCGGCGCCTCAGTTGGGCCGTGGCGCGCCAGCACGTGGCGATCTCGCGCCAGTTCCACTCGATCGAGTTCACGCATACGGAGCGCAAGCGGCTCATCGAGCGGCTGCGCGAGGCGTTCGAAGAGATTGCGCCGCTGGAGCGCGAGGTCAACAAGCTGCAGCGGAAACTCGAAAACGTCCGCTCGAACGGCGGAAAGGAATTGCGCCGGGAGCTGCGCCAGGCGCGCGCCCGCCTGCGCGAAGTCGAAGAGCGCAACCAGGCGACGGCGGCGGAACTGCGCCGCACGCTCCAGACCATCATCAGCGGCGAAGCCCAGGCCGAGCAGGCGAAGCGCGAGCTGATCGAGGCGAACCTGCGCCTCGTCGTCTCCATCGCCAAGAAGTACACGAACCGCGGCCTCCAGTTCCTCGACCTCATCCAGGA
>CAZKXX010000029.1:0-38087 GCA_964556705.1 uncultured Acidobacteriota bacterium
CGATCGTCCCGATGTTCATGTGCGGCTTTGAACGATCAAACTTTTCCTTGGCCATGCTGGTTCCACCTCATCAAGTGCGAATGCCGAACTGGAGTTGCCACCGTCCCTGTTTCTGTTTGCGGCGCCAGCGGCGCCGCCCTGCTGCCAAGTTTCCTGGAGCCGATGACCGGATTTGAACCGGTGACCCCGTCCTTACCAAGGACGTGCTCTACCACCTGAGCTACATCGGCCCGCCGCCCGTCAGCCGACGGGCGGAGAAACTGGAAACTGGAAATTGGAAACTGGCGCCGACAGAGCGCTCGTCCCGTCTTGCGAGTTTCCAATTTCCCGTTTCCAGTTTCCAAATGGAGCGGGAGACGGGAATCGAACCCGCGACCAACAGCTTGGAAGGCTGTGACTCTACCACTGAGTTACTCCCGCCCCCTCAACTGCAGTGAACAGTGGCGAGTGACAAGTGACCAGCCAAGAGGCGAGAACGCGCCCGGGTTTGCTCTTCACTTGTCACTTGCCACTCGCCACTGTTCTTCTGGTGGACAGGGGAGGATTCGAACCCCCGTAGCTCGCAAGGAGCGGCAGGTTTACAGCCTGCTGCCTTTAGCCACTCGGCCACCTGTCCGGACCCGCGCTCTCCCTCGACTCCGTGACTTGTTCCTTCGGACGACGTTGGACCATCCTCGGGGCAGACACACAACGGGTTGATGACCTGCGGAAGAAAACTGCTCCCGACTCGAACAACGAAACCTTCGCCACTCCGCAAAACCCGCGGCGAACGCAACTGCTAAATCGTACCTTTGTCGAATCCGCTCCGAATCCCAGTCCGCGCCCGTGCGTCCTGACGGCTGCGCTCTCCAAAGCTGGAGCTGGCGAAGGGATTCGAACCCCCGACCCTCTGATTACAAATCAGATGCTCTACCAGCTGAGCTACGCCAGCCGTCACAAACCTATAATTATAGGGACAGGGCACCCGGATTGCAAGGGGAAATATCGACTGTTCGCCGTCGCACCGGGAAAGGGCCTATCGGGCCGACGAGACGGCCTCTGCGGGGGGTCCAAGGCGCCTCGAACTCAGCCCCGCAGGTACTTCGACGGGTTCACCGGCGTGTCGTTGATGCGAACTTCGTAGTGCAGGTGCGGCCCGGTTGTCCGGCCGGTCGTCCCGATGGCGCCGATCAACTGCCCGCGCTTGACTTCCTGGCCCACCGCCACGTGGATGGCGCTCAGGTGGCCGTAAAGGCTGCTGGTTCCGTACCCGTGGTCGATGAGCACCACGAGCCCGTATCCTGCGTCCCGGCCTGCAAACAGCACCATGCCGTCAGCGGCGGCCTCAACCTTCGCTCCGTACGGCGCGGAGATGTCCAAGCCGGCGTGGAACGCCCCCTCCCCGCTCAGCGGGTCCATTCGCTGGCCGAAACCCGCCGTGATATGGCCGCGAACCGGCCAGATCGTTGGAACCGTCGTCCGGTCGAAACGAGGGTCGGAAAGCAGGCCTTGGGTAAGGGGGTCCAGGGGCGACTTGAGCGCCGCTGCCTTCATGAGGTTAAAAGCGTAAAGGGAAGCGTGGAAGCTGGAGTCCAGCGTTGAGTTTGTCTGCGTCGCGAGCGCCAGGACCGCGTGGGGAAGCTTCGGTCGGCGGGGCTCGCCAAAACCGTAGGTCAGCGCCACCTCGGCGGCGAGCGATTGCAGCGAAGTCAGCTTGGCGTTTGTGTCGCTGAAAACGTTTTCCAGGCTTCGATACTGGCTCTTCAGCACCTCCCGCTCGTTGCGGACGTCATTGTAGTTGGAAACTTTCAGCAACATTCTCGCGTACGTGCTGGCCATCACGGCGACCGTCATCACCCCGACGACGCTCAGCGCAAGAACGACATGAACAACGTAGAAAGGCAGGCGCACCTTATGAAGCTTTCCGTGGGCGCCCGGCACAATCAGGAACGTATAGAACTTCCTCTGCATCTCCCGGACTCCTCAACTGTAGTCTTCAAGCCTCGAGTGAAACTGATCGAGGCCAAAATCCGGATGGCAGGCAAACGTTCGGGCCGCCGAAGGCTTATAGCGCGGTGCAATCCTATTGGAGCGGCCCCCCTTTGTCAAGGGATTACATGGGGCCAGCCGTGTCCTGTGGCTGGCGGGCAAGAATACTTAGGCTGGCCGGACTAAGAATTCTTCCCAGTTTGGCCCTGAGCACGCTTTCTGGTGTGCCACTTTCCCCAAACCGGGACTGTGGCGGGAGTCTATCTCTAAAATCCCGCCCAGCCCCGAACATGCTCTGCCTCAGCGCGAGTAGGCGCGATGGATCGTCTCAATCCAGCGGTCTGCCGAGATGAAACCGCTGCCCCAGTCCTTCCACTCGGAGGGAAGGCCTTCCGCCTTGATCTGGTCGAGGGTCTTCCCTGCCTTCATGCTCTTGCGGACCAGGCCTGTCGTCTCAACCAGCATGCGGTGATAAGCTTTCAGGTCGTCGAGTTTCGAAATGGGGCCGTGCCCGGGAATAATGGTGACGTCGGCGGGCAGCTTGGCGATGACGTCGCCGATGTTCCCGGTCAGCCCGTCCACATCTCCGCCGGCGTCGAGGTCCACAAAGGGAAAGCGACCCGCGAAGAAGTTGTCCCCCATGTGCACGACGTTGGAGCCGGTGAAGAAGATGACGCTGTCGCCGTCGGTGTGCCCGCGGGGATAGTGCAGCGCCTTGATCTCCTCGCCGTTGAAGTGAACGGAGACGGAGTGGTCGAAGGTGATGACCGGCCAGCCTTCCTTGGGCATGGGCGGGACGGTCTGGTCGCCGCGTTGCTGCTCCGTCGAAAGGCGCTTGCGCACGTTGGTGTGGGCGATGATGGGCGCTTCAGGCCCGAACACCGGATTCGCGCCGGTGTGGTCGCCGTGGAAGTGGGTGTTGAGAATGAATTTCAGCTTTCCGCCGCCCACGCCTTTGAGCGCGGCGCGGATCTTCTCGGCGAGCGGGGCGAACTTGTCGTCCACGATGAGGATTCCGTCCGGCCCCACCGAAACCCCGATGTTTCCCCCCGTTCCGTTCAACATATAGATGTTTCCCTTGACGCGTTCCGCGCGGATTTCGACCTTGGCGAAATCCTGCTGCGCCCGCGCCGTGCCCAGCGAGACCAGCAGCGCAGCCGCCAAAGCAGCTCCCCATAGTCTTCTCATGATGATGTCCTTCTCCTCGAATCGCCCTGAGATGTAAGCGTGAGGCGGTAGTGTATCATCGGTGCAGTCCAAATGGACGGAGGGGGTTGAAATTGCCGGCGCGACTGCGGCGCGCAATCTCGGCCTCGACTCGGGGACATCGTGGTAAGTTGAAGCTCCGGGAAGAGGCAGCCCCATGTTTCGCAACGAGACCGAATTCGTCAACTGGCTTCGACGCCGCGCCCCTCGCGCGGGTGACCGGGTGAAGCTGGGCATCGGCGACGACGCCGCCCTGGTCGAGGTGGCCCGCGGGCACGAAGTGATTCTGACCTCCGACCTTTCGATTGAGGACGTGCATTTCCGGCGCGAGCTTCATCCTCCGCGTTCGGTGGGGCACCGCGCGCTCGCCCGGGCGCTCAGCGACGTGGCGGCCATGGGCGGACGCCCGCGTTTCGCGCTGGTTTCACTGGCCCTGACTCGCGGGACGCCCCGCGCCTGGGTGGAAGACTTCTACGAGGGCGTGTTCGGCCTGGCTCGGCGCTTCGAAGTCGCCGTCATCGGCGGCGACACGGCGGTTTTCGAGGGGAAGATTACGGCCGACGTGGTTCTCGCCGGAGAAGTGGCGCGCGGCGCAGCGCTACGCCGGGCCGGCGCGCGTCCGGGCGACATCCTTTGCGTCAGCGGCCATCCCGGCGCCTCGGGGTTGGGCCTGCAACTGCTTCGCGCGGGGCAGGCCCAGGCGGGCGCCCGGCCGGCCGGCCCCGTCACCTCCCACCTTTACCCTGAACCTCGCTGCGAACTCGGTTGCTTCCTCGCCGAGAAGCGTCTCGCGTCGGCGCTGATCGATATCAGCGACGGGCTGGCTCTCGATGCGTCGCGGCTGCTGGCAGCCAGCGGCGTCGGGGCGCGCCTGTGGGCCAACCGCCTGCCGCTCGTCGATGCGCCTGCCGGCACGGACCCGGCCCTGCCGCTGGAACTCGCGTTGTTTGGCGGAGAAGACTACGAACTGCTCTTCACGGTCCCGCCGCGAAAGGCGGCGCGCCTTCCGCGCAAAGTCGGAGGGGTTTCCGTCGAACGAATCGGCGAGGTGCGGCGGCGCCGCGGTCTGACGCTGGTGCTGCCGACGGGCGAGGAAGTTTCTCTGGCCGCGCGCGGCTACGACCACTTCAGCAAAGCACCCTGATTGCGGAACCGCCGATGGGGCGAAGGAGCGGACCGGCGCTTCAGTTCGGCTCGGAAGGCGCGGCGGTGTCGTGGCTTTCGGGCGCCGTCCGGGCCGCCGCAGGGACGACAGCCGCTTCCGGGGCCGCGCGCTGAACCTGACCCTTCGCCGCAGGTGTCGCCGCTGGGCGGCGCGCCTCCGCCCTTTCTGAGGCGGCGGAATCTCCGCCGGCCGGCACGGAGGCTTGCTGCGCCGCGGTGGCCGTCGGGCGAGGTTTGCGGGGTGACGGCGGCGCGGCAGTCGAGGCCGCTGCGCTGGAGGGAGGAGCTGTCGCGACTTGCTCGCCGGCTGGGGCGAGCCACCGGTCCGCGGCGGCGCTGGCCAGAATCTGGTTCACCTGCTCCGGACTGGTCAGCAGCGGCGAGTGGGGAAATTCCTCGGCGGGCTGATCCTTCAGCGCCTCGCGCATGAAATCGATCCAGATGGGCAGCGCCACGCGGCTTCCCTGTTCCCGCTCCCCGAGCGACCGGCGGTCGTCATAGCCGACCCAGACGCCGGCGGTGAGGGAGGGAGAGAAGCCGATGAACCACGCATCCGCGTATTCGTTCGTCGTGCCGGTCTTCCCGGCGAGCGGCCGTCCCAGAACCTTGGCGCTCGTGGCCGTCCCGGAATTCACGACCTCGCGGAGCATGGAAACTTCCAGGCGCGCGATGGGCGCCGGCAGGACGTCCGTCACCTCCGGCTGGAATTCATCAATCACTTTGCCGTCGTAGTTGGTGACGCGATAAATCAGGCGCGGGGCGATGCGGACCCCGTCATTCGGGAACACCGAGAAGCCCGAAGTGTGCTCGAGCAGCATGACGTCGGAAGCGCCGAGGGCGAGCGGGAGGTTGGGGACCAGCCGGGACGTGATCCCGAACTTGCGGCAGAGCTTGATGACCTTGTCCACTCCCAGCCGGGACACCAGCCGGACCGTGGGAATGTTCCTCGACTGGGCGAGCGCCCGCAACAGCGTGATGTCCCCCATGAACTTGCGGTCGTAATTCGAAGGCGACCAGACGCCGGAACTGGTCGGGAAGCTGATGGGTGCGTCGAGGATGGTGTCAAAGGGGCTGGCGCCTTCCAGCAGGACCGCGGCGTAAACATAAGGCTTGAACGACGAGCCCGCCTGGCGGAGCGCCTGCCGGGCGCGATTGAACTTGCTCTCGTCAAAATCGTAGCCACCCACCATCGCTTTGACGGCGCCCGTGGAATTCTGGATGGCCACCAGCGCGCCCTGCACTTCGGGCCGCTGTTCGAGCGAAACGCGCAGCGTTTGGCCCCTCACTTCCTTGACCAAGAATAGAGCCAGGTCGCCGGGAGCGAACACGTCGCGCGGCGAAGTCTTTCCCGTCCAGGAAAAGTCCGGAGCGGTGAGGCGCGCCGTGCGACTCCCGAAGCGCACGACGGCGTGGTCGCCCTTGACCTCCATGACCAGGCCATGGATGAGCGCTCCGGGCGTCGGCAGGTTCCGCCAGTCGGGGTGCTGAAACGTCTCGAGCGCCGGGGGCTCGCCTCCCGCGACCTCGCGGGCCTCTCGCAGGATGTTTCGCGCCGGGCCGCGCCAGCCGCGACGCTTGTCGAAGGCGTGCAAGCCGTCGCGCACGGCCTTCTCCGCCGCGGCCTGGAGGCGCAGGTTCAGCGTGGTGTAAACGCGCAGGCCCTTCTCGTGGACCGTGTCCGTGCCGTACTTCCGCTCCAGAAATTGCCGGACGTCTTCAACGAAGTAAGGCGCGGGATTCCGCTCCCAGCGCTGAATGTTGAGCGTGAGCGGGGCGGCGCGCGCCACGCGATGCTCCTCGCGGCGGATCTTGCCCGTCTCCAGCATGGCGTCGAGCACGACGTTGCGGCGTCGCTGGGCGCGTTCCGGGTAGAGCAGCGGCGAGTTGGCCGTGGGGCTGCGCGGCAAGCCGGCCAGCAGCGCGGCTTCTTCCAGCGTCAATTCGTCGAGCGTCTTGCCGAAATAGAACTGCGCGGCGGCGGCAAATCCGAAATTGCCGTGCCCGAGCGGCACCTGGTTGGCGTACAGCGTAAAAATCTGCGGCTTGGTGAAGTGCCGTTCGATCTGAATAGCGAGCAGCGTCTCCTGAAACTTCCGCCGGAAACTCTTCTCAGGCGTCAGGAAGAGAAGGCGGCTGAGCTGCATCGTCAACGTGCTGGCGCCCTGCGCGCGCCGCCACTCCACCAGGTCCACAATCGCCGCGCGCACCACGCGAATCACATCCACGCCCCAGTGGCTCTCGAAGTGCCGGTCTTCGACGGCGATCACCGCGTCCTTCAGAACGGGCGGGATCTGGTCGTAGGTGACCATCACGCGGCGCTCCAGAGCGAAACTGCCGATCAGCGTCCCGTCGTCGGCGTAGAGTTCCGTCATCACGTCGGGGCGGAACTCCATCAAGTGGCGAACCTGCGGCAGGTTAGCGGAATGGACGAACACCAGCCCGCCCAGGGCCCCGAACCCGGCGGCCAGCAGCACCAGCAGCACAAACACCAGTTGGCCGAAAACTTTCCGCCCGTTGACGCGCGGAGGCGGAGGAGAAGGAGGAGAAGGAGGAGATGAAGAAGGAGGTGGCGGGGCGTCGAACGGCTCCGAAAGACCGAGCGTCTGGAAATCCGCCATCGAAGGAACTCTCCCTGCCAATTCTAAGACCACGCGTCAGGGCAGTCAAATGACGGAACGGTCAGTTCTCAGCGGTCAGTTTGAGGGCGAAAGAACGCCGAAATCCTACGCGACGCTCGGACGGAACACCGCGAAACGTCCGTCGGAAGCGGACTCGGATAGCTCGACCGCCGGGGCAGCAAAGGGGCCGTCGTCTGTTATAATGAACCCTCCGCAGCGGCCCGAAGACCTCGTCCGGATGAGTCGTTTCGAGGCGACGCGAATACAGTCCACGGGGACGACACATGAACCTTCCACACCTTGGACGCGAAACGTTGGTCTGTCTTCTGGCGGGAGGCCAGGGCGAGCGGCTCTATCCTCTCACCCGCGACCGGGCCAAGCCTGCCGTTCCTTTCGGGGGGATTTACCGCATCATTGACATCACGCTGTCCAACTGCATCAACTCCGACCTGCGGCGCGTCTACGTCCTCACCCAGTACAAGGCGCTTTCGCTGAACCGTCACATCCGCGAAGGCTGGACGATTCTTTCCGCCGAGCTGGGCGAGTTCATTCAGGTGCTGCCTCCCATGATGCGCGTGGGCGAGTACTGGTATCGCGGCACGGCAGACGCCATCTTTCAGAACTTGTACTCCATCGGCAACGAGCCGTGCAAGCACGTGCTGATTCTTTCCGGCGACCACGTGTACAAGATGAACTATCAGAAGATGCTGGCCCAGCACGTGGAGACGGGCGCGGACGTGACGATCGGCGCGATCGAATTCGACCTTTCCGAAGCCAGCCGCTTCGGCGTGCTCGAGCTCGACCGCACCGACCGGATCATCGGCTGGCAGGAGAAGCCCGCGCATCCCAAGCCCTCCCCGCACCATCCCGAGAAATGCCACGTCTCGATGGGAATCTACGTTTTCAGCCGCGACCGCCTGCTGAAGGTCCTGCTCGACGATTCCGAAGACCCGAACTCCAGCCACGATTTCGGCCGCGACATCATCCCGAAGCTCATCGATTCGGCGAAGGTTTACGCCTACAACTTCGTGGACGAGAACAAGAAGGAGGCGCAGTACTGGCGGGACATCGGGACGATCGAGGCGTATTACGAGGCCAACATGGACCTGGTCTCCGTTTCGCCGGTCTTCAACCTTTACGACGCCGATTGGCCGCTCAGGACGTACCAGCGCCAGTATCCGCCCGCCAAGTTCGTTTTCGCGCAGGAAGGGCGGCGCATGGGCATCGCCACGGACTCGATCGTTTCCATGGGCTCCATCATCTCCGGCGGGCGCGTCACCAATTCCGTCCTCTCCCCCGACGTGCGCGTCAACAGCTACAGTGAAGTGGACAGTTGCATCCTGCTCTCGCACGTCAACGTCGGCCGCTATTCGCGCATCCGGCGCGCCATCATCGACCGCCACATCCACATCCCCGAGCACACCGAAATCGGCTACAACCTCGAGGAAGACCGCAAGAAATACCACGTCACCGAAAGCGGTATCGTCGTGGTCGTCCCCGAACAGCGGATGTTCGAAGAACCCGAGTGACGCAGACCAGCAGGCAATAGGCAGCGCGCGCTGGGACTGCGTCCAAAGGCCGCTGAGGCCGAGTCCGCGACAGCGGGGCCGTTCGTCCGGCAATGGCCTTGAGTCCCGTGCCCACGCTGTGGCATTAGGGCCGGCTGCCCACCGCCTTCTGCCTACTGCGCTTGCGGCACCGCGGGGAGTAACGCCCAGGCGCCCAGGCCCGCGAGCGATTCCAGGCGGGCCAGCCACTCGCGAACGGAGAGCCCGTCGCGCATCGCGCGCACGCCGCTCATCACATCAAGCAGCCGGTCGAGCAGCGGGCGCGGCGGAGGCAGGTAAAGCAGGCTGACCGTTTCGTCGGCGGGAATCTGTGCCAGCTCCTTGGCGGCGGCGATGGCGGCGTCGAGTCCCCCCAGTTCGTCCACGAGGCCGAGTTCCTGCGCGCGCTCGCCCGTCCACACGCGGCCGCGCGCGACTTTTTCCACGGCGGCCACATCCATCCCGCGGCCTTCCGCCACTCCCTGGACGAAATCGTCGTAGGTCTGCCGCATGTAGGTCTGGACCTTCTCGCGCTGCGCGGGCGTGAAGTTCTGGAAGGGATATTCGATGGTCGAGTTTTCGGTCGTGGCGATGAAATCTTTGCTGAGGCCGAACTTCTCGTAGAGTCCTTTCAGGTTGAATTTTCCTCCCACCACGCCGATCGAGCCGGTCACCGTTCCCGGCTCGGCCACAATCTTGTTCGCCGACACGGCAATCCAGTAGCCGCCCGACGCCGCGACGTCGGACATCGAAACCACAACGGGCTTGACGTTGCGCGTCAGCTCGACTTCGCGCCGAATCGCTTCGGAGGGAAACACGGCCCCGCCCGGCGAGTTGACGCGCACCACCACGGCGCGCACGGAGGAGTCCTCGCGCGCCCGGCGAAACTGCTCAGCCATCGTCTCCGAGCCCATCACTTCCCCCGTCAACGGATTATCCGTGCTGCGCCCGGGCAGGATCGTGCCCGTGGCAAAGATCACGGCGAGTTTGGAAGCTCCACCGCGGCTCGACCGGCGGAGATACTCGCGATAGGAACGGACGTTGTCCTTTCCGGCATTCTTCCCGCGGATCAGTTCCCTCACTTCGTCCGAATAGGCCACGCGGTCCACGAGTTTCAGTTTCAGAGCTTCCTCGGAACTCAGCGGCCCCTGGGCGATGGCGCGTTCCGCTTCTTCCACGGAGAGGCCGCGGTTCTCCGCGATGTGCCGGACGAACTGCCGTGAGAAATCCTTCAGCAGGGCTTCGGCGGCCTCGCGATGCGCCGGCGTGTATTTCTTCTCCGTGTAAATCTCCTTGGCGCTCTTGTATTCGCCCACGTGGTAGATGTCGGGATAAATCCCCAGCTTGTCGAACGTGCCGCGAAAGAACGTGCTGGAAGTCATCAGTCCCCGGATGAAGAGCGTGGACTTGGGCAGGAGGACGACCGTCTGGCAGGCGGAAGCCAGGTAGTAGCTGCGGTTCGTGCCGAATTCGAGATAGGCGACGCTGAACTTTCCCGAGCGGTTGAATTCGCGGATCTTCTCGCGGATCTCCTGAATATTGGCGAAGCCCAACGTTGACTCGCTGACGCGCAATTCGATGCCCGTGATGCGAGGGTCACGCCGCGCGCGATCGAGGCTCTCCACGACGTCGGAGACCGTCGTCCGCGGCCCCAGTGCGAGTTCGGAGAATACGTCGCGCGGCGGCTGCTCGCTGACGACGCCTTCGATTCGATACGTCAGGACCGTCGCGGGCCGGATGCGCCGCGAGTACCACATCACGGCGATGGCCGCCACCTCAATCACAAAAAGGATCGCCACAAACCAGAGAAAGATTTTTCCCACCCTTTTCATCGCTTCCTCCACCGGCCGGCAGTTCGGCGAGAAACGGCCCAGGGGTCTGCCCGAGCTGCGCTCGCGCGTTCTTCAACCTGAAGAGCTCATCCTACCACCGAGGCGGGCTGCGTGGGCAGCGGCGAACCGGCAGCGCCCGAGGGCAGGAATGATGACGTGGCTCGCCGCCGTAAGACCCAAGGTTTACACCCCTCACGGCATGTGCGATAATCCGCAGAGGGGGGGCGGCATCGCGCCATGAAAAAGTCACTCCTGGGATTATTCCTCGCATTTCTATGGGCCGCGGGCGGCGGAATCGCAGCCGCGCAGGAGGCGCCGCCGTCGGCGCCGGCTGAAGGCGAGTCGGAAAGCCAACTGGCGCCCGCCCCCGACTACTCCCGCGCCTACTACCATTACATGCTGGCGCGCCGCTATCGCGAACTTGCGGGAATCTACAACCGCGGAGACTTCGTCGAGCGTTCGATTGCCGAATACAAGAACGCGATGGCGGCCGACCCCGGTTCACTTTTCCTGCGCGTTGAGCTGGCGGAACTCTACTGGCGCGTGGGGCGCATCGCCGACGCGGTGCGCGACGCCGAGGCGGTCCTCGCCATCAACCCGGACCAGGAGGGCGCGCACCGGCTGCTCGCCAACCTCTACTGGCGCAATCTGGGCGAAGCGCAGCAGGACCGGGTGGCCCGCGAGAGCCTGGGCAAGGCCATCTTCCACTTCGAGGCGCTGGCGCGCCTGAATCCTCAGGACGCGGACACGCACGTGGCCCTGGCCCGCCTCTACAGTCTGAACAACCAGCCGGAGAAGGCGGAAGAGGCGCTGAAGGGCGCGCTCGAAAACAATCCCGACTCCCGCAACGCCGCGCGCCATCTGGCGCAGCTTTACTTCGATCAGGGTGAATACGGCCTCGCGATCGATCTCCTGAAGCGCCTGCCCGAAGAAGAGATGGACGCGCCGATGCTGGCGATGCTGGGATACGCCTACGCTCAGGCGCACGAGTACGACGAAGCCGTCGCCTCGTACGAGAAAGCTCTGGCTCTGGACCCCGAGAACCAGGACTTCCGTCGCGCCCTGGCCGAAGCCCTGATGAGCGACAACCGGATCCCGGAAGCGCGCGCGGAACTCGAACGCCTTCTCAAGGCCGACCCGCATGACGGGCCTTCCCACCTGCGCCTGGCGCAGATTGACCGCCAGGAGGGCAAGTTCGACGCCGCGCGCAAAGGGCTGGAGCGCGCCGCCGCGCTGATGCCCGACAGCGTCGAGGTCGCTTACCAGCAGGTTGTGCTCGAAGACACCCTCGGCAACTTCGACGCGGCCATCGAGATTCTCCAGCAGCTGCTCAAGAAGTCCGAGCGGCCCGAAGGACGTTACACGGTGGGCGAGGCCTCGAACCGCGCCGTCTTTCTGGAACGGCTGGGATTCATCTACCGCGCCAAACAGGATTTCGAAAAGGCCATCGAAACCTTCCGCCAGATCGTGCCGCTCGGCGAGTCGCAGGCGGCGCGCGCCGAAGGGCTGATCATTGAGACGATGCGGTTCAACCGACAGCCGGAGCGCGCCCTCGAAGAGGCCGCGGCGGCCGCGGAGAAATTTCCGGAGAGCCGGCAGATTCGCGTCCTCTACGCGACCCTGCTCGGCGAGCGCGGCCGCGTGGACGAGGCGGTGAAGGAATTGCGCGACCTCCAGACCGGCACGGCCTCCGACCGCGAAATCCACCTTTCACTCGCCCAGATTTTCGCCCAAGCCAAGCGCTACGCAGAGGCGGAGGCCGAAGCCAGGCGCGCACTCGAAATAAGCCAGCGTCCCGGCGAAGAGGAATACGCCCGCTTCGTTCTCGGCTCCATCTACGAACGCTCCAAGGAATACGACCAGGCCGAAGAGCAGTTCAAGAAGGTGCTCGCGGCAAACCCACTGAACGCGGCGGCGGCGAATTACCTGGGATACATGCTGGCTGACCGCGGCGTGCGCCTGGAGGAATCCGTCAGGTACATCCGGCAGGCGCTCGAGCTCGACCCGAACAACGGCGCCTACCTGGACAGTCTCGGCTGGGCGTATTACCAGATGGAACGCTACGCCGAAGCCGAACCCTACCTTGAACGCGCCGCCGCGCTGCTGGCGGGCGACCCCACGATTCAGGAACACCTCGGGCACGTCTATCTTCGCCTGGGCAAGAAGGAGAAAGCCCGCCAGGCCTGGGAGCGCGCGCTGAAAGACTGGGAGACCGCCGTCACCAGCGAGTTCGACGCCGAACAGGCCGCGCGGCTCCAGAAGCAGCTCGACGAGTTGATTGAGCTGCTGGCTGCGGAGACGAAGCGCAAATAGACCTCCGCGGCGGGAAGGTCTCCGCCTTCCATCGTTTCGCGCTCCCGCCTTGATGAAGCCGCTCCACGTCCGCGCTTTCGCCAAAGTCAATGTCGGTTTGAGGGTGCTCGCGCAGCGCCCCGACGGCTATCACGAAATCCGAACTGTGTTTCAGACGATCGGCCTCGCCGATGAGCTGGAAGTGCGGCTTTCACCGCGCGGCCGGGGAATCGCGCTCGAGTGCGGCACGCCGGAAGTCCCGCGCGGGGGGGAGAATCTGATCGTTCGCGCCGCCGAACTGTGGAGGCGGGCGAGGAGATTTCGCGGCGGCATTTGCGTGCGCCTTCACAAGAAAATTCCGATGGGCGCGGGATTGGGGGGCGCGTCGAGCGACGCCGCGGCGGCGCTGCTCGCCTTCGAACGCTTGTCGGGCGGCCGGCTCGACCCCGCAACCCACCGTTCCCTCGCGGCCGAGCTCGGCTCCGATGTGCCCTTTTTCCTCATCGGCGGGCGCGCCGCGGGCCTCGGACGCGGCGAAGTGATCCTGCCGATGCCCGACGGCCCTTCGCGGCGCTGCCTGGTCGCCTTCCCGGGCTTCAGCGTTTCGACCCGCGAGGCTTACGCGCACCTGAGCCGGACGTTGACAAAGCGGCGCGCGGCCCGTAACATGGAAGGGTTTGGCGCGTGGTCACCGATTCCCCTGAAAGGCTGGGGGCCGGCCGAAAACGATTTTGAACGCTACGTTTTCGCGCGGTGGCCGGAGCTGGCGCGAGTGAAACGCCGGCTTCTCCGGGCCGGAGCCGAGCTCGCTTCCCTCACGGGCAGCGGTTCCGCTCTGTTTGCCTTTTTCGAATCCGCCCAATCGTTCGAACGGGGTCTCGAGTGCGTTCCGCCGCAGTGGCAGGTGTGGAAATCGCGGACGCTCTCGAGGGCCGAGTACCGGCGAAGGACCGTGGTCTCTGACAAGTGACGTGTGACGAGTCACAAGCCGCGAACGCCGCCTGAAAACGCTTCGTTCCCGTCACTCGTCACTGTTCTTGGGAGGTCGTCCAGTGGTAGGACACATGCCTTTGGAGCATGGAACCCTGGTTCGAATCCAGGCCTCCCAGCCAGTTTGCCCAGGAGAATCTCGGGAACTTTGAAGGCGTGAGGACGGCGCGATGTCGAACCGCAACCGGCACATGCTGAAAGTATTCACGGGAAACGCCCATCCGGAGCTGGCGCGCGAAATCTGCGAGCACCTGGGCGTGCCGCTCAGTGAGGCCTTCGTCGGCCGCTTTCCGGACGGCGAAGTGCGGCTCCAGATCCTCGAGAACGTCCGCGGCGCGGACGTCTTCGTGATTCAGCCGACCTGCCGGCCGGTGAACGACAACCTGATGGAGCTGCTGATTATGCTCGACGCGCTGCGGCGCGCCTCCGCGCAGCGCATCACGGCCGTCATGCCCTACTATGGTTACGCGCGCCAGGACCGCAAGGACCGTCCCCGCGTTCCCATCTCCTCGAAGCTCGTGGCGGACCTTCTGACCTCGGCGGGCGCGAACCGCATCCTGGCGCTCGACCTGCACGCCGGGCAGATCCAAGGGTACTTCAACATCCCGGTGGACCACCTTTACGCGATTCCAGTCACCGTGGACTACTACCGCACGCTGAAGCAGAAGAACACGGTGGTCGTCTCGCCGGATCCGGGCGGCGTGGAGCGGGCGCGGGCTTTCGCCAAGAAGCTGCGCGCGCCGCTGGCGATTATTGACAAGCGCCGCCACGATGCGCACGTCGTCGAGATGATGAACGTCATCGGCGAAGTGGACGGCAAGGTCTGCCTCATCGTGGACGACATGATTGACACCGGCGGGACGCTGGTGCGCGCGGCCAAGGCGCTCGCCGACAAAGGCGCCCAGAAGGTTTACGCCTGCTGCACGCAC
The DNA here is from genome assembly GCA_964556705.1 of uncultured Acidobacteriota bacterium. Classification (GTDB taxonomy): domain Bacteria; phylum Acidobacteriota; class Terriglobia; order UBA7540; family UBA7540; genus CAZKXX01. Next base: position 14,547 of record CAZKXX010000029.1, read on the forward strand.
GGCGTCTTCGCCGGCGACGCCATCCAGAAGATCTGCGAGTCGCAGCTCGAGCAGGTCATTACGACGAATTCCGTTCCCCTCACCAGCGAGGGAGAGAAATGCGGGCGCATCAAGGTCCTGAGCGTCGCCAAACTGCTCGCCGAGGCGATTCGCTCGATTCACGAAGAGACTTCCGTGAGCAAGCTGTTTATCTGAGCCGGGCGCGGCGCGCGCCGAGAGTCCGGCGAGTTGAAGGAGAAAGAGCATGGCGCAAGCACTGAACGTGGAAGCCGAACCCCGCGAGGCCTTCGGCAAGAACGCCTCGCGCCGCGCCCGGCGCAACGGGCGCGTCCCCGGCGTCGTGTACGGCGGCGGCGGGCCGGCGATCCCGGTGGAAATTGATCCCCGCCAGATCCGCGCCGTGGCGCACTCGGAGGCCGGGCACAACGCCATCTTCACGCTCCACATCCGGGGCAAGGCGCCGGCGCGCGTGATGCTGAAGGACTGGCAGGTGGACCCTGTCCACGGCGACCTTCTCCACGTGGACCTCGTCCGCATCGCGCGCGACGCCAAGCTGAGGGTGAAGGTCCCCATTCACGTCAGCGGCGAAGCCAAGGGCGTCAAAGTCCAGGGAGGCATCTTCGAGTTCATGCTGCGCGAGGTCGAACTCGAGTGCCTGCCCGACGACATCCCGGACTTCATCGGCGTGGACGTCAGCGAGCTGACCATCGGACACAACCTCCGGGTGTCGGACCTGCCGGTGGGCGAGAAGGTTCGTGTCGTGACCGACCCCGGACGCGTGGTGGCGCACGTCATCGCGCCCAAGGCGGAGGAAGAGAAGCCGGCGGAAGTGGCCGAGGCGGCGGTTCCGGCTGAGCCCGAGTTGATCCGAAGGGGCAAGGCTGAAAAGGCTGAAGAAGAGGAAGGCGAGGAGGAAGGCGGCGAGGAGAAGCCGAAAGCCAAGGAGAAGGATTGAGCCGTGGCTTCCGGCTCGCGGCCTCGGACGCGGGAAGGCGCGGCGTGAAACTGATTGCGGGTCTCGGCAATCCCGGCTTCGAGTACCAGTGGACGCCGCACAACCTGGGCTTTCGCGTCGTGGACCGGCTGGCGGAAATCTGCGGCGTGGAGGTTACGCGCCGCGAGGCGCAGGCGGTCGTTGCCCCGTGCGTGCTCGAAGGGGTGGAGGTGCTGCTGGCGAAGCCGCAGACTTACATGAACCTCAGCGGCCTTTCGGTGGCGAGGCTGCTCGAGCGGTACGAGATTGAAGTGAAAGATTTGATTGTGGCGGTGGACGACGTGAACCTGCCCCTGGGCAGCCTGCGAGTCCGCTCGCGAGGCAGCGCCGGGGGACACAACGGATTGAAGTCACTGATCGGCGCGCTCCAAGCCGACGAGTTTGTGCGGGTGCGGATGGGCGTGGGGCCCGAAGAGCCCCGCGAGGACCTGGCGTCCTACGTCCTCACCCCGTTTCGAAAGGCGGACTTCGAAGCTGCGGCCGAATTGATCGAGCAGGCGGCCGAAGCGGTCCGCGTGATTCTGAAAGAGGGAGTGTCGGCGGCGATGAACCGCTTTAACCGGCGGGTCGCAGCGCCGCCATCGTGAGGGACCATGCGTAAATACGAGATTATCTTTGTGCTTCGCACCGACGTGCCGGAAGAAGAGGCGGAGAAAATCATCGCGCAGATGCAGAGCGTGGTGACGACGACCGGCGGCGAAATCGAAAAGGTCGAAAAGATGGGACGCCGCTCGCTCGCCTACGCCGTGGCTCGCCAGCGGGAAGGAAACTACGTCCTCTTCGTCGTGAACGGCGGAGGCGAGACGGTGAAGGAATTCGAGCGGCGCCTGAAGGTCACCGATGCGGTCATCAAGTTTCTGACCGTGCGCGTGGACGAGGAGCTCAAGCGCGCCGAGAAGTTGAAAGCGCTGAGGGCGAAGCAGGAGGCCCGCCGGGCGCGGCGCAAAGCCGCCGCCGCGGCCCCGCCTCCCGCCGTCGCCGAAGCATCCCAGGTCTGAGGAGCAAACGACATGGCCGAACAGAAGTCTGAACCCAAAGCCGAGCCCCGGTCGGGCCCCGCGCCGGGCGGGCGCGGACCCCGCCGCGAGGGCGGACGCCGGCAGTATTTCCGCCGCCGCAAGGTCTGCAAGTTCTGCACGGAGAAGATCGACGTCATCGATTACAAGGACGTGCGGCTGATTTCGCAGTTCGTTTCCGAGCGCGGCAAGATCCTGCCGCGGCGGCTGACGGGCACCTGCTCGCCGCACCAGCACACGCTGACGCGTGCGATCAAGCGCGCCCGGAACATCGCCTTTCTGCCTTTCGCGACGGAACTGTAATCGCGAAGGCCGGCGGGCCCCGCGCGCGGCGCAGACCCTGCGCCCTGTCGCGGCCCGCGAACCATTCTCAAGACCCAACGGAGTGCATGATGGAAGTCATCCTGCTTCAAGACGTGGACAATCTCGGAGCGCGCGGCCAGCTCGTGAAGGTCGCCGACGGCTACGGCCGCAATTTCCTGCTGCCGAAAAAGATGGCGGTGCTCGCCACCCCGCAGAACCGCAAATGGATCGAGCAACAGCGCGCGCGCTTTCTGAAGCTCAGCGCCAAGGAGAAGAACGACGCGGAAGAGCTGGCCAGGATGCTCGCCGGCGTCGAACTCACCTTCCAGCGGAAGACGGGCGAGCACGGCGCGCTCTTCGGCTCCGTCACTTCGCTCGACGTGGCCGAGGCTCTGGCGGAGCGCGGCTACCAGATCGACCGCCGGCGCGTGTTGGTTGACCCGCCGCTTAAGGTGCTCGGCGAGTATCCGGTGCCGGTCCGGCTGCACCGCGAGGTGACGGCGACCGTCAAGGTGAAGGTGGAAAGCGAGGAGCCGGTGCCCGAGGCGCCTGCCGCAGCCCCCGCCGCCGCGCCGGAAGAACCCAAAGCTTGACCGCACGACGACTCCGGCGACGGCACCGCCGGAGTCACCGCGCCGGACCGTGAAGGGTTATCCACAGCCGTCCACAGCTTTGCTGCGCTTTCCACAGAAATTTCACAGCCCCAAGTCAGAATTGACTTGAGGCCGGAAAGGCGAATAATAGAATCGTGCGCATGGCCGGCACAGCGGCGGTCGACCGGGTCCTTCCCCACAACGTCGAAGCGGAACGCGCCCTCCTCGGCGCCATCCTGCTCGATAACAGCGCGCTCTCCGCGGCGCTCGAACTCCTCAGCAAGGACGATTTCTTTTCGGAAGCGAACCGCCTCATCTTCGAAAAGATGACGGTGCTCTCGGAAAGCAGCCGGACGATCGACCTCGTCACGCTCTCCGAAGAATTGGGACGCGAAGGGCTGCTCGAAAAAGTGGGCGGGGCCGCGAACCTCGCTTCGCTCACCGACGGCGTGCCCGTGGGCTCGACGGCGAGCGTCACCGAGTACTCGCGCATCATCAAGGAAAAATCGCTCATCCGGCGGCTCGTCCACGCCTCAAACAACGTCATCGCGCGCTGCCTGGAAGCCGGCGACGATCCCGAGACGCTCATTGATCTCGCGCAGAGCCAGATCTTCGAAATCGCCGAGCAGAAAGTGCGCTCGGGCTTTCTGAACGTCCGCGACATCGTCAAGTCGAGCTTCGGCACCATCGACGTCCTGTTCGACCGCGGGCAGCGCGTGACGGGCGTCGAGACGGGATTCGTCGAACTCGACAACCTGACTTCGGGCCTCCAGCCTGGCGAACTCATCATCATCGCCGCGCGGCCCTCGCTCGGAAAAACCGCGCTCGCCCTCAACCTCGCCGCCAACGCCGCCATCGAGCACAAAAAGCACGTCGGCATTTTCTCGCTCGAAATGAGCAAAGAGTCGCTGGTCATCCGCCTGCTCTGCTCGGAAGCGCGCATCGACAGCCACAAACTCCGCACCGGCTTTTCCAGCCGCGAGGACTGGAACCGCATGACGCGCGCGCTGGGCCGCCTGGCGGACGCGCCGCTCTACATTGACGATACGCCGGCGCTTTCCATCATGCAGATTCGCGCCAAGGCGCGGCGGCTGAAAGCCGAAAAGGGCCTCGACCTCATCGTCGTGGACTACCTCCAGCTCGTCACCGGCCACGGCCGGTTTGAGAACCGCACGCAGGAAGTCTCCTTTATCTCGCGCGGGCTGAAGTCCATCGCCAAGGAATTGAGCGTTCCTGTCGTCGCTCTCTCGCAGCTTTCGCGCGCGCCGGAAGAGCGCCCCGGGCACCGCCCGCAGCTTTCCGACTTGCGCGAGTCCGGCTCGATCGAGCAGGATGCCGACGTCGTCATCTTCATCTTCCGCGAGGACGTTTACCGCCGCGCCGCCGAGGAAGAGGGCGACAGCGGAGGAAAGTGCGAGCTCATCATCGGCAAGCAGCGAAACGGCCCCACGGGGCACGTGCCGCTCGTCTTCCTGAAGCCTTACGCGCGCTTCGAGAACTACTCCGCGCAGGAGGAAGAGCCGTAGCGCCGGCGTCCTCGCCGGCAAGCCCGGAATGGAGCGGCGGTCTGCGACCGCCGGCCGCGCGACCGCGCCTGCCGAAAGCCGCGACAGAGAGATCGTGACCTTCCACCCCGACAAACTTCTGCGCCCCACCTGGGTTGAGATTTCGCTCTCCAGACTCCGGCGCAATCTGGAACGCGTGCGACAGCTTGCCGGACCGCGCAAGGTGATGGCCGTCGTCAAGGCCGACGCCTACGGGCACGGCGCCGTCCCTATCGCGCAGGAGCTCGCGCGCTGCGGCGTGGACTGGTTCGGCGTCGCCACGGCCGAAGAGGCCATCGAATTGCGCGAGGCGGGAATCACGCAGCCGATCCTGTTGCTTGGCGGCCTCTACATGAGCGACCCCGCGCACCTCATCGAGTACAACCTGGTGCCGTCCGTCTCCTCAACCGTGCGGCTCGACACTTACTCCGAGTGCGCGTGCAAGCTGGGGCGCGAAATCGCCTTCCACCTGAAAGTCGATACCGGCATGGGCCGGCTCGGACTGCCGCCCGACCGGTTGGAATCCTTCTTCGAACACTTTCGCGAACTTGCCGGGCTGAGGTTCGCAGGCCTGTTAACACACCTTGCTTCGGCTGAAGATCTCATTTCAACCCAGACCGAAGAGCAACTGGCGCGATTCGGCGCCGCGCGCGAGCACGTGCGCGCGCTGGGGCTCGAGCCCGAGTGGGTCCACGTTTCGAACAGCGCGGCGCTCATGGCAGGGCTGAGAATCGAGGAAAACCTCGTGCGCGTCGGCGCGCTGCTCTACGGTTACTGTCTGCCGCTCGTCGTGCCGCCCGGGCGCCAGCTTCCCGCCGCGCCGGAGTTCGAGCCCATCCTGACGTTCAAATCGCGCGTCGTTTATCTGAAAGACGTTCCGAGCGGAACGCCGCTCGGCTACGGCGCGTCCTACTTCACGCGCCGGCCGTCGCGCATCGCCACGGTGCCCGTCGGCTACGCGGACGGCCTCTCGCGCGCGCTTTCCAGCCGGGGGCGCGCCATCGTGCGCGGGCGCGCGGCGCGCGTCGTCGGTGCGATCTCGATGGACCTCACGCTGCTCGATGTCACCGACATCGCGGGCGTGGATATCGGCGACGAAGTGGTGCTGCTCGGCGCGGCCGACCAATGCTCGATTACGGCGCTCGAATTGGCGCGCGAGATCGGCACCGTCCCTTACGAAGTCCTCTGTTCGATCGGCAAGCGCGTGCCGAGAATCTACCTCGACTGACGGTCTTCCTTGACAAGTGAATCGCCGCCCCGCGGCCGGCGCGCTGCCCCCCGCTCATCGAAAGAGTTCCGGATAGAGCTTGCGGTAGAGCGACATGCCGAGCGCGGCGTGCATGCCCATCGACTCGAGCGTGGCGATTTCCGCCGGCGTGGTGATGCCGCCCGCGGCGGTGATGGGGAGCGAGGTCACCGAGCGCAGCCTGCGGAACCAGTCGAGGTTCGTCCCGCGCATCTTCCCTTCCGCATCGATGTAGGTGCAGAGGAATTCCGAGCAGTAGCGTTCGAGCTCGGGAATGGCTTCGAGGGAAGTAAACGGCAGAGTGCGGCGCCAGCCGCGCACGGCCACGCGGTCGCGGAGCGAGTCCACGGCGATCATGATTTTTTCGCGCGGGATTTCGGCCGCGAGCGCCCGCAGGTAATCGTGCGCGACGCCCCTCGGCACGAACGCCGCGCTGCCGATGATGACCTTGCGCGCCCCGTACTCGACCACGGCTTTCGCGCGTTCGACGGAGCGCAGCCCGCCGCCCACTCGGCAGGGCTTGCGCCGGCAGAGTTCGCGCACGATTTCGGCGTTCTGGCTCTTCTCCGGCCCGGAAATCGTCGCGTCCAGGTCAATCACCTGGACCTCCGGGTATTTCTCAAACTTTTCGAGCACCGCGAAGGGATCCGGCAGTTCGAGCTTCTTCCGCTTGCCCTGGACGAGCTGCACCACCTTGCGGTCCATGAGATCGATGCAGGGGATGACCATGGAATTCAGTTCCGAGTTCAGAATTGAGGGTTAAGACTTTCCTGAAAGGAGACGGGGTTTTTCATGCCGCGTGCGCCGTTACGGAGGAAGAACTCCCGCCGGCCTCGCCGACTCTCAACTCTGAACTCTTAACTCCAGACCTCCTCCTCCGTGGCTACAGTCTTACGGCCACGCCGCGCCCGCGCAGGTACTCCTTCAAACTTCGAATCGTGTGCGTTTCGAAGTGAAAGATCGAGGCGGCGAGCGCGGCGTCCGCGGCGCCTTCGAGAAAAACTTCAGCGAAGTGCTCGGGCCCGCCGGCGCCGCCCGAAGCGATAACAGGAATCGGCACGGCGCGGGAAATCATCGCCGTGAGTTCGCAATCGAAGCCCGCCTGCGTCCCGTCCGCGTCCATGGAAGTCAGCAGGATTTCACCTGCGCCCAGCGCCGCAACCCGACGCGCCCACTCGAGGGCATCCAAACCGGTCGGACGCGTGCCACCGTAAGTCACGACCTCCCAGGAGCGGGAAACTGGAAATCGGAAACTGGAAACTGGCGACGGCATCTGCTGATCTTCTCCAGTTTCCATTTTCGAGTTTCCGGTTTCCGCGCCTGCCGCGCGCACGCGTCGCGCGTCAAGGGCCACCACGATCGCCTGGCTCCCGAAGTGCGCGGCGAGTTCGCCGACGACTTCAGGATTTTCCACCGCGCCGGTGTTAATCGCAACCTTGTCGGCGCCGGCGGCGAGCAATCGCTTCGCGTCCTCGACCGTCCGCACGCCTCCGCCGACCGTGAGGGGAATGAATAGATGGCTCGCCACGCGCTGAACGGTCTCCATCAGCGTCGCGCGGCCTTCACGCGAGGCCGAGATATCGAGCATCACCAGTTCATCCGCGCCTTCGCGGTTGTACGCCTCAGCGAGCTCCGAAGGGTCTCCCGCGTCGCGCAGATTGACGAATCGAATCCCTTTCACAACCCGCCCGTCTTTGCAGTCCAGGCAGGGGATGATGCGCTTTGCGAACACCGTTCCTCTGATCCTTTCTGTCGAAGACGCTGACCGCGCTCAGGTCCGAGATCGAAGAAATTCTGAATTATGAATTCTGAATTGCCGTCTTCGAGTCCGCGGGCAGTCCTGACCGTGTCGCCTCAATTCAGAATTCACAATTCATAATTCATCAGCGCCGAGCCCCGAGTATCTGAGTTTCGCTTCCCAGCCTCCCGCTGCTCCGCGAGAAAATTCCGCAGCACGCGCAGCCCGACCTCGGCGGACTTTTCGGGATGAAACTGCACGGCCCAGACGTTTTCTTTCTCGACGCCGGCGGCGTAGGTTTCTCCGTACTCGGTGACGGCGACGGACTCGGGCGTTGCGGGGCCGAAGTAGGAATGGCAGTAATAGACGAAGCTGCCGTCCGCGACGCCCGCAAACAACCGGCTCGGGCCGCGCAGCGCGAGCTGGTTCCATCCCACTTGCGGGACTTTGGATTTCTCGCGGAAGCGCGCGACGCGGCCGCGCAACACACCCAGTCCCGCCACTTCGGGAGCTTCTTCGCTCGATTCGTAAAGCGCCTGGAGACCCAGACAGATTCCGAGATAGGGCTTTCCGGATTCGATCGCTTGGCGCAGCGGCGCGAGCAGCCGGCGTTCTTCGAGCGCGCGCAGCATGGCGCCGAAGTGCCCCTGCCCGGGCAGAATGATTCTGTCGGCGCGTTCGAGGCTTTCCGCCCGGTCCACGACTTCCGCCTCAAAGCCGAGGTAGCGCACTGCTTTCAGCACCGAGCCGACGTTGCCGGCGCCGTAATCGAGGAGCCCGATGATTTGCGACTTGCCCATGAGAATTACCCGAAGCTGGAAATTCGAAACTGGAAAAGCGAACAGCGCAGGGCGTCCCCGTTCCTCAGCCTCGCTGCTCGTTTCGCCTTCTTGCCATTTGCCATTGACCACTTGTCACTCGCGTTTTGCTCCTTCCCTCTCGTCACGCCGCGATCAGTTGCTCGTCACTTGTCACTCATCACTCATCACTGCCCTCAAAGCAGTCCCTTCGTGGACGGCAGAAGCTTCTTCAGTCGCTGGTCACGCGAGCAGGCGTAGCGCAACGCGCGCGCGAAGGCTTTGAACAGCGCCTCGACGGCGTGATGGCTGGAACGCCCATAGGCCACCTTCAGGTGAACGTTCGCCGCGGCGCTGGTGGCAAAGCCGTGAAAGAAATCCTCCAGCAGCTCGACCTGAAGGTCTCCGACGCGCCGCGCCTTGAGGGGAGCGTTGAGCACCAGATACGGCCGCCCGCTAAGATCAATCGCCGCGACGGCCAGCGTTTCGTCCATGGGCATCACGAAGTATCCCGCGCGGTTGATCCCCTTTTTCGCGCCCAGCGCCTCGCGCACCGCCTGGCCGAGCACGAGGCCGACGTCCTCAACGGTGTGGTGCTGGTCCACATCGAGGTCGCCTTTCGCCGCAAGCTCGAGGTCGAAGCCGCCATGGCGCGCGAAAAGTTCCAGCATGTGGTCGAGAAAGCGGATTCCGGTCGAGACGCGGTAGCGGCCGCGGCCGTCGAGCGCCAGACGCAGCCGGATGTCCGTCTCGGTGGTGCGGCGATGAATGGCGGCGGTGCGGGATCTCATGCAAACCATCCTGTCTGCGGCTGCGCGAGGAGTTCGCGGACGGCGCCCTCGCCCGCGCGGCGCTCCATCAGGTCCGAATAGCGCCTGAGCGAGCGGATGAGGCGCCGCGTCTGCGCGGTGGAGCCGACGGTGAAGCGCAGGCAGCCCGTCAGCCGCGGGTCGTAGCTCCAGTCGCGCACCAGAATTCCTTCCGCGCGCAGCCGGCGGGCGATTTCCGGCGCGCGCGCGCCCACGCGGGTCAGCACGAAGTTGGACTTGCTCGGCACGTAAGGCAGGCCGAGGGAAGCGAGAAAGCGCGAGAGCACTTCGCGATTTCGAAGCACTTCAGCGACGAGCCGCTTGACGCGCGAAGTGTGACGGATCGCCTCGAGCGCCGCCGCGAGCGCCAGCGAATTCACGGCGAAGGGATTCTGCCCGCGCTGAATCGCTTCGGCGACCTTGGCGTTGGCGAAGAGCAATCCCATGCGCAGCGCCGCGAGGCCGAACGCTTTGGAAAAAGTGCGCGAGACGACGAGGTTCGGGAAGCGGCGAATCCAGGGCAGAACGGTTTCGCCCGAGAACTCGTAATATGCTTCGTCCACCAGCACGAGCGTCTCGGGTGCAGCTTCAAGAATTCTGCGCAGGTGCGCTTTGGGAACCGTCGTGCCCGTGGGATTATTGGGATTGGCGATGGCCACCCAGCGAATTCGCCGTTTGCGGAGTGTGCGGACGACTTCTTCAACCGGCCAGCGAAAATGCTCATCGTAACGGACGCGGACGACGCGGCCGCCCGCGACGTTGTGAAAGAATTCGTACACGGGAAACGTCGGCGCGGGCACCAGCAGCGCGTCGCGCGGGTCCACGAAAGTGTTGACGAGGGTCTGAATCGCGTCGTCGGTGCCGTTGGCGAGGACCGTTTCCTCCGGCTTGACGCCGAACCAGCGCGCCAGTCTGACGCGCGCGTCGTGATACTCGGGATAGCTGGACAGCATCTCGGGGTCGATGGCGCGGCACAGCGCGCGCACCACTTCCGGTGCGCACCCGACGGTGTTTTCGTTAAAGTCGAGCCGCAGCTTGCCGCGCCGGCCTTCCTGCGGCGGGCGGTACTTCTTCAGGCGCTGGATGGCTTTTCGAGGCAGAAGCATTCGTCCTCAAGTCTTGTCAGTCGTTGGTTGTGCGTTGTTGGTTGTCAGTTGTTCGTGGTCGTCGCGTCTGGAAAGCCTCGCCGAGAGCCACCGCCTTCTCCTCAACCAACATCCCACCACTGACAAATCACACCGTCCCCTCGTCTCCTTTTCGAAACCGGACGTCCATCGAATAGGCGTGCGCTTTCAGCCCTTCGGCATTTGCCAGCGTCACGACGGCGCGGCGCAGGCGGCGAAGCCCGCGCGCGTCGAGTTTTTGGAAGGAAATCGTCTTGAGAAAGTCGGCCACCGTCAGTCCACCGCGCAGGCGCGCCGCGCCGCCCGTGGGGAGAATGTGATTCGGCCCCGAAGCGTAATCACCCGCGGCCACGGGGCTCCAGGAACCGAGAAAAATCGAGCCCGCGGAGCGGATGCGGCCGAGGAGGGGCGCCGCATCCTCAAGGAGCGTCAGGTGCTCGGGCGCGAGCGAGTCGGCAAGCGCCGCGGCTTCTTCCAGATTTCGCGTAAGGATAATCGCGCCCTGCGCGGCAAGGGATTTTTCGGCCACCGGCAGCCGCAGCTCGCGGAGGATTTTTGCGGCGGCGGCCTGCACGCGCAGCGCAAAACGCATCGAAGGCGTGATGAGAATGGCGAGCGCATCGGGATCGTGCTCGGCCTGGGCGACCAGGTCGGCCGCAACCCATTGGGGATTGCCTTTCGCGCCCACGACGACGAGTTCGCTCGGACCGGCGACGAAATCGATGCCGCATTCGCCCGCGACGAGTTTTTTCGCCGCCGCGACGTAGCGATTTCCCGGACCGACGATCTTGTCGGCGCGCGGGACGCTTTCCGTGCCGTAAGCGAAGGCGGCAATTGCCTGCGCGCCGCCGAGCCGGAAAATCTTTTCCACGCCGAGCAGGTCCGCGGCAACCAGCACCGCGGGCGCGGGACGCGGCGAAGTGACCAGGACCTCGCGGACGCCCGCCACCTGCGCGGGAATCACGCTCATCAGCACGGTCGAAGGAAGCGGAAAGCGCCCGCCGGGCACGTAGCAGGCGACGCGCTCGAGGGGTCGCACGAGCTGGCCCACGCGAACGCCCGCGCCGTTCGCGGCCCGCCAGGCGCGCGGAAGTTGCCGTCGCGCCACGGCGCGGATGTTGCGCGCCGCCACGCGAAGCGCTGAGACGAACCCTTCGGGCACCGCGTCGTAGGCGCGGCGGATTTCAGCGCGGTTGACCGTGAAGCCGGCTCGGGTCAGGTCGAGCCCGTCAAACTTTTTCGAAAGGGCGACGAGCGCACTGTCGCCCCGGCGGCGGACGTCAGCGAGAATGCGGCGCGCCGCGCGCTCCGCTTCCGCCAGACTCACCTGGCGCGCGCGGCCGACGCGGTCGAGCGCTTTCCGGTCCGTGCTGCGGACGATTTTCAGCATGGTCTAGATCACAATCTTGTTCAGCGGGTACTCGACAATGCCCTGCGCGCGCGCCGCTTTGAGCCGCGGGATGATTTCGCGCACCGTCTTTTCCTCGATAATCGTGTTGACCGCCACCCACTCCGGATCGCTGAGCGAGGAAATCGTCGGACGCTTCAACGCCGGCAGGGCGCCGAGCACGCGGTCGAGGTCTTCCTTGCGCACGTTGAGCATCAGCCCGACTTTGCCGGAAGCTTCGATGGCCGCCTTGAGCAGCATCACGATGGTCTCAATCTTCTCGCGCTTCCAGGCATCGTCCCACGCCGCGGAATTGGCGATGAACTTGGTGTTCGATTCGAGCACGGTCTCGACGATGCGCAGCCCGTTGGCGCGCAGCGACGAGCCCGTCTCGGTCACTTCGACGATGGCGTCGGCGAGCACCGGCGGCTTCACTTCCGTCGCGCCCCAGGAGAATTCCACCTTGGCTCTGACGCCGTTCTGCGCGAGGTAGCGCTCCGTGACGTGAACGAGTTCGGTGGCGATGGTTTTTCCCTCGAGATCGCGGACGGACTGGAACGGAGATTTCTCCGGCACGGCGAGCACCCAGCGGACTTTGCCGAACGTCTGCTTGGCGTAGATGAGGTCGGCGACTTCCACGACGTTTGCTTCGTTTTCGAGCACCCAGTCCCTGCCGGTCAGGCCGGCGTCGAGGATGCCGTCCTCGACATAGCGCGCCATCTCCTGCGCGCGGATCAGCATGCATTCAATCTCTTCGTCGTCCACCACCGGGAAATAGGAGCGCGGGTTCACCGTGATTTCGTAGCCGGCGCGACGGAAGAGCTGCAGCGACGCTTCCTGAAGGCTCCCCTTGGGAATTCCGAGTTTCAACTTCATGTCTGACTCTCCTGGCTGGATCCGTAAACCTCTCGGGGGTCGAATTCGCGCGGAAGGATGATTTCCTCTCCCCCTTCCGTCAGCCGGCGGAAGAAACACGACCGGTAGCCCAGGTGGCAGCAGCCGGGTCCGGCCAGCTCCGCCTGGATGAGCAGCGCGTCCTGGTCGCAATCGACGCGCACCTCGCGCACTTGCAGGCGGTGGCCGGAAGTTTCGCCCTTCGTCCACAGCTTGTTCCGGCTGCGGCTGAAAAACGTCACGGCGCCGGTGGACAAAGTCCTGTCGAAAGCTTCGTCGTTCATGTAGCCGAGCATCAGCACCTTACCGGTCCGGTGGTCCTGAACGATGGCCGGAATGAGTCCGTCTTTGAAGTTGAGTTCGATCACGCGTAACCTCTCCAAGGGGCGCGAGGCGCCCGAAAATGAAAAAGCCCGCTGGACTCGGGGGTCAGCGGGCCTTCTGACTTCTTACTCTCGCAGCGCCTCAGGCGCTGACCCGCTGACACCCCGCCCGGTGGTGCGAATGGTGGTGGTGATGTGCCAGCGAGTTCATCATAAAGGCGAACTGGTAAGGTACCTCGACGCGCGCGAAACTGTCAACAACAAATCCCGAGTCCTAGCTTCGGCGTGGTTGGAAAAGGCGGGTAGCCGTCTCGCCGGCGAAGGGCGAACCGTACCCCCGTTCACCGACCGACTGGTCGGGAAGGTGCGTTAATGCGAAATTAACCCTTTTTCTACCAACGCGTTACGGACGCGATCGGGAATGTATTCTCATTCAAGTCCCTGGCCGCTGTTTGACTTTGGCCTCATCCGAGTTATAATGTAAGTTTTGCGGCGGCGAGGCCACCGTGTTGATCAGCGTTCAGGAACTGGAACTCCACCGGGTGGTGGTTTCGAAGGTGTACTCCCCGGGGTCGCTGGACTACCACGGAGCGGAATTCCGGCAACTCAGCGACCTTGCCGTCAACGCCGTCGCCGAACTGGTGGGGGGAGAGATCCGCATCCGCGGACACATGGAGACGCGGGTGACAGCCGACTGCGACCGCTGTCTGGGTCCGGTGGAAATTCCTGTGGCGAGAGAATTCGACCTGTTCTACCGGCCGCTGGAATCGATCGCGCGCGACGAAGAGATTGAAGTTCCCACCGACGAGCTCAATGTCGGCTTTTATTCGGGCGAAGGAATCGGGCTGGCCGACCTGGTCACCGAGCAGGTGATCCTGTCGATTCCGATGAAGGTGGTCTGCCGGCCCGACTGCCGGGGACTGTGCCCGATCTGCGCCGCGGACCTGAATCGAACGACCTGCGATTGCCCGAAGGGGCGCGGCGATTCGCCGTTCGCGGCCCTGCTGGAATAGAGGGCGCCCCGTGAGCGGGGCGGGCGCCGGAAAGAGTCAGAGAAAACATGCCGAATCCGAAACGAAGACATTCCAAGGCGCGGCGTAACCGCCGCCGGGCGCACGACCATCTTGCGCGGCCCCGGCTCTCGGAGTGCCCGCATTGCCACGAAGCCAAGCTGCCCCATCAGGCCTGCCCGCATTGCGGATACTATCGCGGGCGCGAAGCCGTCCTGATCGAAGAGACGGCCTGAGTCTGGCGGGGCCGCCCGCCGTCCCTCCCGCCGAGCGGGACCGGGGCGGTGAGGCCCGCTTGCTGACCGCATGAGTCTTCCACGCATCGCGCTGGACGCCATGGGGACCGATGCCGCTCCGGTTGCGGAAGTGGAGGGCGCGGTCCTGGCAGCCAGGGAGCGGCTGGCGGAAATCGTTCTGGTGGGGCGCGAGGACGTCGTGAAGCGCGAGCTGGCGCGGCGGAACGCGCGCGGGCTGGCGCTCGAAATCGTCCCCGCGGCGGAAGTCATTTCCATGGACGAGGAGCCGGCGCGGGCCTTTCGCCGCAAGCGCGACTCCTCGATTCGCGTCGCCGCGCGCCTGGTGCGCGAAGGTCAGGTGCAGGGCTTCATCAGCGCGGGCTCGACCGGCGCGACGATGACAGCGGCGAAAATCACGCTCGGCACGCTGGAAGGCGTGGAGCGGCCGGCCCTCGCCGCCCTGATGCCGACGGCGAAAGGAACTCCGACGATTGTGCTCGACGTGGGCGCGAACGCGGAGTGTTCCGCGCACAACCTCGAACAGTTTGCGGTGATGGGCGAGGTTTTCGCCCGCGTCGTGCTGGGTTTTCGTAAGCCGCGCGTGGGCCTGCTTTCGAGCGGCGAGGAGGCCACGAAAGGCACCGAGGTGGTTCGTGAAGCGCACCGACGGCTGTGCTTGCTGCCGCTGAATTTCGTGGGGAACGTCGAAGGGCGCGACCTCTGCATGGGGCGCGTGGACGTCATCGTCACCGACGGGTTTACCGGAAACGTCGCGCTCAAGACCAGCGAAGGCGTGGCGCAGGTGCTGACGGGCTGGCTGAAGGAAGCTTTGTCGAGCACGGTGACGGCGAAAGTGGGTTACGTACTGGCGCGGCGCGCTCTGGGGGATTTCAAGAAGCGCGCCGATTACACCGAATACGGCGGGGCGCCGCTGCTCGGCGTGCGCGGCTTCTGCATGGTTTGCCACGGCGGGTCGAACTCGAACGCCATCAAGAACGCGATTCGCGTGGCCGCCGAATTTGTGCGCGGGCGCGTCAACGAGAAGATCGAACGCGAGCTGACGGGCACGGCGATGGCGCGTTCCTGAGCGCCCGCGGCCCGAAATCTGGCAAGAAGAATGGAGCACTGAAATCGCATGATTAGGTCAGGCATTCTGGGGACCGGGACCGCGCTCCCTTCCAAAGTCATCACCAATGCGGACCTTGAGAAGATGGTCGAGACGTCTGACCAGTGGATCACCGACCGGACGGGCATCAAGGAGCGCCGGCAGGCGGCACCGGAGGAGACGACCTCGAAGCTCTCGGTCGCGGCTTCGCGCCGGGCGCTGGAGATGGCGGGCCTTGAGCCCAAGGACCTCGACCTCATCATCTGCTCGACGATTTCGCCGGACATGCCGCTGCCCGCCACGGCCTCGTTCATCCAGCACGAGCTGGGCGCGCGGCCCGTCTGCGCCTTCGATCTGGCGGCAGCGTGCTCGGGGTTCCTGTTCGGCCTCACCGTCACCGACCAGTTCATCCGCACTGGCAAGTCGCGCTATGCGCTGGTGGTGGGCGCCGAGCTGCTCTCGCGCTACATTGACTACAAGGACCGCGCGACGTGCGTCATTTTCGGCGATGGCGTGGCGGCGGGCGTTCTCGGCCCGTGCGAACCGCCCTCCGGCATCCTCGCCGCCGAAATGCACACCAACGGACTTTACGCCGACCACCTCTATATCCCTGCCGGAGGCACGGCCAAGCCAGCCACCTGCGAGACCGTTCAGGCGCGCGAGCACTACATCAAGATGCGCGGCAACGAACTGTTCAAAGTTGCCGTGCGAAGCCTCGAGGAGGTCTCGCGGCGCGTCCTTGATGAAGCCGGAGTCAAGCCAGAGGACTTAAGCCTGCTCATTCCCCATCAGGCCAATCAGCGAATCACGGAAGCGGTGCGCGAGCGTCTGGGCCTGCCCGCCGAGAAGGTCTATTCGAACATCGCGCGGGTGGGCAACACGTCCTCGGCCTCGATTCCCATTTGTCTCGACGAGTGCGTGCGCGAAGGGCGCATCCGCAAAGGCGACCTGATCCTGATGTCCGCCTTCGGCGCGGGAGTCACGTGGGGCGCTGTGCTGATGCGGTGGTGAAATCATTGATCCACTGAATCAGTGATTCAATGAACCCGTTTCGAGGTTTTCTTGTCGCGAATCGCATTCATTTTTCCCGGTCAAGGCTCGCAGTATCCCGGCATGGGCCGCGAGTTGGCGGAGCGTTTCCCGGAGGCGCAGGAAATTTTCGAGCGCGCCGACAGGGCGCTGGATTTCCCGCTCTCGAAACTCTGCTTTGAAGGCCCCGCGGAAGAGCTGCAACTGACCGCCAACACCCAGCCCGCCATCCTGACGGTTTCCGTGGCCGCGGCCGTCGTCCTGCGCGAAAGGGGGATTTTCCCCGACTACGTTGCCGGGCACAGCCTGGGTGAGTACTCGGCGCTGGTGGTGGCCGGCTCGTTGCGTCTGGAAGACGCCGTCCGGCTGGTGCGCAAGCGCGGCCAGTACATGCAGGAAGCGGTGCCCGTGGGCGCCGGAGCCATGGCGGCGCTGTTGGGGCTGGATGCGGCCCGAGTGGAAGAAGTCTGCCGGGAGGCCGCGCAGGGCGAAGTGGTCTCGCCCGCGAACTTCAACAGTCCCGGACAGGTGGTGATTGCCGGCGCGGCCGCGGCGGTGGCTCGCGCGGCGGAACTGGCCAAGGCGCGCGGCGCCAAGCGCGCCGTGATGCTGAACGTGAGCGCCCCCTTTCATTGCGCGCTGATGGCGCCCGCGGAAGAGAAGCTCTCGCGCGACCTCGACGCCATTGAAGTGGCCGATCCCCTCTGCCCGCTGGTGAACAACGTGGACGCGCGGATGGTGGCGACGGGACGCGAGGTCCGCGACGGCCTGAAACGCCAGGTGACGCGCCCGGTACGCTGGGAAGAGTCCCTGCGCGCGCTGCGGGCGGAAGGCGTGGAATTGTTTGTCGAGGTGGGTCCGGGCAAGGTGCTGAGCGGCCTGCTGCGGCAGTTCGATCGCCAAGCCGCGTGCCTGCGCGTCGAAGACCCTGCGTCGCTCGACGAACTGGTGGCGCACGTGGGCGCGGATTGAGTCTTCTTCACGCGGCGGCTCGCTGCCACGGGATGTGACCATGACGCTGGAAGGCAAAGTCGCGTTCGTCACCGGCGCGTCGCAGGGCATCGGCCGCGCCTGCGCGCTGGTGCTGGCCGAAGGCGGAGCGGACGTGGCGCTTGGCGCGCGAAACCTCGAAAAGCTCGGGGCCGCGGCGAAGGAAGTGGAAGCCCTGGGGCGAAAAGCGCTGGCCGTCAGTCTGGATGTGGCTGACGGCGAGTCGGTGAAAGCCGCTTTTGCGAAGGCGCTCGAAAAATTCGGCAAGATCGATATTCTGGTGAACAATGCCGGCGTCACGCGCGACGGGTTGATGCTGCGGATGAAACCGGAAGACTGGGAAGCCGTCTTGCAGACCAACCTGAACGGCGCGTACCATTGTATCCGCGCTGTTCTGCCCGGAATGGTCAGGCAGCGTTACGGGCGAATCATCAATATCACTTCGGTGGTGGCGCAGGCGGGAAACGCCGGACAGGCGAATTACGTGGCCTCGAAGGCCGGTCTCATCGGGCTGACGAAGGCGCTGGCGGTGGAAGTCGCCAGCCGCAACATCACGGTGAACGCCGTGGCGCCCGGCTTTGTGGCCACGGCCATGACCGAGGGGCTGAGCGACGCGGTGAGGGAGAAGATACTCTCCCAGGTGCCGCTCGGGCGCATGGGGACTGACCGCGAAGTCGCCTGCGCGGTGCGTTTTCTGGCCTCCGACGAAGCGGGCTACATCACCGGGCACGTGCTGAATGTGAACGGCGGGATGTACATGGGCTGAGGAAGAAGTGACCAGTGACGAGACCCCGGACCCGCGGATTTTCTGCCGTTCGCCGCTCACCACTCGTCACTGCTCTTGAGGTTGCTTGATTCGACTTGGGGGCAAAGCTAGAATGGCCGCCCCACCACATCCGAGGAGGAACGACTGATGGCTTCGCTCGACGAAAAGGTCAAGCAGATTATTGTGGATCAACTGGGAGTGGACGAAGGCGAGGTAACACCGACGGCGCACTTTATCGACGACCTGGGCGCCGACTCGCTGGACATCGTGGAGCTGGTGATGGCGTTCGAGGAAGCGTTTGAGATCGAAATCCCCGACGAAGACGCCGAGAAGATCGCGACGGTCAAGGACGCCGTCGAGTACATCCAGTCCCACGTCAAACCTTCGAAGAATTGAAGGACCGAGGGAGGGCTAGGGTTTTGCCGCGCAGAGTCGTCGTGACGGGAGTCGGCCTGGTCAGTGCCGTCGGCATCGGGACGGAGGAGACCTGGCAGTGCTTGCTTGCCGGAAAGTCCGGCATGGCTTCCATCACGCATTTCGACACCAAAGGTTTTTCCGTCACCTTTGCCGCGGAGGTGAAAGGTTTCGACCCGCTTCAGTACGTCGAGAAAAAAGAGCTGAAAAAGATGGGCCGCTTCATCCAGTTCGCGCTGGCGGCCGCGCAATTCGCGATGGAAGGGTCGGGCCTGAAAGTCACGCCGGAAATCGCCGAGCGCACGGGGGTTTACATCGGCTCGGGGATCGGCGGATTCGACGTCATCGAGCGGGAGCATACGGCGCTGCTGGAGGGCGGGCCGCGACGCATTTCTCCTTTCTTTATTCCCGCCTCCATTGTCAACCTGGCTTCGGGATTCGTCTCCATCCGCTGGGGCGCGAAGGGGCCGAACTCCGCCACCTGCACGGCCTGCTCTTCCGGCGCGCACGCGGTGGGAGATTCCTTCAAGCTCATTCAGCGCTGCGACGCGGACGTGATGATCTGCGGCGGCTCGGAAGCCGCCATCACGCCGTTGAGCGTGGGCGGATTCGCCTCCATGCGCGCGCTGTCCACGCGCAACGAAGCCCCGGAAAAGGCCAGCCGGCCGTTTGACCGCGACCGCGACGGCTTCGTCATCGGCGAGGGCGCGGGCATCGTGATCCTCGAAGAGCTCGGCCATGCGCAGCGGCGCGGCGCGCCGATTCTGGCCGAAATGGTGGGCTACGGGATGAGCGGCGACGCGTTCCACATCACCGCGCCCTCCGAGGACGCCGACGGCGCCGTCCGCGTGATGCGCAACACGCTGAACGACGCGAAGGTCCTTCCCGAGCAGATCAACTACATCAACGCGCACGGGACTTCGACGCCTTACAACGACAAGCTTGAGACGCTGGCCATCAAGAAGGTATTCGGCGAGCACGCCGCCCGGTTGGCCGTCAGTTCGACGAAATCCATGACCGGCCACCTGCTGGGGGGCGCGGGCGGGCTGGAGGCGGGCCTCTCCGTCCTCGCCCTGCGCGACCAGGTGCTGCCGCCCACCACGAATTACGAAAATCCGGACCCGGAGTGCGACCTCGACTACGTGCCCAACCAGGCGCGAAAGGCGGAAATCGAATACGCGCTGTCGAACTCCTTCGGCTTCGGCGGAACGAACGCAGCGTTGCTGTTCAAGCGGTACACCGGATAGCGCGGCGCGCCGGGGCGGAAGCAAGCCGTTCCGGATGAATGGAGCCTTCAGCATCAGATCTCAGCCTTCCGGGTGTTCGCTGAATGCGAAGACTCGGCCGCTGACCCCTTTCTGCCATGAAGATCGCCGTCTGCCTCAAACAGGTCCCCGCCCGTGACTCGGTCCTGCGGCTCAACGCCGCGCAGGACGGAATCCGCACCGAAGACGTCACGTTCGAGGTCAACGAGCCGGACATCTACGCGCTGGAAGAAGCGCTGAGATTGAAAGAGAAGGCGGGCGGCGAAGTGGTGATTGCCACACTCGGCCCCGCGCGCGCCCAGCAGGCCGTGAAGGAGGCGCTGGCCAAGGGTGCCGACCGCGCGCTGCACCTCGACGACCCGGCCTTCGAGAAGCTCGACGCTATGGGCGTGGCGCGGGCGCTCGCGAAGGCGCTCCAAAAAGAAAAGCCCGACCTCGTCCTCACCGGACTCCAGTCCGACGACGCCGGCTGGGCGCAGACGGGCGTGATTCTCGCCCAACTCCTCGGCCTGCCCCATTCGACGATCATCATGGAAATCCAGCTCGAAGGCGAGGCGCTGAAGGTGAAGCGCGAACTCGAAGGCGGCTGGTTCCAGTGGATTGAAATGAAGCTGCCGGCGCTGCTGGCCATCCAGTCCGGCATCAACAAGCCTCGCTACGCGACGCTCAAGGGAATCATGGCGGCGAAGTCGAAGCCGATTCAGAAACTCACCGCCGCGGACCTCGGGCTGGAACCCAAAGACCTCGCGCCGCAGCTCAAAGTCACGAGAGTGTACGTCCCCGAAAGGAAAGCGCAGACGGAATTTCTGGAAGGCGGCCCGAAAGAAATCGCCGCGCGTTTGGTGGAGAAGCTCCGCAACGAAGCGCGCGTCCTCTGAGGAAAGGAGCCACAATGTTTGCTCATATCTGGAGAATGCGGGCCCGAAAAAAGAAAGTGGAAGATTACGAGAAGTTCGGCCGGCAGGTGACCCTCCCGGCGCTCAGGAAGATTCCCGGCTGCCTGGACGCCTACTTCCTGCGCGTCCACGAATCGCGCAAGCCGGAGTACCTGTGGGTGGTCTTCTGGAAAGACCACGCGGCGCTGGAAGCGGCGCGCAACAATCCCGCCTGGCGCGAACAAATCAAGAAGTTCGAGGCCGCGAATTTCTACAAGACGATCCCGCTCGAGCTGGTCTGCGAACAGCTCGCTTCACTCGGCACGGGCGCCGAAAAGCCGCGCAAACCCGAAAAGGCCCGCCGCGAAGAAGAGTCCGAGGCGCCGGAGAGTCCCGAGCCGGCCCACCGCGGCTTCGTGGCTGACACCGCGGAAGGGGAATAAAGGAAAGTCTGGAGTGTGAAGGATGAAGTCTGAAGGATGAATTTGAGACCGCTCAGTGTTGATGGATGCCGAGCAGATTTCAGCCTTCATACTTCATCCTTCGTCCTTCGAAGTCATGGCTGACGAGATCCTTGTTTTCGCAGAGCATCAGAACGGCAAGCTGGGCCGCCCGGCGTGGGAAGCCGTCGCCGCCGGGCAGGCGCTGGCGGCGGATTTCGGCGCGAAGGTCGCGGCGGCCGTTCTGGGGAACAGCGTCTCGGGCGTGGCCGCGGAACTGGCCGCGGCCGACCTGGCCTCGGTCGTGGCCTGCTCGTCTCCCCTTCTTGCTGAGTACACACCGGACGGCTACGCGCACGCGCTCGGTGAAATCCTCGCCGAGCGCAAGCCCCGTTTCATCGTCTTCAGCCACACGTATCAGGTCCGCGATTTCGCGCCCAAGCTGGCCGCGGCGCTCGACCGCGCGCTCGCCAGCGACTGTCTCGGCTATCGAAAAGTCGGTGAGAAAGCCGTCTTCGTCCGCCAGGTCTTTCAGGGAAAATTCACCGCGGACATCGAATTCGCCGGCGACCCTCCGCATTTGGTTTCGTTTCAGGCCGCAGCGTTCCGCGAGGACGCGGTGACGAAGGGCTCCTCGCCCGCACCGATCGCAGAATTCTCAACCTCACTCAAAGCGGAACTCATCCGTACCAAAGCCGCCGAGCGTTTCCGCGAGGCGAAGCAGGCCGTGGACCTCTCGCAGGCCGAAGCCATCGTCGCCGTGGGGCGCGGCATTAAGGCGCCGGAAAACCTCGAACTCGTTAAGAAACTGGCCGAGGCGCTGGGCGCCGAGATCGGCGCGTCGCGGCCCGTCTGCGACAGCGGCTGGCTGCCCATGGACCGCCAGATCGGCAGCTCCGGGCAGACCGTCGCGCCGCGCCTTTACCTGGCTCTGGGAATTTCCGGAGCCATTCAGCATCTGGTGGGAATGAAAGGCTCACGCACCGTCGTCGCCGTCAACAAAGACAAGGAAGCGCCCATCTTCGAGGCCGCGACTTACGGCATCGTCGGAGATCTCTTCGAAGTCCTCCCGCCGTTGATTGAGGAGATCCGGAAGGTCAAGGGAGGGTGAGCTCCCCACGCGCTTGCGGATTGGTGTCGAAAGGTTGAACGTTGAAAGTGTCTGCCGGCGACCGTGGTGTGCCGGCAAGCGGCTTCTGCGTTGCCGCCCGTCCAAAGGTCCGGGGTCCCGAGCTGCTACTTCCCACTCTCTCTTTTCTCGCCCGCTGGCGGCGACTCGGGCCGCAGTGCCCACTCGAAGTTCGCCCACACGGGTTCGATCATCCGGCAGGTGCGGCAGTCGAAGCGGCGCGCGGCCTCGGCGCGGCCGGCGATTCGACCCTCGGTCATTTGATGGATCTCGAACTTGGTCGTCAACCGGCACCAGTTGGTGACCGGCTTGCCGTCCTCGATGGACTCGCAAGGCAAAAAACTCTGTGAAGTCCCGATCCATTTCGCACCTGTGCGGCGGCATTCGGTGCGGATGTAAGCGCCGCGCTGGCGTTCCTGCAGCGGAATGTTGACCCATTCGGCCGTGAAACGCTCGTTCCGGACGCGCACGCGATACTCCTTTCCGGTGGTCAGAGAACGCCAGACGCGGCCGGGTGCGACGCCGACTTCGGGCTTCACCGGCGGAGGCGGACCGGGTTCCCTTTCCTGCCCTCGAGCAGCGGGGGCGGCCAGGGTGCAGGCGACGAGACCAAGCATTGCGACGAAGATGGCGAGTTTCAATAGACCCTCCGGGGGCCGGCAGAACAAGTCGCTTAGCAGGGAACCCCCAACCCGACTTTTAACCCGCGACCAGGCGGTTGTCAACAAAGCAGTCCCCGCCTTCAGCCTGCTACCGTACGGTCGGATTGATTCAGAATCCGCTTGACATAGTTGTGAAGATATGCGAACATGCGAGTATTCAGAGGTTGCGTGCGCAATTCTCTGAGGCTGTGAGAATGCCAGAACTCAGTCAATTTAAGGCAGAATTCTTCAAGGCCTTGGCTCACCCGCTCCGCATTCGAATTCTCGATTCGCTGCGTGATGGGGAGGTAGGAGTCAATGACTTGAGCTCCCGCTTGGGTGTGGAACAAAGCACGCTCTCGCAACAGTTGGCCGTCCTGAGGAGTCGCAACATCGTCCTTGGCCGCAAGGAAGGCAACGCCGTCTTTTACACGGTTCGCGATCCCGCTGTTTTTAGGCTTCTGGATGCAGCCAGGGAGATTTTCAATAATCACCTTGTGGACGTTCGAGACATGCTTGAACAGTTAGAAGGAGCGCCCAAGTAGTTCCTTTTTTTTGGCTCGGTATATGTGAATGTTAGTATATGCGAACTGTCTTTCAGCTTTTCAAGCTAATCCTTCCTCGTGGTCGAAACCTTGGTGAACCTCTACTCCAACGCCCGCCCGTCGTCGTTTTCAAGGGCCAGATCCAACTTGACAACTTCCCACGCGACACAAGGAGCAAACGATGGTCATCGGTTCCATCACAAGACTCTTGAGTCGCCAGCAACGCGGCTGGATTCCCAGGCAGGGCGGGAACGAGGTCTATTTTGACCAGAAGGGACTGGACAGCGTTGAATTCTCTGCGTTGTTTGTGGGGCAACCAGTTCAATTC
>CAZKXX010000030.1:0-37931 GCA_964556705.1 uncultured Acidobacteriota bacterium
ATCCAGGGCCCCCCTCATTTATCTTTCTCGACACAGCCGGGGCACCGCACCGATGAATCCAGCTTGTCCCGGATGATGCCCGCGACGATGCACAGGACCGCGTCGCTGGGCTGGAAAGCAGAAACTCGTGCCGGGCGACGCCGGGGGAGCCTTATACTCTCTCTTAGCTCTCAACGCGGGCAATGCTATGAAAGCCGCCTTCCTTACGGCCTCCGGCCGCTTTGAAATCCGCGAAGCTCCTGAGCCGCAACTCGCCTCACCCAACGAGGTTCTGTTGCGCGTGGGGGCCGTGGGCATCTGCGGCTCGGACCTTCACTATTTTCGTCGCGGCCGGATCGGAAGTCAGGTGATCGAGTTTCCCTGGATTGTCGGGCATGAGTGCAGCGGAACGGTCGTCGAGGTCGGCTCGGCCGTGAAGAACCTGCGGCCGGACGAACGAGTCGCCGTGGATCCGCTGGTCTCCTGCGGCGAATGCGACCAGTGTCGCGCCGAACGCCGGCACACGTGCCGCCGCCAGCGCTTTCTCGGATGTCCGGGCCAGATTCCCGGCGCGCTCTCCGAATACCTGGTGATGCCGGCGGAATGCTGCGCGGCGGTTCCCGCTTCGCTTTCACTCGCCGAAGCTGCGCTCATCGAGCCGCTTTCGGTGGGACTCTACGCGGTCCGGCTGGCCGCGCCCGAGCCCGGCATGTCCGCGGCGGTGCTCGGCTCAGGGCCGATTGGACTTTCGGTGCTGCTCGCCGCTCGTGCCTCGGGACTCGAGAGTATCTTCGCTACGGACCTGGTCCGAGAGCGGCTGGCCGCGGCGCGCGCCCTCGGCGCCGTGTGGGCGGGAAGTCCGCGCGAGACGAATGTCGTTGAGGAAATTCTCTCGCGCGAGCCGGGCGGGCTCGACCTGGTCTTCGAGTGCGCGGGAGAGCAGGAAACGCTCGACGAGGCGCTCCGACTTCTGCGGCCCGGGGGCCGGCTGGCCATCGTGGGAATTCCGGAGAGCGATCGCGTCAGTTTCTCGATTGACCTGTTGCGGCGCAAGGAAATCACGGTGCTGAACGTGCGCCGGCAGAACCGCATGGTGGAGCCGGCGATCGAACTCGTGGCCAGCGGAAAGATCAATGTCGCGCCGCTCGCCACGCATCATTTCCCCCTCGCCGAGACGCAGGCGGCCTTCGAACTCGTCGAAGCGCGTCGCGACGGCGTCCTCAAAGCGCTCATTCACCTTTCGGAGGGTTCCTAGCCGCGCGCCACACGACGCCTTCGCGGTCGAGCAATTGAATGGCGTGGCGGATCGAGACGGCGACCGTGCGGCCGGGACCGGCCGGATGCCGCCGCGTGATGACGCCGACGACCCCCCGAGCGTCGTAAACAGGACTTCCGCTCGCGCCGCGTTCCAGGCGCAAAGCGAGGACCAGGATATCGCTCCTCTCGCCGCCCGAGGCTCCCAGACGCATGCGGCCCAGGCGGACGACGCGGCTGGAACGCGTCACGGCGTTCCAGGCAGCGGAGGGATGGCCCGTCACGGTCAACCGCGCGTTCTCCTCAATCCCCTCCGGCACGAGAGGCGCGCTGTAATACGGAACGCCTTGCGGATGCCGCCGCGTGGCTTTCAACAGAGCCAGATCGTGCGCCTCGTCCACGGAGACAATCTCGCAGGAAACGGCGACGGCGGCGGAAGAATCGGGCGCGGGAAACCGGACGAGAATCCTGCCCTCGGGAGCTCCCGCCAGGCACCGCTGCGCCTCTTCCACGACGTGCGCGTTGGTCAGCAGGTAGCCCTCTTCGTTGATGAAAAATCCGGTCGAAGAACAGTTCAGGTTCTTCGCCGCCGCGCCCGGCCCGATGGCCACCAGTTGCACGACGGCCCGGCCCGCGTCGGTTTCGAGAAAATCTCTGTGCTTGGTGTCCGCGGGAAAAACAAAGTCAAAGGTCAAAGCGCAAAAGGCAAATGTCAAAAGTGAATGGAGCCGCCGAACGCGCATAGACCCGAAAGCTGTGGCGCAGGGGCGGGCCTTGTGCCCGCCCAATCTTGCGACACGGCGCACCTTGCGGACTGCGGTTTTGATTGAAACCCCGGCCAGGCGTGACCGGCGCGGATACTGTGCCGTTTCTTGCTGCTGACCTTTGCCCTTGGACATTTGATCTTTGACTTTTGACTTGTCTGGCTGCTCACCAGTCCTGAACGCTTCCGTCCTTTCGCCGCGCGACAGGCAGGTACGCGCGCCTGTAAGGATACTTCTTCGCTTTCTCTTCATCCACGTCCGTGCCGAGGCCGGGCGTGTCGTCCACGTCGATGTAGCCGTCGCGGAAGACGGGCCCGCCGGGAAGAACTTCGCGCGTCACTTCGGGGAAGAACACCATTTCCTGCACGCCGAAGTTGGGAATTGAAACATCCACGTGAACGTTCGCGGCGTGCGTGGGCGGGCCGATATCCGCCGGGCCGTGCCACGCCGTCTTAACGTGGAACGCTTCGGCGAGCGCCGCGATCTTGCGTCCCGCGGTGATGCCGCCGCAGTGGCCGAGGTCGCAGCGGATGTAGTCAATCAACTGCTCGCTGATGAGGGTGACGCAGTCCCAGAGCGAATTGAACAGCTCGCCCATGGCAAGCGGCGTCGTCGAGTGCTGGCGGATGACGCGGAAGCTCTCCTTGTGCTCGGGCCGCAACAGGTCTTCGAGGAAGAAGAGATGATACGGTTCGAGCTCTTTCGCCAGGCGCGCGCCCTCGATGGGCCCGAGCTTTTCGTGCGTGTCGTGGAGGAGCTCGACCTCCTCGCCGAGTTTGACGCGCAAGTGCTCGAAGAGCCTGGGAATCGTGCGCAGGTAGGGGCCGGGTTCGAACACTTCGACTTGCGGCAACCCGTTCTGCTGGTCCACGCGTCCGGCGTGCTCCTCTGACGGGCGGCGCGCGGAAGTGCCGTACGTTCCTTCCAGACCGGGAATCGCCACCTGCGCGCGCACGCAGTGGAATCCGCGTTCGATGCCGCGCCGCGCGGCGTCTTCGACCTCCTGAAAGTCGCGGCCGCTGGCGTGCGTGTAGGCGAGCGCGCCGACGCGCGTCCGCCCGCCGAGCAGTTGATAGACGGGCATGCCCGCCCGCTTGCCTTTGATGTCCCACAGCGCCGTGTCCACGCCCGCCAGCGCCGTCATCTGCACCGGGCCGCTGCGCCAGTACGAACCCCGATAGAGGTATTGATAAATGTCTTCGACCTCGTCGGGATTGCGGCCGATGAGCAGCGGCGCGATGTGCTTTTCGAGGACGGTGGCCACCGCCAGTTCGCGGCCGTTCAGCGTGGCGTCGCCCACGCCGTAAAGGCCCGGCTCGCTGGTGAGGATCTTGACCAGCACGTAGTTCCGCCCCGGACAGGTGACGATGACGCGCACTTCGGTAATCTTGAGCGGCGGCAGACCGCGCGCGGCTTTCTGCGCCGCCTCTTGGGCAAGCGCGGCGCGGCTGCCCAGGAGCGTGCCGCCCAGCGCCGCCGCGCCCGTCATCTTCAGAAAATTCCGCCTGGCAGGGCCGTCTCTTCGCGATGCCATGTTTGCCTCCTCAGGATGCGTTGGGCGCGATTCTACCCTTTAACTCGGGCGACCGACACGGCCGATTCACCACCAGGACCCGAAGACGCCGAGGACTCCTTTTCGGTTCTTCTTCCTGCCTGAGTGTCCTGCTGGTTCAATTTGGAGCCGCTTCGTCGGGACCCGGGCGCCTGCTAGAATGCTCGTCCCGAGAGACAGCGTCAGGAGCCGCCATGCCCGTCCCGCCGCGTTTCCCTCCGCCCATTCCGAAGACCGCGCTGGGCTTCCGGCCGGAGTATCTCGACTTCAAGCGCGGCATCCGCGTCGGCAATCTGGAAGACCACGAGCGCATCACACGAATCCTGAAGCTGGAGCTCGAAGCGCGCTTCCGGCAACCCTTCGTCACCGAGCGCTGGGGGCGCGGCGTCTTCTGGATCTGGATCGGCTTCCTGCCGCGCGCCAATCGCCAGGCGAAGCCGGTCTCCCACCATGTCAGCTTCGGCTGCTCGAAGTATTTCCTGATGGTGGACACGGACGAAAAGCTCTTCAAGTGCGGCCTGCAAATCGAGCGCGGATACCTGAAGGCGCCGCGCGAGACCCGATCGTGCGAGTTGCGTCCTGACTGGGACTGGCACCGGCTTCTGAAAGCGCTGAAACCGCGGAGCGAGTTGGAGCGCGAACTGAAGCGCTTGCTTAAACGCGAGGGGTTTCGGTTGCACGCCGGCGGCTGGGAGGAAGACTCGGAAGAATTCACGGGGAAAAGCTTTCCGAGCATCGCCCGGCTTCGGCGCGCGTTGCTCTCGGCGCCGCCGCGCGACTGGGCGGGCTTCCAACTTTACTACCCCATGACCGAGGAAGAGGTGAAAGGTTCGACGGGCGCCGACCTCGTCGAGGCCATCGTGGCTGTCTTCCGCGAGGTTACGCCGATCATGAACCTCACGATGCAGGTGAAGCTGGAAGAATCGCCGCCCGGGACGGTTGGATTTCCGCCCGGCGACTCTCTACACTGTCCGCACAGGGCAAAATCTTTCAAGGGAGGTAAAGGGCCATGAGGCGACGAGCGTTTTTCCGGAGTCTTGCCGTAGCCGGCGCGGGACTGGTCCTGGCGGCCGGGCTCTCCGCGAAAGAAGCGACCGTCACGCTGACCATCACGGGGATGACCTGAGGCGCCTGCGCAACCACAGTGCAGTCGGCACTGAGCAAGGTTCCAGGAGTCACCAAAGCAACGGTTTCGTACGAAAAGGGAGAAGCGGTGGTCAGCTACATCGAGGAAAGGGTCAAGGTCGAGGACCTCATCAAAGCGGTCCGGGAAGCCAGGGGAATGAGTTCCTGCGACGCAAAATTGAAGAAGTAAACGGCCAATGACACGGAAGGACGCCGCGGCTGCCTGAAAAGGTCAGGCAGGCCGCGGCCAGCAGGCTTCGGCCGCTAATCGCCGATGTGGATGGTGAAGCCCGCGGAGAGTTCCAGGTTGTTCGTGCGCCCGGTGACGGGGAAGCGCGACTCGCTCTGGCCGAAGCGCGGCGTTCCCGTCATGTGATTCCGCAGGTCGAGGCGCACGGCGAAGGCGGGCAGGACATACCACTCCACTCCGCCACCGGCATTGAACCCGAACTTGTTGCTCGACTCGAGCAGCGCCGGGTCACCCGCGAAGCCTTCGGTGAAGGCGCGCGTCCGGGCCTCGCTCGTGGGGCTGAAGCGAGTCAGTTCGAGCCCGCCCGTGACGTAGGGTTGCACGCTGAGAAACTTAACGGGGCTGTGAATCATGAGGTTGGTGCTGAAACGCTGCAGCCTCACGCCGTAGCCGGCCTCCTCGTTGTCTTCCAGGTCCGTAATCCGCAGATTGTTGCGGCCGTACGCGTAGGCCGCTTCCACGCCCACAACGCTGTTCATTGTTAACTCGCCGCCCAGCGTTACTTTTCCGCCGTTCGCGTAATTTGAGCGCCACGCGTCACCGTCCAGCGCGAACAAATCCTCACCGAGCAGAAACGATCCGCTCCCCATGGCGAAGACACGGACTCCCTGGGCTTGGGCGGGACTCGCAAACAGGCCAAATCCCGCGAGAATAAGCGCGCATCGAAGCAGAAATCCTCGAGTCATCCGGAACGACCTCCCTGTTCAGCAATTGGCATGAGTTGAAGTCTGTATGGTTTGAACCCGCAAGAGACCGGCCTTTCCGGTCACTCCTCAACTCTATCTTGTTCTCCCAAGCGAGAGACAGCAAGAGGAGTGCCTTCCAGAAGGATGCCGGGCCTCGCAGGGAAGTTGTTTGGGATGAGGAAGAAACCGGCCGCAGGAGCTCTCGACCGCGGGCAGCCGTCAGGTTGCGGATGGAAGAATTTACATGCTTTGCGAAGCGCCGCGCCTCATTTTCCTAAAGGCGTCAGCCGAATTTCGAGCTGCTGGAGCGCAGGCTGTTCCACGCGCAGGACGGTTTCCGAAGGCTCGAAGCCGATCGCTTCAACACGCAGCGTGTGCTCGCCAAGGGGAAGCTGGATTGGTCCCAGATAGTCGTTCGTCCCCACAAAAATGCCGTCGAGATACACGCGCGATTTGGCGGGAGCGGTGGTCAGCAGCAGCGTGGTCACTTCCTCCTTCGGGTAGCCGCCGTTCGGATTGTAGCCGGCCTGCCGCGGGTCCGCGGAAGGATAGGGCTCCGCCCACCAGTGCTTGGGCAGGTACGGGACCGCGGGCGGCAGTTTGGGCAGGCTGACGAAGGGCGAGAAATATCCCCAACCGAAACCAAACGAGGGGAAGAAGTAGGGGCGGACGTAGCCGCCGAACGTTATCGGGGCGGCTGTGGACTCCCCGAAACCGGCAGACGTTGCTTTACCCTGTCCGCCGGCGTTCGCCGCCGGAACAGCCAAGGCCAGGGCCAGAAAACCAACCGCCATCAGTCCCCAGAAGGAAACTCCTCGTCCGCGGTTCATGGCGCCCTCCTTCGGGCAGAGACCACACTCCACAATAAACAATACCACTGCCCGGTGCGCAGTCCAACAGTACGCGGGTACTGTGTACGCTCTGGTGAACGGTATAGGATGAGGTTCACTTAACAGTGAAGCTCTCGGCCTGGGCAGCGGGGGGAAACGGCGCGCGACCGCTCGGGGCGAAAGTCCCCGGCCACGCCTGTTCCAGGAATTCGCTTGACGCTGTTTTCGCTTGTAAGCTAACGTGATTGGTTCGGTCTCTTAACAAAGGGACGGATAGAGGCGCGGCAACCAAGAGTACCCTCGGCTCATCGGGGCGAAAGGGGATTGTCGCCGAAGCCCCGCGCAAGGGAGCGCCCGGGGCTGGTCGCCGGGGCTAAATCCTCGGGACTGCCATCCCGCAAGACGGGATGGAGGGCTATCTCGTTCCCCGACGCAGGGTGTGCGGGGTTCGTGAGATGGCCTTTCACGAACCCTTTTTGTTTGGGTCTGGTGCGGAGGAGTCATTAAGGTTGTCATCGTGAGGACCCCGACCGAAAGCGTCGGGGGAGGAAGGCTCGCCGCCTCTGAGGGAATCTTTCCGTCGCGGCGGCTGAGGCCGTCGAAGCTTTGGCGGGATCAACCCCCCGGACAAGCATGGACCTCTTCGAGCTGACGCGCACGCTGGTGAACATCGAATCGGTGACAGGCAACGAAAGTGCCTGCGGCGTGTTTCTCCGCGACCACTTGAGCGAGCGGGGATTCCAGGTGGAGCTGCTGCCCGTCACGCAGGACCGCTGGAACGTCCTAGCGACGCGCGGCACACCGGAAGTTGTGCTCAGCACGCACATGGATACGGTGCCGCCCTTTTTCCCCGCGAGTGAGGACGAAGAGTTCATTCACGGGCGCGGGTCGTGCGACGCCAAGGGAATTCTGGCTTCGCAAATCACCGCCGCCGAGCGGCTCGTGGCGGAAGGCGTCGAAAACCTCGGGCTGCTGTTTCTGGTGGGCGAAGAGACGCTGAGCGACGGCGCGAGCGTGGCGAACCAGTCGCCGCGGGGCGCGAAGTTCATCATCAACGGCGAGCCGACGGAAAACCGCCTGGTCCTCGGCTCGAAAGGCATTCTGCGCGTGGACGTGCGCACGCGCGGCCGCATGGCCCATTCGGCGTATCCGGAACTGGGCGAGTCGGCGATCGAGAAGCTGCTCGACCTGCTCGCCGAAGTCCGCCGGCTGCCGCTGCCCTCGGACGACTTGCTGGGAGCCTCAACGCTCAACATCGGCGTCATCTCCGGCGGCCGCGCCGCGAACGTCATTCCGGACGAGGCCGAAGCCCAACTGCTGTTCCGCACCGTGAATGGGGCAGAGGATTTGCGCTCGCGCCTGGAGCGCATCCTCGGGAGCCGATGCGAGTTCGAGTTTGTGCGCAACACGCCCGCGCTGCGCCTGGAAAAGCTCGACGGGTTTGAGACCACGGTCGTCGCCTTTACAACCGACCTGCCCAACCTGACGAACTGGGGCCGGCCGCTGCTGCTCGGGCCGGGCTCCATCAGCGTGGCGCATACGGACCACGAACGCGTTCGCAAAGCCGACCTCGAGCGCGCCGTCAACCTGTACGTGAGATTGGTAAAGAAATTGAAGGGAATTGAAAATTGAGAATTGAAAATAGACATTCAGGTGCTGGCGATTCGTCGGGAGCCAATTTTCAATTGTCAATTTTCAATTCACAATGCCTGGATCGCGACGCCAAGTTGCGAATGGAAACGATATGAAGAAACTGGAAGTGGGAATCCTGGGGGCCACGGGCGCGGTGGGGCAACGGTTTGTCAGCCTGCTCGAACATCACCCGTGGTTTGAAGTCGCCTGGCTCGGCGCCTCGGAGCGTTCGGCCGGCAAGAAGTACGGCGAGGCGTGCAACTGGCGCCTTCGCGACCCCATGCCGCGCGCGGCGCGCGAAATGCCCGTGCACGAGTGCAAGCCGGGCCGCTCGCCGCACCTGATCTTCTCTTCTCTCGACTCGAAAATCGCCGGCGAGGTGGAGAAGGAATTTGCGCACGCCGGCCACGTCGTAGTCTCGAACTCTTCCAACCATCGCATGGACGCCGACGTGCCGCTGCTCGTTCCGGAAGTGAACCCGGACCACCTGGCGCTGGTGCGCGCGCAGCGCAAGGAGCGCGGCTGGAAGGGGATGATCGTCACCAACCCGAACTGCACGACGGTCGGCCTCGTCCTGTCGCTCGCGCCGCTCGAGCGCGCCTTCGGGCTCGAAAAAGTGATGATGACCAGCATGCAGGCCGTCTCCGGCGCCGGCTATCCGGGCCTGCCCACGCTCGACATCTTCGGCAACGTCATCCCTTACATCGGCGGCGAAGAGGAAAAAGTCGAACGCGAGACGCGCAAGCTGCTCGGAAAACTTGCCGACGGCAAGGTGCAGATGGGCGAGTTCGTCGTCAGCGCGCACTGCAATCGAGTGCTGGTGGAAGACGGACACACCGAATCAGTATCGGTCTCGCTGAAATCGAACGCCGCACTGGAGGATTTGATTGACGCGTGGACGAAGTTCCGTGCGCGGCCGCAGGAGCTGCATCTGCCTTCCGCGCCCAAGCACCCCCTCGTCGTCCGCGAGGAGCGCGACCGGCCGCAGGTGAAGTTCGACCTGATGGCTGAAAACGGCATGGCCGCCGTCATCGGCCGCGCGCGGCCCTGTCCCGTGCTCCAGTTCAAATACACGGTGCTCAGTCATAACACCATCCGCGGCGCCGCCGGCGCGGCGCTGCTGAACGCCGAGCTGATGAAGGCGGAAGGCTACCTCGACTGACCGATGCAGGGATGAACCACCAAGACACCAAGTCGCAGAGAAAATCTTTTTGGACTGCTGCTGGGAGTCTTGGTGTCTTGGTGGTTGATTTTTCGGGGTTGAAAAAGTGAACTCATCCGACGGCCCGGCGGCAACGCGGCGAATTCTGAACCTGGCGATCCTCGGCTACGGCAAAATGGGCCGGACGATTGCTCAACTGGCTCCCGCACGCGGCTGCGAAGTCCGACTGGTGATGGATATCGACGTCAACCCGGGCGGCGCGGGCATCACGCGGGAGAAGTTCGACGGCATCGACGTCTGCCTCGATTTCACGATGCCGGAAGCCGCGGTCGAAAATATCCGGCGCGTCGCTGGCGTCGGCTGCAACCTTGTGGTCGGCACGACGGGGTGGTACGCGAAACTCGACGAGGTTCGAAAAATCGTCGAATCGAGCGGCGTCGGCATGGTCTATGCCGCGAATTTTTCCATCGGCGTGCAGCTTTTTTACCGTGTGGCGCGCGCCGCGGCCGAAATCTTTGCGGACTTTCCGATATACGATCCCTACCTCGCCGAGGCTCACCACAAGTTCAAGAAGGACGCGCCCTCGGGCACGGCGCTGGAGCTGGAGAAAATCGTCCGGCCGCATTTCAAGGATCGCGAAATCCCCGTTGCGGCCCTGCGCGCCGGCCACATTCCCGGCACGCATGAACTCGGATTCGATTCCGAAGCCGATACGATTCTGCTGCGCCATACGGCGCGCGGCCGCCAGGGTTTCGCCGAAGGCGCGCTCTACGCCGCGCGGTGGATTGCGGGGAAGAAAGGCTTGTTCAACTTCGCGGAGATTCTGAAGGCAGAACCACCAAGCCGCGAAGACACCAAGTAAGGATTTATTCCGGCTTTGTGTCTTGGTGCCATTGTGGTGGCAAGTTCTTTTGAAGCAGGGGGAGCAGCCATGAGTCTCGACATTCGCGGTTGCGGCACGGCGCTGGTGACCCCCTTCAAGCGCGACGGCTCGATTGACGAAGAGGCGCTGCGCAAGCTCGTCCAGTTCCAGCTCCGCGAAGGCATCGACTTCCTCGTGCCCTGCGGCACGACGGGCGAGACGCCGACGCTCGAGCACGGCGAATATCTGGGCGTCATCCGCATCGTCGTTCAGGAGACGGCGCGCAAAGTCCCCGTCATCGCCGGTGTGGGTGGTAACAACACCCGCAAGGTCGCCGAGCTCGCGCAGGAAGTGGAGTCCGTCGGCGTCCAGGGGATTCTTTCCGTCGCGCCCTATTACAACAAGCCGACGCAGGAAGGTCTGTATCAGCACTTCAAGGAGATTGGCGAATCCACCGGCCTCCCCGTCATCGTCTATAACGTTCCGGGACGCACTTCTTCGAACCTTGAGCCCGCGACCGTCGCGCGCTTGGCGAAGATTCCGAACATCATCGGCATCAAGGAAGCTTCGGGCTCGATCACGCAGCAGATGGAAGTGCTTGCCGCGGTCGGGCCGGGCTTCCGCGTTTTTTCCGGCGACGACGCGTTCACGCTTCCGCTCATGGCGCTGGGCGGCGTGGGAATCATCTCCGTCGTCTCGAACGAAATTCCCGCGCAGATGACCAAACTCGCGCACCTGTGTCTCGAGGGCAAGGTGGAAGAAGCGCGCAAGCTCCACTTCCAGCTCCTGCCGCTCATGCAGGCGAATTTCCTCGAAACCAACCCCATCCCCGTCAAAGCCGCCCTGGCCATGATGGGCCTGATCGAGGAGGTTTACCGTCTGCCCCTCGTCCCCATGAAGCCCGAAAACCGCGCGAAGCTGGAAAAGGTGTTGATCGCGCAAGGCATCTTGGCGCCCAGCGGCGCGGCTCGCGGCGGGACCGTGGATTAAACCTGCCATGCCGGGCGGCTGTTTTGGACGCGCCGATCCTGTATAATTTCGGTTGGAGCCAGATTGACGTGCAGAGGAGGACGACCCTCGGTGGCCAAAACCTTGGTTAAGAAGTTGGGTTCTCGCCGTCGGGCCCAGGCTCTTCAGAAAGCCAGGAATGAAGCGGTGATTTCGCTGCTGAACCGATGGCTGGCCGATGAGTCTGGTTATGATGAAAGAGTGTGGCCGATAGTCAAGAAGGCTATCGAGGAGAATCGCACTTCGTATCGGAAAAGGTTCCGTGACGAAGCCCCTCCTCCTGGACAGTGGCCCACTTGGAAGAATCGCGCACCCACGGCCCAATCCTGAGATCCTCGCGTGGCTGAGCGTATGCTCGGTGCGGGCGCCGTGCTTGTCGTTCCCGAAATCTCAGATTACGAATTGCGGCGCAACCTGCCGCTGGAAGGGCTGACGGATTCCATCCAGCGGCTCGATGACCTCAAAGTCGTCCTGATCTACTTGCCGCTCACCACTCGGGCCATGTTGAGAGCAGCCACATTCTGGGCAGAAGCCCGGAAGCATGGCAAACCGACGGCTGACCCCAAAGAGTTGGACGTCGATGTCATCTTGGCGGCGCAGGCCCACGAGGCGGGCGGCATCGTGGTAACTGAGAACGTGGGGCACTTGAGCGTATTCGTGGAAGCCCGCGAATGGCGAGATATCCGATGACGGGCGAAACCGCACACCCCGACAAGTTGAGGTGTGCGCCACCCGCGAAAACCGCGACAAGTGGAAAAAGGTGATGGCTACGCAAGGGTTGCTGCAAGCGCAAAAGGTGTGGGGGCGGTTTGTTCTGCCCAGCGGACGCTCAACTGTTCCGTCCGTGCTTTTCATATGAGCCTTGAGACACGCATCGAGAAGTTGTTCGGCCGAGAAGGCAGCGAGGTCGGCGATGAGCATTTTGCCGCGTTCGACGAATTGAAGGCGGCGCTGAATGCAGGGACGATCCGCGCCGCCGAGCGCGACGCGTCGTCACCGACGGGATGGAAGGTCAACGCCTGGGTGAAGAAGGGGATCCTGCTGGGGTTTCGAATTGGGCGAGTGGTGGAGATGGCTGTAGCGTCGGCGTCCTCGCCGACAAAATCCGGCGGCGATGAGGACTTCGCCGCGACAGATGCCGGCCTAAAGGCCGGCGCTACGGAAGAGCCGCAACTTCAGAATGCGGAAGTTGCGCTACCAAGCCAATTCCGCGACAAGCACACCTATCCGCTCAAGCCCATCCCCGCCGACCGCAACATCCGAATCGTGCCGGGAGGTTCGAGCGTTCGCGACGGCTGCTATCTGGGCGAGGGCGTTGTCTGCATGCCGCCCATGTACATCAACGTCGGCGCGTACGTAGATGACGGCACGATGGTGGACTCGCACGCGCTGGTCGGCTCCTGCGCGCAAATCGGCAAGCGCGTGCACCTGAGCGCTGCGGCGCAGATCGGCGGCGTGCTCGAGCCCATCGGCGCGCTGCCGGTGATCATCGAGGACGACGTGCTGGTGGGCGGCAACTGCGGCGTCTATGAAGGCACGGTGGTCAAGGAAGGCGCGGTGCTCGCCGCGGGCGTCATCCTCACCGGCTCGACGCCCGTTTACGACCTGGTCCGTGACTGTGTCTATCGTCGGAAAGAAGACGCGCCGTTGGTCATTCCCTCGGGTGCCGTCGTTGTCCCCGGCGCGCGCGCCGTCACGCTCGGCCGCGGCAAGGACTGGGGACTTTCGCTCTACACGCCGGTCATCATCAAGTACCGCGACGAGAAAACGGACGCGGCGACGCGCCTCGAAGAACTGCTGCGGTAAGCGCCTTTCACCACAGAGTCACAGAGTCTCAGAGAAGAATCTCAACCACTCACCTTCGAGCCTTTTGGTCGCGTAAGTCTCCTCTATGTCTCGGTGGCTCTGAGGTGAAAGTTTGTTTCTTTCATCCTTCGCACTTCATGCTTCACGATTTGATGTCGTCCCTCGTTCGCCCGGAAAATTTATCTTCTGGCTAAAAAATTTCTGATTTTACACGTGTGGTGAATTGTCCCTATGGTGCCCTTGAGAGAAGTTCGCTAAGTTCAACCCCTTCAGCTAGTTAGAGACATTTTGTCCGTTCCGGCAGAGAGGTTCCCAGGGCCCCGAGCTGGGGGACGGAAGCAGCGAAAGTCGTGCTTCCGGGTCATGAGCACCGCATAAGTTTTCTTCACCTGACTCTTGCCAGCCCGCGACCGAACGCGCGGTTCATTCGCCCGGGCCGGACGACAATCGCCAACCTACCCTCAGCCTAACGGCCCGCAGCTCGCTTCGAGAGCGGTGCGTGCCTCGCGCCGTCATTCCAAGCGGGAGAACGCCCATGTCCGCAACGATCGAATTCACGCCGCAAGCCCTCCCCGACCGGGAATTCGGCGAAGATTTGAATCCCTATCACGCGGTGCAGGGCTTCGGCAACGCGGGCGCGATTGCGGCGCGGCCGTTCGCCGAAAAGGGCGCGAAGATCATCGCCGCCAGCGACTCGCGCGGCGGAGTCTTTGCGGCGGAAGGACTCGAGTTGCCGCGTCTGTTCGCCCACAAGCGCGAGACCGAAAGCGTCGCGGGTCTTCCGGGCGCATCACCTCTCACGAACAAGGATTTGCTGGCGCTTGAGTGCGACATCCTGATTCCCGCCGCGCTCGAAAACGTCATCACGGCGGCCAACGCCGCCCAGGTGCGCGCGCGTATCGTTGTCGAAGCGGCTAACGGACCCACCACGCCCGCCGACGATGAAACCCTGGCCGCGACCGACGTTTTCGTCCTGCCCGACATCCTCGCCGTCAGCCGGGTCGCCGAAGCCACCGTCATGCGCGGGTTCGCGTAAACCCGCTGGCGTGATTCCTTTCGCCACGTCCCCGCGGCAAGCCGTCATGCGCGCGCAGGGGGGCGTCCGTGACCGGTGGAGGAGGCAGCCCCAGGAGGAGAGGAAGCGGAAGGAGAGTTAGCCGGGGCCTGGGTTGGAAGTTCTCCCCTGGTTCACAACTATCACCGCGAGGCTGAAGCGCCTGACGCGGGACGCCGGTTCCGGCCGGATGGAGTCGGCGAAACGGGCTCACGCCGCGCGTTTCAGGCGCGCGGCTTTGCCGGAGTGGAACTGGCCGACGAGGGCTTTGGAGATTTCTTCGCGCTGGATCTGGTTCGTTCCCTCGTAGATCTGCGTAATCTTCGCGTCGCGCAGGTATTTCTCCACGGGGTAGTCGCGCATGTAGCCGTAGCCGCCGAAAATCTGCACGGCGTCCACGGCGACTTCCATAGCAACGTCGGAAGCGAAGCATTTCGACATCGCCGAGTAGAGTGTGGGGCGTTGGGCGGGGTTGGAGTCGATGTAGCGCGCCGTCGCGTAAATGAGCGCGCGCGCCGCTTCGATCTTCGTCGCCATATCGGCGAGCATGAAGCGCAATCCCTGAAATGACGAAATCGGCGCGTCGAACTGGCGCCGCGTGCAGGCGTATTCGAGCGCCAGGTCGAAAGCGCCCTGCGCGATCCCCAGGGCCTGCGCGCCCACGCCCGGCCGCGAGGCGTCAAACGTCTTCATCGCGGTGATGAAGCCTGTTCCCTCGCGTCCCAGGCAGTTCGCGACGGGCACACGACAGTCTTCAAAAATCAGTTCGCGGGTGGCCGAAGCGCGGATACCCAGCTTGTCTTCTTTCTTGCCGAAGCTGAAACCGGGCGTGCCCTTTTCAACGACAATGCAGGAAGCGCCGCGCGGGCCTTTGGCGGGGTTGGTGAGCGCGATGACGGAATAGATTTCCGCCTCGCCACCGTTGGTGATCCACTGCTTCGTGCCGTTGAGCACGTAGTGGTCGCCGTCGCGCAAAGCGGTCGTGCGGACGGCGGCGGCATCCGACCCGGCCTGGGGCTCGGTGAGCGCGAAGGCGGCCAGGCGCTTGCCGGCGGCGATTTCGGGAAGCCAGCGCTGTTTCTGCTCTTCGCTGCCGGAAATCACAATCGGCAGCGCGCCGAGCGCCGTGCCCGCAAACGCCAGCGCGATGCCCGCGCAGGCGCGCGAAAGCTCTTCGGTCACGATGCACATGTTCAGGATGGGCGTCGAGTCCGTGAGCCCGCCGTAGCGTTCGTCGATGAAGACGCGGAAGAGGTCCGTTTCCGCCAGGACCTTCACGACCGGCCAGGGGAATTTTCCTTCGCGGTCGTATTCGGCGGCGACGGGCAAAATTTCCTTCCGGGCGATTTCGCGCGCGAGGTCGCGAATGGCGCTCTGGTATTCGGTGAATCCGTAGTCCATGGAATTCGGCGCTCCTTCAGTCCGACGATTTCTTCAACAGTTCGTTAAGCGGTGGCGGCAAAAACGGGGGAATCCTCGCCGCCGCCGCCGGCTTTCCATGAGCCGTTCGACCGATCACTCAATGGACCGACGGCATTCAGGCTGCCGATTCCAGCGGTTGGGCTTCTTCTTCCGTCTCGCTCCACAGGGCGGGCCGCAACAGCCAGACCTCACCGTCGCGCATCACAAAGCGGCAATAATCCTCGAGGTCGCCGGGCCGGAACGAGCTGACGTCGATTTCGCCTTCGAGTGAGGCCGGCGGCTGGGCAGCGTCCCGGAGCGCGGCGAGCAGCGCCAGCACGCTGGCGTTGACGTTGTGGAAGTTGATTTCGATCTTGTCGTCCACCGGGCGCTGGCCGAGGTCGCCCTCCGGGTAGAGGCCCGTGGAGCGTTCGATGGCCTGACGAAAACGCGCCAAGCCTTCGGCGGAGGCGCGCAGCCGCACGGCGCCGTTCAGGCGCTGATAGGGCTCAAAGACCAACGGCACGTGTTCGCCCCGATAGGGCACGCGGCGGGCGCGGGAATAGTCGGGCTGTGCCCAGGCCACGGCGAGGACGCCGCCCGGGGATACTTTCAGCCGGACGTACTGGCCGTCCTCCTCATCCAGGCAGTAGAGCGTGCCGCCAGGAGCGCGGGCGCGCTCGTCGTCGGTCAGGCGGCCGAGACACTCCAACAACTCCGCTGCAACGTTCGGGACGACCGGAGCGTCCGTCGGTTGCACGTGGCGAACGACCAGCGAGGCCGGGTCAGCCACAAAGTCCAGCCAGTTTCCTTGGAACCGCTCCAGCTTTCCACGAGTCTCCTCGCCAAGAAGTCCCAGATTCACTCTTCCGATGCATCCCAGATGCGTGCGCATTGCCCCACTCCTGCGCTCGGGCCTGACATTCAGTCCCAGAAGTCCGAGCTTCGCCCGGACAAAGTGCACGTAGCGGGCCGAAGATGACAGGAGTTTCTCCGCCTTGATGATGAGGTGCGTTCAGGAACCCTGTGGTTCGGCGGGATTGGGGACCGCGTCGCGCGACACGGCCCCATGTTGAGTTTCTCTACTTCCTGGCCGCTGCCGGCCGGTCCGGCTTCAGGCGTTCGGACTGGGGTGCGGCTCCGCGGCGGCCTTCTCGGGTGCCGGGAGTGCTTTCGGCTCGAGCGGAATGACGATCCAGGCGACCAAATAAGCGAGCAAACCCCATCCGCCGAGCAGCGCAAAGATAACCCAGAGGACGCGGACGAGCGTCGGGTCGAGGTCGAAATATTCCGCGGCGCCCGCGCAGACGCCGCCGATCTTTTTGTCCCGCCGCGACCGCGTCAGCTTCCGCTTCGCGGTGGGCCGGACGAACATCGCCGTACCGCACTGACAGCAGAAATTCACCTTTTGAGAGTATTCCTGCCCGCACTGAGGACAATACATGGGTCTTCCTCCCAGGCGTTCAATTCCTTCACCTTACTATTACGAACCTGCGCGCGGAAAGTTCCCCGGAACCTGCACGCCCCGTCCGCCCCTCCGGCCCGCCCATCGTGAATCCGCGCCGCCCGCACGGCGCACGCTCTGGAACTCCGCGGCGAAATGCGATAGGCTAATGGCACAGGGAGGATATTCCACATGAAGGGAAAAGCGGAAGTTATTCAACTGCTCCAGAAGGCGCTCAGTGAGGAACTCCAGGCGATCAACCAGTACATGCTCCACGCCGAGATGCAGAACAACTGGGGATACAAGCGCCTGTATAAGGAGGTTAAGAAACAGGCGATCGGCGAAATGAAGCACGCCGAGGAACTCATCGAGCGCATCCTCTTTCTCGACGGCCTGCCGAACCTGAACGACCTGCCGAAGCTGAACATCGGCAAGGACGTCAAGCAGCAGCTCAAGAACGACCTGGACCTCGAAAAGAGCGCCGTGGCCGAATACAACGCCGCCGTCGCCACAGCCCGCAAGGCGGGGGACAACGGCTCGGCGGACCTGCTCGAGAAGCTGCTGAAGGACGAGGAAGAGCACGTGGATTTTCTCGAGACCCAGCTGGGTTTGATCGACCAACTCGGGCTCGAGAACTACCTCGCTCAACAACTGGAGGAGTAACTCCGCGCCTTCGCTCCGCTTCGGCCGTCGCGGCGAGAACCGCTCGGCGCGTCGGCAAGCAGCGAGCTGACCCCTTCTCCGCTTGTTGCAATTTTTCTGCATCTGACCGCACGCGCACCGGCGCGGAGGGAAGCCGCTCGGGGCAGCCGCCGCTCGCGGCGTCCAGACGATGAAAGGCATGCGTGAAACGATGAGGCTCCCACCCCGAAACGAAAGGAGAATGACGCGGTCCGCGCAACTCCGGCTCGCGACGATGCTCCTCGCCCTGCTCGCCCCTCACCCCGCGATTGCGGCGCAGGGAGCACAGGATGCCGCGCCCACGGTCCGGCCCGCCAGCATCCAGTCCGTGGAAGTCACCGAGCCGGGCGCTCAGATTCTCAGTTTCCGTTATCTCAGCGGCTCCACTGTGGTTGAGCTGAAGGGAACGAAGATCGAGCCGGAAGCCTCGTGCCAGCTCAAGATCCAGAGCCGCCCGGGTTTCACGGAAATCGATATCAACCGCGGAGCGATCAAAGGGCTTCAGCCCGCGATGAAATTCGGGCGGGACTTTCTCACCTACGTCCTCTGGGCGGTCTCCGTGGACGGCGCGGCGATGAACCTTGGCGAGATCACTTTCGACGCCACGGGCCCGGTCTCCATCAACGTCACGACGCCTTACCAGACGTTCTGGCTGATGGTGACGGCCGAGCCGAACTTCGCGGTGAATGACCCGAGCCCGCTGGTCGTGCTCTACAGCACGAACCAGGATGCCCTGCGAACCGGCGAAAAGGCGCTGCCGGTTCCCGGCCAGACCTTCTTCTATACTTACTACACGAAGTACGACACGTCTCCGGCGCAGGTGGACACCTCCGTCCCCAACCCGCTCCTTCAGGCGCGCAAGGCGGTGGAACTTGCCTCCACGTCCGGCCTGCTGGCGGTGCCCACGCCGGAGGACGCCGAGCCGCTGCCTGATGAAGTCCGCACGCGCCAGACCCTCGAGCAGGCGCGCAAGTTCCTCCAGCAGGCCGAAGAGGCCACGCGCGCGGGCGGTGACCAGCGGGAGGCCATCCAGTACGCGCGCACCGCGGCGCAGATTGCCGAGAACGCCCGGGCGTTGTCCGTCGGAGCGGAG
This sequence comes from uncultured Acidobacteriota bacterium, assembly GCA_964556705.1. Taxonomy (GTDB): domain Bacteria; phylum Acidobacteriota; class Terriglobia; order UBA7540; family UBA7540; genus CAZKXX01. The sequence continues at coordinate 18,584 of CAZKXX010000030.1, forward strand.
GGAGGGCTGCTCACGCGGCAACTGGAAGGGAAGCTCGCCTCCGCGCAAGAGGAACTCGCCGCGCTGCGCGAGCGCATGAAGCAGCTCGAAAAGACTCTGGCCAACGAGCGGGACCTTGCCCGCAAGGAGCGAGAACGCTGGGCGATGCTCGAAAAGCAGCTTGCGGACCAGTTGACGGCCGCGCAGGCGGAAACCGCGCGGCTCCGCGAAGAGCGCGAGAAGCTCTGCGCCGACCTCCAACGCCAGCTTGCTTCGCTCGGCCAGCTGACGCGGCAGGGCGGCGACATGGTTCTGACGCTGGCCTCCGATATTCTCTTCGACCTGGGCAGTTACGAGCTCCGCCCGGAGGCGCGCGAAAGCCTGGCCAAACTCTCCGTCCTGCGACGCCTGCTCTTTCCCGATGCCGACGTCCGCCATGTCGGTCACACGGACCGCGTGGGGGGCGAGGAGTACAACCAGTGGCTCTCCGAGCAGCGCGCCCTGGCCGTTTACCGTTACCTCCTTCAGCAGACCCTGACCTATGAAGACGAACCGATTCGCAGGGGAATGGCGGTGACCCGCCTGGCCACCGTTAAACGGCTGGTCGAGATGAGTTACAACGCCTCGCGCGCCAACCCCGGGGAGCGGCAGGCGCTGCTCGCAGAACTTGGCGAGACAGTAGTCGGCCGCGGCCAGCGCGAGCCCGTCGAAGACGTGCCGGGCGCGAGCGAACGCAACCGCCGCGTCGAGCTCCTCTTCCCGCCCGCGCAGGTCGGGCAACTGACGTCGCTGTGCGAATCTCAGTAGCGCAGGTCTGCATTTTGACCTGCGGCAGACGTGGCTGTGCAAATCGCAGTAGCGCAGGTCTGCATTTTGACCTGCGACAGACGTCGCTGTGCGAATCGCAGTAGCGCAGGTCTGCTTTTTGACCTGCGGCTTCGCGGGCCGCGGGTCACAGAACAGACCCGCGCTACCCTTTAATCACACCCATCGGTCGCAGGCGTGCCACGCGTTTTGAAAGCCCCGCGTTGTGGACGACCTCAATCACCGCGTCCACGTCCTTGTAAGCTTCGGGAATTTCCTCCGTAATTCCGTCGCGGGTTTCGGCACGCACCAGAATGCCGCGTTCTTCGAGCCGCTGCCTGGCGTTGGAGGAGAATTCGCTCTTCTTCGCCGCCGTGCGGCTCATCACGCGTCCCGCCCCGTGGCAGGTGGTGCCGAAAGTCTCCTTCATCGCCCCTTCGCTTCCCACTAATACGTACGACGCCGTGCCCATCGAACCCGGAATCAGCACGGGCTGGCCGACGGACTTGTACGCCTCGGGCACTTCCGGCCGGCCCGCCGGAAAGGCGCGCGTCGCCCCTTTGCGGTGTACGACGACTTCCATCTCTCGGTTACCCACGCGGTGCCGCTCGAGTTTGGCGATGTTGTGGCAGACGTCGTAAACGACGCGCAGTTCTTCGCGCTCGCCGAAGATGCGCCTGAAGGCGCCGCGCGCGAAGTGCGTGATGCCCTGGCGGTTCGCCCAGGCGAAATTGGCCGCGGCGCGCATGGCGGCCAGATACGACTCGCCCTCCGGCGAACGCGCCGGCACGCAGGCGAGCTGGCGGTCCGGCAGTTCGATTTGATAGCGGCGCATCGGCGCACCCATCTCGCGCAGGTAGTCGGTGCAGACCTGATGGCCGAAGCCGCGCGAGCCGGAATGGACGAGGACGACGACTTCGTTTTCGTAAAGCCCCAGCGCCTGCGCGATTTCGGGCTCGAAGATGCGCTCGACGTACTGCACTTCCAGAAAATGATTGCCCGAGCCGAGCGTGCCGATCTGCGGCAGCCCGCGTTTCTTGGCGTGGTCGCTCGCGGCCGCGGGATCGGCGGCGTCAATCGCTCCGCTCTCTTCGCAGCGCTCGAGGTCTTCCGCATAGCCGTAACCATGCTCGACCATCCACGCGGCGCCTTCGGTGAGGACGCGGTCGAGGTCTTCGTAAGAGATCCTGATGAATCCCTTCTGTCCCGCGCCGGAGGGAATATCGCGAAAGAGCTGGTTCACAAGCTCGCGCAGCTTCGGGCGGACCTGCTCCTCGGTGAGCGTCGAGGCCAGCAGCCGCACGCCGCAGTTGATGTCGAACCCTACGCCGCCCGGTGAAACCACGCCGCCTTCCTTAGGGTCAGTCGCCGCCACGCCGCCGATCGGGAACCCGTATCCCTGGTGGATGTCCGGCATGGCGAGCGAGCGACCGACAATGCCGGGCAGCATCGCCACGTTCATCGCCTGCTCGACGGAAAGGTCCCTGAGCAGGTCCTTGAGCAGCCGCTCGTCGGCGTAAATCAGCGCGTCGGTCAACATGCCGGGCCGCGTGCCCCGCGGCACCAGCCAGCGGTAATCGTCAAGCTTTTCGAGCTGGCGCATTTCAAGAGGCATGAGGACCTCCTCGTGACTTCCGAGGTTCAGCGTGGAGGCGGCAGGGCGGGAGCTTACTCCCCACCCATCCCGACGGTGACGACGAAGTAGCGCGCAGGAGCCGAACCCACGTTGCGGATGCCGTGCTCTTCGTTCGAGGCGACGAAGGCCACCGAGCCGGGTCCGAGCTTCGTCGCCTTTCCTTCAATGAGCACTTCCACGGTCCCCTCGCGCACCAGGAACATCTCCTCATGTTTGTGGCGATGTGGCGCGTGCGGGCGCAATCCCGGAGCGAGTTCTGTGGCGTGAGCTTCCACGCGCACGCCGCGGTGCGTGCTTCCGTCCAGAATGTGCCGAAAGCTGTTCCCGTCGCTCTGCCGGACCGGCAACTCGTCATAGGGATACACGCGTGACGGCAGGGCGGAACTCTGCGCCGCCAGGCTGCGTGCCGAGGCGAGCGCTGCGGCCAGGCTCAGACACCAGCTCCTTCTCGACAACTCCATTCGAAACCTCCTCGTCGGGCAAGTTCCTCTTCGCCGCGCCCGATGGTATTCGGCTTCCTCTAAGGCTTATGATAACGCGCCAGCCGGACCGGAACGATGGCGCGTGGCTGAGGCTACGGCTTTTGAAACGCCGCGGCCGGGTCGGGCGGCTTCACGAACTGGCGATAGACGGCCTCGACGGCGTCGCGAGCCAGGTCGCGCGCGCGCCAGGCAAACGTTGCGGCAGGATTGAGCTCGCGCCGGATGCGCGCCAGCGGCTGTCCCTCCTTGACGCGGCCCTCCACCTCGCCGGCCAGCCACTCGAGAAACCCGCGAAATTCGGCGACATCCTTCTTCCTGCCCGGGGCGCCGTGCGCGGGAACGTACCACTCGACATCCCACGACTCGAGTTCGCGAAGCACTTCGATCCAGCGGCGGATGTTCGCCGAAGTCATGCGCGGGAAGAATCCGTTTTCAAACAGATGGCCGAGGAAGGCAACTTGCGCATCCGGCAGATAGACCACCGCGTCGCCGGGCGAGTGACCGCCGCTGATTCTTCGCACCACAACTTCCCGCCCGCTCAGCGTGAGGCGGAGTTCCTCGCCGAACGTCTGCGTCGAAGGCGTGGGATGGATGCCGCGCATGCGCGCTTCCAGCCGCCACCAGCCGTCGCCGCGCAGCCGTTGCTGGAGTTCGGCCTGATATCCGAGCATCTGCTCGCGCGCCTCGGCGGTGGAGAGGATCGCCGCCTTCGGAAAAACTTCATTCCCCAGCGTCTGGTCGGGGTCGCCGCAGGTGTTGATGACATAAACGACCGGCAGTTCCGTGCGGCGGCGGATTTCAAACAGGGCTTCGCGCGCCCGGAACGGGCTGTTCGCAGTGTTCACGACCACGACGCCGTCGTCGGCGATCATAAATCCCACCGTCGCCGCGCGGCTGTAAAGCGGGTCGCCGCGCTGGTCAATGATGTCTTCAGGAACCCACACGAAGACCTGAGGCCGGACTTCGGTGACTTCGTAGCGGCCGCGGGCGTGGAGGAGGGAGTCGGGAGTAGGAAGTAGGAAGCAGGGGACGAGAAACGAGACGATCAGGACGCGGAAACGAGAGGCAGCGCCGCGAGCGGGGAGGCCCTGACGGCTGATGGCTAACTGCACGCGGCTTTTTTCAAATATCCACATACACCTGCGCGCGCCAGCCCTCCGGCGTCTCTTCGAGGACCAATTGGTGGTACGTGACGGCCTTTACCAGCAGGTTCACCTTGTGCCGCCCGGGATGGAACTTCTCGCCGCGCGCGCGGGCGGCGAGCTTCGTCTCCTCGAGCCGGTCGAAGCGGAACTTCGAGAGCAGCCAGCCCTCCGCATCGTAAAGATAGAGGATTTCACTCAGCCAGTCCACCAGCAGTCCGGGCGCGTCGGCGGCCGCGCACTCGATCCCCACCTCTTGGGTCGTCTCGACTGAATCGAGGTCGACGATGATCGAAAGCAGGGCGCGCGCGGCGTTGGCGAAGACTTCCTCGCGCGAGCAGCCGAACGCCTCGAAGCCGATGTCCGCCGTGTGCTCGAGGATTCGAAACGGTGGCATGGAAGAGCGGCCCGTCCTCAGTCGTCCGCACTCCGCGGGCGAATGCGCCGGACGCGCACCCTGTTCTGAGGGCAACCGTCACGCCGCGCTCCCCATGATACCGGAGGGCGCGCAGCGCGGCCAGCGGCGGTCTTGCCTTCATTGTCGCACTCGGCTAGGATGGCGCTCACTTCGTCAAGCGCATGGCGATTTTTTCCAGCGACGACGACCTGTTCGGCTATGCGGTCGTGGGATTTTTCGCCGGTCTCTTCTATTTTTTCCGCGGCTTCGGCGTCTTCCGGAAATACAAAGTACTGGCCGATACGCCGGTGATGCCCGTCCGCAGCATCGCGATGGGGCACGTGGAAATCTACGGCCGCGCCAAAGGCGAACAGCGGCTGCTCAGTCCCGTCTCGCACACGCAGTGCTTCGCTTATCAGGTCAAGATCGAGCGATGGCAGGAAGGCAAGCGAAGCGGCCGCTGGGCTAACTTGCGCACGGACACGAACGGCGTGCGGTTTTGGCTGGAGGACCTGACGGGCCGCGTGGCCGTGGACCCGCGCGATGTGGAGTTCAACGTGCACGAGCACGCGCAGCGTGAAGTGGGCCGACCTTCGCTCAAGTTCAGTGGCTCCTCACTCTTCGGCCGTGAAGCCCAAGCCGCGCGCGCATTCGGCCCTTCGGAAGCCGAACTGTTCGATTACATCGAACGCGGCGACGTGGCGATTCCCGTCGCCGAGCGCGTCGCCGACCCGCCCTCCTTCGCCGGTGCGGGAGGTAGCTCCCAGCCCGCTTCACAGGAGCAGGCGAAGCGCGAGCTCGAAGCTTTTCGGGAAGAGATGCGCCGCCGCAAGCAGTCCTCGTCCCCAAGCGGCGGAGATTTTCTGAACCTCTTCCGCGGCGGCGGTTTCGGGCGGGGCGGCGCGCGCGGCGGAAGGTTCCGTCTCACCGAGTTCGTCGTCGAGCCGGAACGCTGGTACCACATCGCGGGCTGCTGCGCGGAGAATCCGTTTCCCCAAGATGAAAACGACCGGCACCTGATCCGAAAGGGCGAGAACGAGCCGACGTTCCTCATCTCCTCCGAGACCGAAGAAGGAGCCGAGCGGAGTCTGAAGAAGCGCGCGGTGCTCTATGTCTTCGGCGGCGGCGGCGTGGCGCTCGTCTCCCTCGCCGTGATTCTTGGCAAACTCGGATGGCTCTGACCTGGGGCGCGGGCCGTTGAGATAGCCTCGCGGTGAGTGTCTCAGTGGTCGCCATGGTCTCAGCGAGTCCCGGGCGAGGCTTGAAGAGCGGCTTACGGAGGCGAAGAAAAAGCGAAGGCTTGCGTACTCGCATGGTTTCTCGCCTGTAGTCTTTCTCCGGTTTCATTGCAGCGCCGGCCGCGCGCGGGAAAGCGTGAGGCCAAAACCCGAACACGGCGATCCCGCAGGGCGGGATCGCCGCGACAGCGCGCGCCGAGCACGGAAGGGAACTCGCTCGAGTCAGGGCGAGATCCTTCGGACGCCGGTCCCGCGGTACGGGACCGGCGTCCTCAGGCTGACGGCGGCAGAATTTTTCCGCGACCGGTCAGTTCACCGTCAGCGTCAGGTTCTGAGTTCGGTCCACGCCGCCGGAGGTGCCCGTCACGGTGATCGTGTACGTCCCGGCCGGTGTCCCGGTCTGTTGCGTGGGAGCCGGCGCCGAGCCGCTTCCGCCGCAGGCCGCTGCGAGCGCGACGGCCAGGAGAACAGTCCGCAGGAGGCCGTAAGCAGCAGGCAGGGGGCGGAAGGAAGTGACGTATGTGGCCGGCGGCAGGTGGCGGACGACGGCGGGCTGGCGCTGACACGTCTCCTTCCACCAGTTGGCATGCATCATGCGGTGCTGCGGCACGCCACACTCGTCCACCATCGCTACCCGCGAAACTCGCCTGTGCACATTCACGCACTCCTCTACCGTCGCCTCGGCCTCCTGTTGTGGGAAATCAACGGCCTTTCTGTGGGCAGCGTAGTATCCCCGGCCCCAAGAGGGCGACTTAGCTATAACAGCAGAAACCCTCACACAGCCTCTGCTAAGCGACACTTTTCGCTTCCCGCCACTGGCTATTTGAGGAAATAAAAAGTAGGCGGCGGGAGGCTGCCAACAGGTCAGTCCAGCTCCAAGCGCGTCCGAAGCTTACGGGCTATGTCTTCTGCGACCTTGGCTAGTGCCCCTCGTACAAGCTGGTCGGCCGGTTTGACCGGCCGATTTCCCGTGATCCGTGCTCGGACCCAACTCGGAATTGCCCTCTCTTCTCCCTGGTAAGTTACCCACTCTGTCCTGTCGAGCTCGGATGCCCGGGAGCTCTCGTAAAAGAGCTGTTGTCCCGTCTCCACTTCGCGAACTTCCCAGCTCGCCTCCAGTTCGGCGGAACCTTCGCGCCGGTAAAGCCACCACACCGCTTCTCCCACGAACAATGCCCGGTCCTGTCCTTGAGCTTGCAGTGTTTCGTTGGCTGGCTTGGGGTATACTCCCGTAATTTTTCCGAACACAAAGTAGTCGATGCCCACTGCCTTGCCCACGTCCGTTGCCGTTGCCTCAGTTATGTCAGGCTTGAAGGCGACCGCCAAAACGGGGTCGAGCTTGCCGGCGGAGACGAGCTGCTTGACGAATTGCTGTCGTACATAGTCCTGTGTGTAGAATTCGACCAGGGCGGGATTCACGCCCCGAAGGCTCGTGTGGACTTGCTGTGTCAGTGAATCTCCCAATGCCCCGAACTGTAGCGATCCGGTTTGGTCCACAAAGGGCATCAGCCCGATCCGAACCTTCGCTTTGTCGCGCAAATCCGCCATCAGCTTCGCCACATCTTTGTAGCCTGGGGCGCGCTGCTCACATCTCTCGAGCTTCTTGTATGCGTCGCGGAACTTACTCTGCTCAGCGAAGCGGAGAGCGTCCTGGTAAAGGGCTTCGGTGGCCATCTGGGATGCGTCCCTGTAATCCGGAATGAGCCGAAGCGCGGCCTCGAATTCCTGCACGGCTCGATCTGACTGCCCCACTTCTTGCATGGCTGCAAGCCCCCTCTGGTAGTACCCCTCGGCCGCATTCCTCTGCGCTTTGTCCCTTTCGTCCGAGACGTCCGGCGGCTTAGGCAAGTCGACAGGCGCTCTTGATTTCTTGTCTATTAAGGGCGGCAGGGAATCGAGTTCCCGCCTGATATTTACCATGGCCTCGTAGTGCCGGCGAGCCTCGTCCCATTGGCTCTGCTTGGCGGCATCGCGAGCAAGTTCTAGGTGGCGGTTGTACGCCGCGTTGACAGCCACGGGCAGCAACTGGATGGAATCCCGGTGGTCCGGCTTCTTCCGCAACTTCACGGCCAGCAGCCGCACGGCTTCATCAAATCTGCCCTCTGCGTAAGACCTTCGCGCGTCCTTATACTCATCCGCGAAAACAGGTGAAACGGTGCACCCCAAGACTGCGACACAAAAAACTCCCACGAAAAAAACCGCCCGCTTCGGAAACATTTTCTGCCTCCTGTTGTAATGAGCCTTCCGCATGACGTCGCCAGGCTCTTTGGATCCCCGAAAGAACTGTGCGCGCAGCGAGATGAACTGCTCATTCGCCATGGAACCACCTCATCAGGGTTACTGCTACCTCGCGGTAATCCCGAAAGGGAAACTGACATCGGACCAAGGCTACGACCGACCTCGGAGCCATGGAGGTCAGTCTCGTCACGACCGCCACTTTTCCTCTGGCTCCCCGTTGGCTCTGGCCTCCACTCCGTTGATTCTTCGGTCGGCACGGCTTCTCGCCAAGCAACAGCGAAGTTCACCAAAGACCCCAAAGACCACGTCATAAGTGCGTGTGGCTATTCTGTCCTTTCACATGCCTTGCAAAGACGGCATCAACGTCTTCGTCTCTCCGGAGGGCACACGCGCGTAAGTCTTTGGGTCAGCGATTCTGTCCCGGTTCCCATCCACCAGCTTGTCCACCGACACGCGGCTCGCAGATGCTCTCGCTGATAGCCAGGATGACCCTTTCGTCTTCGAGTTCGTCGATCAAGAACCGTCCCTTACTCACTCGGCATGTCGGTTCCACCAAATCTCAGTTGGTCGTTCCGAATGCAACTTCCTCGGTGCCGACGTTACGCAACGATTAGCCTGAGGGGCGGGGCTGCCTGCCTGCGGCAGGCAGGTCCCGGCTCTGGGCGCCCACCAGGGGCGCCCCTGCGTCCACCCGCTGAAAAGCCGCGGAGTCCTTGAAAGGCGAGACTCCGCGCGACCAGTTGTGAAGGTTTCCGTCGCCATTCGTACGGCAAGGCGATTAAATCGAACCAGCATCCCCTCGACTCCTCGTCCCACGAGGCCGTTCCTTCAATTGCAGATCTTTGGCGGCGGGTCTAAGTTCCCAGTTCCAAACCTTCATTAGTTTGTCCGCCCAACCGACCAAGTAGACTTGTCCGAGCGTTTGAGCTGACGGCTACTTCCCGATATTGACGCCGAAGTCGAACAACTTGCCGCCCGTCAGCCCCATCGTCTGACCGCTCCTTGCGAAGAAGAAACAGTATTCCCCAGGCTCCAAATCTCCCTGCAGCTGGACCTTGTACACTCCGGGCCGCAACTTCTCAGCATCGTATGGCACGGTGTCTTTCGAACGAACTCCCGACGATCCGCCGGTCATGCCCATCTGGCCGACCACGAGTTCTCGCGCGTTTTTCTTCCTCTCCATGCGCGCCAAAACGAAGTCATTTGGGCTGGAGGGGCTTTCCCCCAGTCCGCCTGAACTTCCGAAGCTGCCGGCCTTTTCCTCGAAATAGAAATAAAACGTCGGCCGTGCTTCCGTGAGGCGCAAAGAAGCTTGGCTCCCCTGGATTGCTACTTTCGATTTGACCTTGGCAAGGCCACCAGTCATGCCAGACTTGAAAAAGCCTCCCATCTTTTGCCCAGCGTAGGACGTCGGCTCCAGCTCCGTCATCTGCCTTCCTGCGGAATCTTGCCGGTAGTAGTAAATGCCAGGGGCATGCGGCGAATCTGGATCATTAGGGTCGGGAGGAGGCGCGGCGGCGGCGGCAGCCACTGTAGTTGCTGGCACGCCGTATTCGGCCATGGCCTGCAGGACGGCATCACTGACACCCGCTATTTTCAGTTTGATCAACGCGTCGGTGCTCGTGTCGAACTTGCATTGTGATGACTTGATTTTGGCAATGATGACCTGATCTGCGAGCTTGGCTTGCACCATTTGGACTATGTCGTCATTACCGAGCGTTTGGGTTGAAGTTGTTTGGGCCAGCGCGGCAGCCGGCTGCCACAGCATGAGTATTCCCATTCCCAGCATCAAACTGCGTTTCATCGTTTTGCCCTCCTTTCTTCCAAAAACGTGTTGCGTTCCGTCCCTCGCTCGCATGCGGTCCTAAGGCCAAACATCGCGACGCTCAGTTCACCGTCAGTGTGAGCGTCGTGGTCCGTTCGACGCCGCTGGAGGTGCCCGTCACGGTCAGCGTGTAGGTGCCGGCCGGCGTCCCCGTCTGTTGCGTGGGACTCGGCGCCGAGCCGCCTCCGCCGCAGGCCGCTGCGAGCGCGACGGCCAGGAGAACAGTCCGCAGGAGGCCGTAAGCAGCAGGCAGGGGACGTAAGGAAGTGAGGTACGTGGCAGGCGGCAGATGGCGGGCGGCGGTGGTCGAGAAGCCTCGTGCCGCCAGCAACGCGAGCGTCGGGGCTGGCGTTGCGCGAAGCGCTGCGATCAGAAAGGAAGCCGCCCCATCGCAGAGCTTTGCTCTGCGCCAGCCAGCCAGCGTGGAACATGTGGTTGGCGACCCGGTTGAAGGCAGCGTAGTCGTTCTCCGAGAGGGCGGGAGTGTCCACGGGCCAGCGGAAGTCGACTTTTTGAGCGGCCGCTCTTCCTACGAAGAGTGTCGAAAGCAGAAGAAAGCTGGCAGCGTAAACGCAAGCGGAGACCCGCACCTTTGTGGAGCGAGCAATAGGTCCCAGGGACGGGCTGGAATAGCTGTGCCGCACGGCCCCCTCCCAGGCCGAGGCGAGTTTTAATTCCCGTGGGTAATTAACAAAACCTATATCGTCTTGGGATTGACAGTGTCAAGCGAAAACAGGCCAAGGTTTACTTGATGTATAACGCGGACTTTCTGTCCGTTCCGGCGGGCGCGGAGGGCCATGACGGATTTTGGATTCGGGAGCGCGGAGTGGCAGCCCGCCTTCGCGGGCATGACGTGCAACGGGCGGCGGGAGCGGCACTTCGTAGCATGGGCATCCTGCCCATGCGGCGTGGGCAGGACAGGGAACCGAAAATCACGGCTTGCCGAATCAACATCCAAGCGCCTCACGGGCAGGATGCAGACCGGGCGGGAGGAGCGGGCCGAAGCAGAGCCCACCAAACCCACGGACAAGACCTGCCTGGGGCAGGCAGGAGCCTGAGGTACGGCGCGTTGCGCGCGGCGATCGAAGGTGGGAGATTCAACATTCAAAATTCCAGACGCAGGATTCCGCATGAGAGCAACGGGCGCCGCTGCGCGTTGCGCGGGCGGAGGCGAATCGGCTAGGATGGCGGCGCTTCCGGACGGGTCCCCATGGAAATCGACTACGAAGGCGTTTTCTGGGCGGGGGTGGGATTTCTCATCGGCCTGTGGGTCTTCCATCGCGGGTTTCGGCGTTATCGCGACTACAAAGTGATGACGGACACGCCGGTGATGGCGATCCGGAGCCTCGCGATGGGGCACGCGGAGATTTACGGCATCGCGCGTGGCGAGAGCATGTTTCTGAGCCCGCTGACGCGCACCCCGTGCTTTTACTACAAGACGGAGATCGAGCGCTGGGTAAAGAAGCAGAAGAGCGAGGGCTGGGAGCGGATGCGGACGGACACGAACCTCGTGGGGTTCGACCTGGAAGATTTGACGGGGCGCGTGCGTGTGGACCCGACGCGGGCGGAGTTCGGGCTGGAACGCGAAGCGCGGCGCGTGCTCGGGCAAAGGCGCCGGCAAAGTCTTTTCGGCCTCTTTCGGGGGCACCGGCCGGAAGTCGCCGACGAGCCGGTAAGCGACGAGGAGCTTTACACCTACATCCGCTCGGGCGCGGGCGCGATGCCGGCGGCGAGGGTGGCAACGGCGGCGACGACGGTCGAGCAGATGCTCGGCGAACACGAACGCCGGCGCGGTGAGGCCGCGGCCCTTGCGCGCGAGGCGGAGGCGCGCAGCATGCAGGGATTGGGAGGAATCTTCCGCCGCTTCGGCCGGGTCTTCGGCGGACAGACCTTTCCCGGCGGGCCGTATCGCGTGACCGAATACGTGGTGGCCGACGGCCGCGCCTACCACGTCTCCGGGACGTGCGTCCCCAACCCCGTCCCGCGCGGGGAGAACGATCGCAACCTGATGACGCAGGGCGAGAACGAGCCGCTCTTCCGGATTTCTTCCGGCACCGAGAAGGAAGCCGAACGGCGCCTGCGTCGCGAAGCCGTGCTGACGATTCTGGGCGGCGCGGCGTTCGTGCTGGTGTGTCTCGCGATGCTGCTCGACAAGCTGGGGATGTTTTAGCGACGGCGGTTTCGCCCTGCGGGATCGCCGCGACATTCGGCGGTGAGGACACCGCCGCTGCGGCAGCGCGCGCGCCGGTGGACTTCACGGGCGGTTTTGGGTAGGATTCGGTTCACTTCGCGGTCAGACGCGGCGCTTCGGCGCGCGTCCGCCGCTCCACGCGGGCCGGAGGGGAATCCTCGATGACGGGTCTGGCCATTCTGGCGACGGTCGCCGTTCTGCTCGCCGTCATTTCGGTTTTCGTCTATTTCATCACCATCTATAACAGCCTCATCCGGCTGAGGAACAACATCGAGAAGTCGTGGGCGAACATCGACGTGCTGCTCAAGCAGCGGCACGACGAGTTACCGAAGCTGGTCGAGACCTGCAAGGGCTACATGCAGCACGAACAGAAGACGCTGCTGGCCGTGACGGAGGCGCGCAACTACTTCCAGCGCGCGAAGAGCGTTCACGAAAAGGCGGAGGCCGATACGGCGATGCACTCCGCGTTGAAAACCCTCTTCGCCGTCGCCGAAGCCTATCCCGACCTGAAAGCGAACCAGAATTTCCTGGCGCTCCAGAAACGCATTTCGGAAATCGAAGAGCGCATCGCCGACCGGCGCGAATTCTTCAACGACAGCGTGAACACCTATAACATCCGCATCGCGCAGTTGCCGGACGTCTTTCTGGCCAAACTGCTGAGCTATCAGCCGCGCGATCTCTTCAAGGTGAGCGAAGACGAGCGGCGGGACATCGAACTGAAATTCGCCTGAGCGGCGCGGCCGCGGGAAGGAGCAAGGCCATGGGACTCGGATCGGTTCTCACCCTGGGCGTGTTGTTGGTCATCTTTGTTATTGGGATCGGCGTGATCCTCTACTTCATCGGCATTTACAACCGGCTGGTGCAGTTCAAGAACGACATCGCGCGGTCGTTCGCGAACATCGACGTCATGCTCAAGCAGCGCCACGACGAATTGCCGAAACTCATTGAGACCTGCAAGGGTTACATGCAGCACGAGCGGGGGACGCTGGAAGCCGTGGTCCAGGCGCGCAACGCCTACTCGAGCGCGACGACCCCGGGAGAGAAGGCCGCCGCCGACAACCTGGTGACCGCAGCGCTGCGCCAGCTCTTCGCCGTCGCCGAAGCTTATCCCGACCTGAAAGCCAACCAGAACTTCATCCAGCTCCAGTCGCGCATCACCGGGCTCGAGGAGCGCATCGCCTCGTCGCGCACGACCTTCAACGACGACGTCAACCGCTTCAATATCCGCATCGCCCAGGTGCCCGACGTCTTCGTCGCGCGCCTCCTGAACTATCAGCCCCACCCGCTGTTCGAGGCGGCCCCGGCGGACCGCGAGGACGTGCAGGTGAAGTTCACGTAGCAAGGTTTCACGACGAAGACACAGAGCTTTTTATTGTTGCTCCGTCGGGTCAAGGGGACCCTCGAAACGATTTTGATCGCTCTTTGACCAGCTTCCAGCCTGTGCAGGAATCCATAAGGCGAAGCGACCTCAATTTGGTTCTTTCCTGCTCGCAGTCTCTGTGCGTCTGTGGTGTGGCAACAAAAAGGCCCCCGACCACGTCGGGGGCCCTGGGGAAAGGAGGAAACCCGGGAAGGGTCTTATCTCTTTTTCTTCTTCGCTTTCGCCTTTTTCTTGGCTGGCATGCGAGTTGCAATCCTCCTGTCTGAAGGATTAGGTTCCAGGGAGGCGCCAAGCCGTAGTGTTGAGGCGCGTCCGCACCCCAATTACTAGTGGCCTGGGGTAAGAATGTCAAGCAAAATATTCTGATCTTTCCACTCGCCGCACAAACGCAACCTGGCTCGACGCGCGCCACGAGGTTTGACCGCTTCGCCGAGCCTCTGCTATCGTAAGGGTTTCTACTTCGCGCGGGACGCGCGCCAGAAGCATGGAGACCGTTCAAATCACGCTCCCGGACGGGAGCCGGAAGGAATTTCCGCGCGGTGTGACGCCGCTTGAGGTGGCCAAGTCGCTCGGCGCGCGGCTCGCCGCCGAAGCACTCGCGGCTCGCGTGGACGGCCGGCTCGTGGACCTGACACACCGCATCGAATCGGACGCGCCCGTCGAACTCGTCACGCCGTCCTCGCCCGAGGGGCTGGAAATCTACCGCCACTCGACCGCGCACCTGCTCGCCGCCGCCGTCACCGAACTTTTTCCCGACGCGCATCCCGGCATCGGCCCGCCCACCGAGACCGGCTTCTTTTACGATTTCTACCGCGAAAAGCCGTTCAACGAAGAGGATTTGAAAAAGATTGAAGAGAAGATGCGGGAGCTGGCCGCGGCCGACCTCCCGAACGAGCGCGTTTACTTCCCGAAGGAAGAAGGTCTGAAGGTCTTCGAGCAGATGGGCGAGCTTCTGAAGTGTCAGCTCATCGAAGAGAAGGCGGAGCCGGTTTTCTCCGCCTACCGCACGGGTAAGTTTCTGGATTTCTGCCGTGGGCCGCACATTCCCTCCACCGGCCGCATCAAGGCGTTCAAGGTGCTGAGCGTGGCGGGCGCGCACTGGAAGGGCGATGAGAAATCACACCCCATGCAGCGCATTTACGGCACCGCGTTTTTCTCGAAGAAGGAACTCGACGAATATCTCCGCCAGCTCGAAGAGGCGAAGAAGCGCGACCACCGCAGACTGGGGAAAGACCTGGAACTTTTCAGCATCCAGGAAGAGGCCGGGCCCGGGTTAATCTTCTGGCATCCGAAGGGCGGCCGGGTGCGCACGATCATCGAGGACTGGTTGAGAAGCGAACTGCTGAAGCGCGGCTACGAGCTCGTTTACACGCCCCACACGATGCGGCTGAAACTGTGGGAAACCAGCGGGCACACCAATTTCTACCGCGAAAACATGTTCGGCCCGATGGACGTCGAAAACGACCAGTACCAGCTCAAGCCCATGAACTGTCCGGGGCACATTCTGATTTATCAGTCGCGCCGGCGCAGTTACCGCGAGCTGCCGGTGCGCTTCGCCGAGCTGGGGACGGTTTATCGTTACGAGCGCTCGGGCGTGCTGCACGGGCTGATGCGCGTGCGCGGCTTTACGCAGGATGACGCGCACATCTTCTGCATGCCGGAACAACTCGAGTCGGAAGTCCAGGCGTGCGTGGAATTCGCTCACGCGGTGCTCGAGACGTTCGGGTTCGACCGCTACGAAGTGGAACTCTCGGCGCGCGACCCCGGGCATCCCGAACACTACGCGGGCACGGAAGAGGAGTGGAAGCTGGCCGAAGGCGCGCTTTCAAACACGCTCGACCGCATGGGGATTCCCTACAAGCTCATGCCGGGCGAGGCGGTTTTCTACGGACCGAAAATTGACGTGAAGCTCGTGGATGCCATCGGGCGGCCTTGGCAACTGACCACCGTGCAGTTTGATTTCAATTTGCCGCGCCGCTTCGGGCTGGAATACGTCGCTTCCGACGGGCAGCCGAAAACTCCCGTCATGGTGCATCGCGCGCTCTTCGGTTCGATCGAACGTTTCTTCGGCGTGCTGATCGAGCATTACGCGGGCGCGTTTCCGGTGTGGCTGGCGCCCGTGCAGGCGGTGGTGCTGCCCATCAGCGAGAAACACGCCGAGTACGCGCGCCGCGTAACGGAAGAATTGCGGGCGGCGGGCGTGCGCGTCGAACTCGACGACCGCAACGAGAAGCTCAACGCGCGCATCCGCGACGCACAGCTCGCGAAGGTTCCTGTGATGCTGGTGGCGGGCGACCGCGAAGCGCAGGCGGGCGGCGTGGCGGTGCGACGCCGCGACACCGGCGACGCGGGTTTCCGGCCCCTCGGCGAGGTCGTCGCCTGGCTGCGCGACCTCATCGACACGCGCGCCGTGAAATGGTAAGCTAGTCCACACGTTCAGACCGGATTTGCGGGTCTCGAAAGAGGCAAGAGAATTTTCGCCCGGCCCTGCGGGCCCAGGAGGGAAGGCTTATCGCCGATCGCTTCATAAGGATTAACGAAAGGATTCGCGCCAAAGAAGTTCGAGTGGTGGACGAAGAGGGCAAGCAACTCGGGATCATGCCGCCCTTCGAAGCCCTCAAGATTGCCCGCAGTTCGGGGCTCGACCTGGTGGAAGTGGCGCCCACGGCCAATCCGCCCGTCTGCCGGATCATTAATTACGGGAAATACCTCTATCAGCTCAACAAGCGCCAGCACGAAGCGCGCAAGCACCAGAAGTCGGTGGGGCTGAAGGAAGTGAAGTTCCGGCCGCGCACCTCGACGCACGATTACGAGGTGAAGAAGAACAAGATCCTCAGCTTCCTCGAAGACGGCAGCAAGGTGAAGGCGACCATCATGTTTCGCGGGCGCGAAATGGCCCACCGCGACATCGGGCGCCAGATGATGAACCGGCTGATCGAGGAAGTGAGCGAGGTGGGCCAGGTGGAGACGATGCCGCGGCAGGAAGGGCCGACCTTGACGGCCATCATTGCGCCCAAGAAGGCTGCGGGGAAGCCGGCAGGCAAATCATCCGGAGCGTCGAACAAGGCAGGTGCGTCAGGAGCATCGAAGCCCGCGCCCCGGCCGATGGCCGGAAGCGCCACCGCCGCCTCCGGACGGCAGGAATCCTCGGGAGGATAACCGTTGGCCAGGAAAGCCAGGAAGCTGAAGCTCAAGACCCACAAAGGGGCGGCCAAGCGTTTCAAGCTCACCGCCACGGGGAAAGTCCTGCGCGGACACGCCTTCGCGCGTCACATCCTGACTTCGAAGGCGAGCAAGCGCAAACGCCGTTTGGCCGGGACCACGACGGCGGACAAGGCGGATGTGGCTCACATCCGTCGCATGCTGCCTTACGGCAGTTGAGGGAACAGGGGACAGGGAACAGGTTACGGGCGGCGGGTCCCCGGTCTGGTGAAGGCTTGGACTGTCACCTGTAACCTGCTCTTCCCCGCAGGAGCGGGAAGGCGTCCGCGATCGCGGACACGGGGTGCCTTCACCGCCCTGAAACTCGCACGAAAGGAGAAACCCCATGGCCCGCGTCAAGCGCGGCACGGTGCGCCGCGCCAATCGGAAGAAGCTCGCCCGGCTGACCAAAGGCTACTTCCTCAAGAAAAGCAAACTTTACAAGTTCATGAAGGAGGCCGCGGACCGCGCGGGGCGCTTCGCCTATCGCGACCGCCGGCGCAAGAAGCGCGACTTCCGCCGCCTGTGGATTATCCGCATCGGCGCGGCGGCGCGCCAGAACGAGCTCACTTATAGCCAGTTCATCCACGGGCTGAAGAAGCTCAACGTCGCGCTCGACCGCAAGGTGCTGGCCGATATGGCCGTGCGCGATGCGGCCGGGTTCAAGGAACTCGCGACGAAGGTGAAATCGGCGCTGGCGTAGGGGCGACCCTTGTCCCTCGACTCCGCTCGGGACGCTGAGCCTGTCGAAGCGTGGTCGCCCGGCGGAGGGCGGGCGCAAGGCCCGCCCCGACAGGTATGACCCTCGACGACAAAGTGCGCAAAACGCTCGCCGAACTCGGCGTCTCGGACGCCGCGGGCGTCGAGCGGCTGTTCGCCGAAGTCCGCGCGGCGATGGAAACCGAGCGGCAGACGCTCATCTCGCGCGGCGCAGAAAAAGAAAATCACGCGAAAGTATGCAAAGCTCTGCGTGATCGCTGGCTGGCGCGCAAGAACGGCATCCTTTCGCTCGTTGACGAGAACTGGCTGAAGAAAGCGGCGAAGGAGATCAAGCCCGCAGTCGGGCGGCAGTTCAACGAGCTGCGGAAGGAAACGGCGAGCCTGGAAGTCCAAGAATTGGTGAAAGCTGTACCAGTCAGGAAAAAGGAGCCCACAAGGGGGCTTATTTCATCGGTGGAATTCGAGGTTCCCAGCCCGCCGGAACCTGAAGAGGAAATCGCCGACCTCACTCTCCCCGGCTACCGCCGCCCGCTCGGCTCGCTCCATCCCGTCACGCGCGTGATGCGCGAGATCGAGCAGATTTTCATCGAAATCGGCTTCTCGATCGAGACCGGGCCGGAAGTGGAGACGGTCTATTACAACTTCGACGCGCTGAACATTCCGGAATCGCACCCGGCGCGCGACGACTGGGATACGTTTTACACCACGACCGGAACGCTGCTGCGCACGCACACTTCGCCCGTGCAGATCCGCGCCATGCAGAAACACGGCGCGCCGCTTTACATCCTCGCGCCCGGCAAGGTCTACCGGCACGACAACCCGGACGCCAGCCACGCCTCGATGTTCCACCAGATCGAAGGCCTGGCCGTGGATACCGACATCTCCTTCGCCGACCTGAAGGGCACGCTCGACTTCTTCGCAAAACGATTCTTCGGGGAAAAGGTTCGCACGCGCTTTTCGCCCAGCTTCTTTCCCTTCACCGAACCTTCGGGCGAAGTCGCCATCAGTTGCGTCCTTTGCGACGGGCGCGGCTGCCGCACCTGCAAGGAGACGGGCTGGGTGGAAGTGATGGGTTGCGGCATGGTCCATCCGGAAGTGCTGCGCGCCGGCGGCATCGACCCCGAAAAATACTCCGGCTGGGCGTTCGGCTTCGGCGCCGACCGCATGGCGATGATGAAGTACGACATTCACGACATTCAATTGCTGTTTCAGGGCGACGTGAGGTTTTTGGAGCAGTTTTGAGTTGCGAGGTCGTCAAGGATGAAGTTTGAAGTGTGAGAGCTGAAATCGCAGGCTCCTTCAGACTTCATCCTTCAAACCTCACACTTTTCCATGAAGATTTCGCTCAACTGGCTGAAAGAATTCGTCGAAGTCCCCGTTGCGCCGAAGGAACTCGCGCGCGACCTGACGATGCTCGGCCTGAACGTCGAAGCCGTCGTTGAGGCGGGCGACGACCGCATTCTCGACATCGAAGTCACCTCCAACCGCCCCGACTGCCTGAGCCATCTGGGAGTCGCGCGCGAGATGGCGACGCTCTACGGAAAGCCGCTGAAGCGCCCGCAGTCCGTGATGAAGGAATCGCCGGCCAGAGCCGCGGACGAAATCTCCATCGAAATTCCCGACGCCGACCTCTGCGCGCGCTACTGCGGGCGGGTGATTCGCCATGTCGAGGTCAAGCCCTCGCCCGCCTGGCTGCGAGACCGCCTCGAAGCGCTCGGCCAGCGCTCCATCAACAACGTCGCCGACGTGACGAATTACGTGCTGCTCGAGCTCGGCCATCCGCTGCACGCTTTCGATCTGGTGAAACTCCGGCAGAAGAAAATCGTCGTCCGCCGCGCCAGGGCGGGCGAACGGCTGCGCACGCTCGACGGGTTCGACCGCACATTGACTGCCGAGGACCTCGTCATCGCCGACGCCGAGCGCGCCGTGGCGCTGGCCGGTGTGATGGGCGGCGAGGATTCGGAAATCTCCGCTTCCACTCGCGCTGTGCTGCTCGAAAGCGCCTGGTTCGAGCCCGCCGCGATTCGCCGCACCGCGAAGTCGCAGGGGATGCGCACCGAAGCGTCCTACCGCTTCGAGCGCGGCGCGGACATCGAAATGGCGCGCGAGGCGAT
>CAZKXX010000031.1:0-36171 GCA_964556705.1 uncultured Acidobacteriota bacterium
CAGACGCTCGGCTTCCACACGGCGACACCCGGCGTCAATTCCTCCTCAGGAATGAAGCGGATGAGCTGCGCGTCCGGCCGCCCGCAGGCGTCGAGCGCCGCCGTGGCGCCGCTCACGGTCGAAATTTTGAGAAAGTTACGACGATCCATAGGAGCAGCGACAAGTGAAACCAAAAAAGCCGCCCGCCGAATTCACTTCTTCAGATTCCCTGTGAGTTGCAGTTTCTTGTGCCCGCTAAATCCTGAATCCCAGCTCCTGAATCCTCTCTGCCAGCCCCCCTCCCCCAGCCGCCGACCCTAAAAATGGCACGTCGTGCAATCCACTGACGCTTGCTCCTGCTGGTGGCAGGTGACGCAGGTGCCCATGGTCAGGTTGACGGCGCGCACGGCGACGGTTTGCTGCGTCAGATCGCCATGGCACTTCGCGCACTCGACGCCCGCGCGTACGTGCGGCGCGTGCTCGAAGCGCACGTGCGCGAGCGGACTGTAGTCGTACACCCGCTGCCAGGGAACGTCCTCGCCTCGTTCCTGGTAGGCGGCGAGCTTTTGAATTTCCGGGTGTTCGGTGGCGATGGCCGCGTGGCACATCATGCACGTGGCGACGCCCGGGATGCCTGCCACGGGGCTGGTTTCGGCGCTGGTGTGACAATCGGCGCAATCCATTTCGTTTGCGAGATGGACCTTGTGCGAGTAAGCGATGGGCTGCACGGGTTCCGGGCGAAGGCCCAAGAAATTCCGGACGGCTTCGCCCAAGGTTCGGTGCGCGGGGGTAAAAACAGGTGAAACGGCGGCGGGCGACGACGTGCGCTCGCCTTGAGCGTCAAGCGCCGGCCGCCCCACGAGGAGCCACGCCGCGGCCACGAGGGCGGCAAGCGTCGCCGCGCGCCAGAAATTTTGGTGCCGTCGCATAGGGCTGATTCGTTTAGGTTTTCGCGCCCGAACTCGCCCGGGAAGCGGCTATGTTACACGCGGCCCCGATTCCTGTAAACAACGCGCCGAAACCTTCGCGCGACCCGAGGCCGGCGCAGCACTCGCCCCTTCCTCATCCTTGCTTCGCTTGATATGATGCTGTGTTTCCGGAATGGGCTCCGGCAAGGGCCACCGTGATGAACGAGCGACCCCAACTCCAGACTCGGCCCGCACAAGCGCGCGACGCGGAGGCCGTCGCCCGCATCTACCACCAGGCTACGCAGGACGGCCTGGCGCCCTTCGAGGATTTCCTCGTGACCCCCGAAGAGCGGCGGCGCTGGATCGCGGAGCGTTCCGAAAAGCATCCGGCGATCGTGGCGGAGCTCGACCAGCGCATCCTCGGCTGGGCGGCGCTCAGCATGCATTTCACCCGGCCGCGCATCGAAGGCGTGGTCGAGATGCTGATTTACATTGACCGTGACTATCGCCGTCACGGCGTGGGTCGCGAATTGATGCGCGCCCTGCTCGACGCCGCGCGCGTCGCCGGCCACCACAAAATCCTCGGACGTTTCGTGGCCCACAACGACGCCGGGCGGCGCCTCTGCCGCCTGGCGGGCTTCCGCGAGGTCGGGGTCCTCGAGAAACACACCCGCATCGACGGCCGCTGGCTCGACGTCATTCTCGTCGAATATCTGATTCGGGAAAATCTGAGATAATCGGCGCGATTCCTTCCTCCCCCGATTCCCCTGACGGGGCGTCGGGGGCCTCAGGATGACCCCCGCGGCGTGTTTCGTGATGCGCGATCAGGGGTTCCGCTGAATCTCGTAGCCCTCTTTTTCCATCTCCAGCAGAATCGCCTGGCCGAGTTCCTGTCCCCAAGTCACGCCGATGCCGGCGGATTCCTGGAGAATCTGGGGCATCACCTGGAGCGTCCGCTGGCCCGCGGGCGACTGGTAGAAGCTCAGAAGGGCTTTGATGTCGTCGTGGCTGAAGTGCCGGTCGTAGATGGGGACCATGCGCTCCATCAGGTCGTGCGCGTTCATGCGGGCTTCGAACTTCTTCACGAAGATATCCACCATCTCCTGCTGGCGAGGGCCGGGTGGGAACGCCCGCTCGAGCATCGCCCGGTCTCTTTTCAGGCTGGCCGTCGTAATCCCCAACGCGAGCTTCGCGGTCCCGGTGAGTTCAATCAGCCGGCGGATGTCCGCCTCTTTGCCGGGGTCGGCGAGGCGGAGCTGTCCGGCTGTCACGGCTCCGACGAAAAAGATGGCGCAAAGGGAAAAATAAATGGCTTTCTTCACGGTTCCTGGCTCCTTGTGATTCGGCTCCGCCTGAGGGGATCTGCCGCCCTTCACTATCGCATGCCGTTGAGACGGGCGCAAATTCGCCTGACTTCAAATGAGGGGTTCAGACGCGCCGCGGACGCCGCCAGAAGAGAAACACCGGCACGCCGCATGCCACGATGGCCAGTCCGATGCCCGCTTCGACGGGATTTGTCACCAGCGTATTCACCGTCACCACGAGGGCGCCGGCGACGAAGATGAGCGGCGTCCAGGGATAGCCCCAGGTGCGATAGGGGCGGGGAAGTTCCGGCCGTCGCCGGCGCAGGACGAGAACGGCGAGCGTGGCCGCGGCCAGAAAGATCCAGCCGGCGAACATGACGTACGTGAATAGCTCTTCGTAGGTCCCGCTGAGCGCCAGGACGGCGGACCACGTGCCGACCAGCACGATGGCCGGGGCAGGCGTTTTGAAGCGCGGATGAATGCGCGCGAAGAACGAAAAGAGCACGCCGTCGCGCGCCATGGCGTAGCAGGCTCGCGGCCCGGCGAGCACCGTGCCGTTCAGCGCGCCGAAGATCGAGCAGAGAATCAGGACGCTCACGAAGGTGGCGCCGCGCGGTCCGGTCATCGCTTCCATCGCCGCCGCGGCCACCGTCTGGCGCTCGGCGAGCGCCTCGAGCGAAAGCACGCGCAGATACGCCAGGTTCGCGGCGAGGTACGCCCCGGTGATAATCAGCAGCCCCAGCAGGTAGGCGCGCGGCACCACGCGCGCCGGATCCTTCACTTCGCCGGCGGCGAGCGAAAAGTGATGCCAGCCGTTGAACGCCCAGATCACTCCGATCAGCGCCACCGCGAACGACGAGAACGTCGTGGCCGGCGTGGGAAGCGGCTGCGCGGACGCCACCGGCTCGGCGGCCGGAGCGAACAGGGCGAAGCCCACGATGATGGCCAGGCCGCTCAGCTTGGCGAGTGTGAAGACCGTCTGGACGGCCGTGCCTTCGCGCACGCCGATGACGTTCACGGCGGTCAGCAGGGCAATCGCGCCTACGGCCACGACCTTCTGAGCGGCGGGCGAGAGCGGCACCAGGCTCGCGGCGTAGATCGAAAAGGCCACGCCGAGGGCCGCAATCGAGCCGGCCGTGATGACCAGCACTTCCGTCCAGGCGTAAAGAAACCCCGCCAGCTTTCCGTAGGCTTCCCGGAGATAAACGTAAACGCCACCGGCCTCCGGAATGGCGGCGCCCAGCTCGCCGAGCGAAAGGGCGCCCGCCAGCGAAAGGACTCCGCCGACAATCCAGACGGCGAGAAGCGCTTCCGCCGAGCCCACCTTCTGCGCCACGTTGTGCGGAATCAGGAAAATTCCCGAGCCGATGACGTTGCCCACCACGATGGCCGTCGCGCCCAGCGGCCCGATCGCCCGCAGCAGCGTGCGCGGCGCTTCGACGGGAGTTACGGTGACGGGTTCAGCGGGCATGCGTCAGGCCGCGGCGAGCAAAAACTCAGATTCTCGATGCAAAGGCTTTACGAGCCCCGAGCGCGCCATTATACTGGCGCGGCGCTGCTGGCCGCGGAATTTCTCTTTGAGGTCGTTAACCGACATGGGGCGAGACACGAAGCCGTCGCCGGAGTTCATTCCCAACCGGTTCCGCAATCAGGTGGCCCTGATCGTAGGCGGAGCGCAGGGAATCGGGAAGGCGATTACGATGCGTCTGGCGCGCGAGGGCGCGCGGGTGGTGATTGGAGACATTGACCGCGCGATGATGCGCAAGACGGTGCGCGAGATCGCCGCCGCAGGCGGGACGGCGCGGACCCTCGCCTGCGATGTGCGCGTGCGGCGGCAGGTGGAGCGCATGGTCGCCGGAGTGGTCCGTGAGTTCGGGCGGATTGATGTGCTGATGTACGTTTCGGGCGTCAACCGCGTGGTCCCCTTTGTCCGCGCCGAGGAGTCCGATTGGGATTTCGTCGTCAACACGAACCTGAAGGGCGCGTTTCTGGTGGCGCGCGCCGTAGCGCCGCACATGGTGCGCCGGCGGCGCGGCAAGCTGGTGTTCATCTCCTCGACGAACGCCTGGGACGCGGAAGCCGAGCAGGGGCCTTACAACGCCTCGAAGGCGGGTGTATTCCTGCTCGCGAAAACCTTGGCGCGGGAACTCGGGCATTACGGCATCAACTCCAACGCCGTCGGGCCCGGGCTGATTCGCACGCGCCTCACGGCTTCCGTCCTGCGCAGCCAGAAGTTCATGCGCAAGTACGAGAACCTGATTCCGCTCGGACGTCTCGGCTATCCGGAAGACATCGCCGGCCCCGCGACGTTTCTGGCGTCCCGCGACGCGGACTACGTCAACGGAGTGCTGTTGTTTGTGGATGGCGGTCAACTCGCTTGACCGAAGAATAGTGAATTGTGAACAGTGAATTCTGAAAGGACGCGGTTGCGACAGTCATGACGACGAACCTTCTGAGCGCCGCGAAGTCGAGCGCGAAGCAATTCACTATTCAGAATTCACTATTCGTGATTTCCGAGGAGCATCCATGCGCAAAGTGGTGAGAAGTTCGGAGTCGCCGCGCCCGCGAGGGCCGTATTCTCCCGGCATCATCGCGGACGGGTTTATCTTTGTGGCCGGGCAGGCGGCGGTGAACCCCAGGACCGATCAGCTCGAACTCGGCGACGTTCGCGCGGAGACCCGCCGGACGCTTCAGAACATCCGGGGGATTCTGGAAGCCGCGGGAAGTTCGCTTAAGGACGTCGTCAAGGTGAACGTCTATCTCTCCGACATGAAAGATTTCGAGGCCATGAACGAGGTCTATCGCGAGTTCTTCTCGGAAGACCCCCCGGCGCGCACCACAATCGGGGCGCAGCTTCCGAAAATCAAGGTGGAGATCGACTGCATTGCGCGGCGGCGCAGGCGCAAGGTGAATCCCTATCGCGCCACGCGGCGGCGATTCATCGGCATGGAATGAGGAGCTGTGAGAATCACCGAACTTCCCACGCCGGCCCTGACGATTGACCTCGAGGTTCTCGGGCGGAACCTCGGCCGCATGGCGGAACTGTGCCGGCGGAACGGCGTCGGCCTGCGGCCGCACATCAAGACGCACAAGGCGCCGGAAGTGGCGCGGATGCAACTCGAGCGCGGGGCCGTCGGGCTGACCGTCGCCAAAGTCGGCGAGGCCGAGGTGATGGCGGAGGCGGGGTTTGACGAGATCCTCGTGGCGTTTCCGATTTACGGCGCGGAAAAGTTGAAGCGGCTGGCGGCGATCGCGCGCTCGCGCCGCGTGATGGTCTCGCTCGACAGTGAAGCCGTGGCGCGCGAGCTATCCTGCGCTGCGCAGGCGCAGGGCTCGACCGTCGGCGTGCTCGTCGAGTTCGACGCCGGCTTCCACCGCTGCGGACTGCCGCCGGGTGCGGCGTGCGTTGAGCTGGCGAAGAAAATCGAAGCGATGCCGGGCCTCGAATTTCGAGGCCTGATGACCTATTTCGGCCAGGTCTGGGGCTCGCGCGAGGAGCGACGCCGCGACGCGCTGAAGGCGGCGGAGGAAGTGGCGCGGGCGCTCGCCGCGTTCGAGGAAGCGCGAATACCCGTGGAAGTCCTGAGCGGCGGCTCGACGCCTTCGGCGGAATTTGCCGGCGAAATTCGCGGGCTCACCGAAATCCGTCCCGGCACGTATGTGTACAACGACCTGAACACGCTTCATCAGGGCGCCTGCGCGCTCGAAGACTGCGCGGCACGCGTGGTGGCGACCGTAGTCTCGACGGCCGTCCCCGGGCGCGCCATCCTCGACGCCGGCTCGAAGACTTTTTCGAGCGACCCGCTGCGCTCCGGCCCGGCCAGCGGCTACGGGCTCGTCGTCGAGGCGCCGGACGCGCCGCTCATCAAGCTGAACGAAGAGCACGGCTACCTCGACATCACGAAATCTTCGCGCCGCTTCCGGGTCGGCGACGTCGTTACGGTCATTCCCAACCACGTCTGCACCTGCGTCAACATGCACGACGAGGTGTTTGTTCACCGGGGCGGGGAAGTGGCGGGCACGTGGCGCGTCGCAGCGCGCGGCAAGGTTCGGTGAGGGGCAACCGCCGCTCAGCCTCAGACATTTCAGGATTCGACCCAGTCTCATCTAAGAAATTCCATGTCCCGACAACCCGCTTCCTGCTATTCTCACGCGCTCTCGATCGCTCCTGGAGAACCAGACCGATGAACATGGGAATGACTTTCAAGCTCGTTCTCGTTGCAACGATTGCTCTGGGCGGTTGCAGCCGCGAAGCGCAGCGCCAGGCCCCGACGGAAGGCTACGACGAGTGGCGGATTTACGGCGGAGGCTCGGACAGCATCCGCTACTCGCGCCTCGGACAGATTACGCCGCAGAACGTGGGCCGTCTCCAGGTGGCGTGGCGCTTCGATTCCGGGGACGAGTTCGACGGCTCGGAGATGCAGTGCAACCCCGTCATTGTGGACGGCGTGCTCTACGCCACGACGCCCAAGCTGCGCGTGGTGGCGCTCGATGCCGCGACCGGCGCGCCGCGCTGGAGCTTCAACCCTTTCGAGGGCAAGGCCGTCTTCCACAAGACGCGCAATCGCGGGGTGACGTACTGGGCCGACCGCGACGGCGCGGGCGCGCGCATCTTCGTCGCCGCGATGCATTACCTCTACGCGCTCGACGCCCACACCGGAAAGCCGATTCCCGGCTTTGGCGACGGCGGCCGGATTGACCTGCGCGAAAATCTCGGGCGCGACCCGCAATTCCAGAGCATTTCCGCCTCGACACCCGGAATTCTCTACAAAGACCTGCTGATTCTCGGCAGCATTGTGAGCGAAGACCTGCCCGCGGCGCCCGGACATATCCGCGCCTACGACGTTCGCACGGGCGAGTTGCGCTGGATTTTCCACACCATTCCGCACCCCGGCGAGTTCGGATACGAGACCTGGCCGCCCGACGCCTGGAAGTACATCGGCGGCGCGAACAACTGGACGGGCATGAGCCTCGATGAAAAGCGCGGGCTGGTATTTGTTCCCACGGGCTCGGCCGCGTTCGATTTCTACGGCGCGAACCGCCACGGCGACAACCTC
This sequence comes from uncultured Acidobacteriota bacterium, assembly GCA_964556705.1. Classification (GTDB taxonomy): domain Bacteria; phylum Acidobacteriota; class Terriglobia; order UBA7540; family UBA7540; genus CAZKXX01. The sequence goes on from CAZKXX010000031.1 coordinate 7,249, forward strand.
TTTGCGAACTGCCTGCTGGCGCTCCGCGCCGACACGGGCGAACGCGTCTGGCATTTCCAGTTCGTCAAGCACGATGTGTGGGACCGCGACCTGCCTGCGCCACCCAGCCTTGTCACCGTCAGGCGCGACGGAAAACTGATTGACGCCGTCGCGCAAATCACCAAGTCCGGGCACGTTTTCGTCTTCGAACGCGAAACGGGAACGCCGCTCTTTCCGATTGAATTCCGCAAAGTTCCGGCGTCCGATGTCGAAGGCGAACGCCTGGCTGAGGTTCAGCCGTTCCTCGTGAAGCCCGCGCCGTTTGCCCGCCAGCATTTCACCGAAGACCTGGTGACGCGCCGTACGCCCGAGGCGCACGAGGCGGTCCTCAAACGCTTGCGGACGCTGCGCAACGACGGCCCGTTCGCGCCGCCGAGCCGGGAAGGCACGGTCGTCTTTCCGGGCTTCGACGGCGGCGGCGAGTGGGGCGGCGCGGCGTTCGACCCGGAAACGGGGATTCTCTACGTCAACTCCAACGAGATGGCGTGGATCCTGCGGCTCATCGAACGGCCCAAAGCTCGGGGGCGCACCAGCGGCCGCAAGCTCTATCAGGCCCACTGCGCCAGTTGCCATCGTGACGACCTGAGCGGCACGCCGCCGGAGTTTCCTTCGCTCGTGGATCTCGCGGCGCGTTACACCGACGGAGAAGCCATCGAAGTTACCGCTAAAGGCGCCGGACGCATGCCGGGTTTCGGCCACCTCGGCGGGCCGGCGCTGCGCGCCATCACGCACTACGTGATGACCGGAGAAGACCAGGCCGTGACCACCAGAACGAGCGAGCCTTCGCCGATCGAGCTGAAGTACGGCATTGACGGCTACAACAAGTTCCTCGACCCGGAGGGCTATCCCGCCGTCTCGCCGCCCTGGGGGACGCTCAACGCGCTGAACCTCGATACGGGCGAGTACGTCTGGCAGATTCCGCTTGGCGAGATTCCCGAACTCGCCGAAAAGGGACTGCGCAACACGGGGAGCGAAAACTACGGCGGGCCGCTCGTGACCTCGAGCGGCGTGCTCTTCATCGGCGCCACGAACCACGACAAGAAATTCCGGGCCTTCGACAAGCGGACCGGCAAGTTACTGTGGGAAACGACCCTCCCCGCTGCTGGCAACGCCACTCCGGCCACATACGAAGTGAATGGACGCCAGTACGTCGTCATCGCCGCAGGGGGCGGCAAGTGGGGTCTGCCCTCGGGCGGCTCCTACGTTGCCTTTGCGCTGCCCCAGTAAGACGGCGTCATTGGCCCTCGGCATCCTCCCCTGGAAACCCCTCGGCTAGGCAGGAATGCCCGCCGGAGTGTAAGCTAGGACGTGGAGGGATGGGTGAGCGGTTGAAACCGGCGGTCTTGAAAACCGCTGTGGGGGAAACTCCACCGGGGGTTCGAATCCCTCTCCCTCCGCCATACTTCCCTCGCATCGTCTTTAGCAGGGTGCTGAAAAAGGGCTCGAGCCTGTCATTGTGAGTCCCGACGCTTTCGGTCGGGACGAAGAATCCCCGCCAGAATCAGGTTTGCGAGGGGCGCCCCGTGGGAGTTTTGCTGGCGGCGATGACCAGCGCGAGCAGCACGACGATCGGCGCGGCGAGAAGCCGGAACGCCGGGCCGTAGCCGAGCGCGCCGATGAGGACGCCGGCGGCGATGGGACCGGCGGCGTCGCCGATGTCGAAGATGGTCCCGTAGGCGCCGTGCGCCGTGCCGAAATTGCGCCGCGAGGCGCGGTCCGTAATCCAGGCCATCGAGGTCGCGGAGGTGGCCGCGAACGCCGCGCCGTAAAGCGACGTCAGGGCGAGCAGCGGAGCGAAGCTGCGCAGCGCGGGAAGCACCAGTAGCAGGCCCACCGTCGTGAGCATGCCCGCGGCCATCAGCGGCGGCCGGCCCACGCGGTCGGAAAGCGTGCCGAGCAGCGGGCGAAACGCCAGCACGCAGCCCGTCTGCGCGCCGAACAGCAGTCCCACCTGCCAGGCTTCGAGTCCCGCCACTTCGCTCGCGTAAAGCGGCAGGAAGCCGTTCAGCGCGCCATTGGAAATGTATTGCCCGGCCGTGGCCAGACTGATGAAGAGAATCATGCGGTCGGAGAGGATGTTCCCTAACCCTTCGCGGAGCCGCGCGAGGACGGGCGCGCCCGCCTCAGCGGCCGTCGAGCTTTCGATGCGAGGGAGCAGCACGAACGCCGCGACGCCGCACAGCCCGCCGGCGAGGAACGGGTAGGCGAAACCGCCCACGGAAAGCAGTGTGCCGCCCAGCAGTTGTCCCGCAGCGTTCCCGGCGCTCTGCGCGGCCGAATACGTTCCGAGCCACGAGCCGCGCCGCTCGCGCGGGGCGAGGTCGGAAATGACCGCGGCCATCACGGGGCCGAAAATCGCCGTGGCGCTGCCGTGCGCGAAGCGCAGCGCGAGCAGGCTCGCGGCGTTGTGAGGAAGCAGGTAGAAGAAAGGAGGAATCGCAAACGCCAGCGCGCCGGCGAGCAGCATTTTTCTGCGGCCCACAACATCGGAAAGTGCGCCGGCGGGAAGCTTGAGAAAGACGCCGGTGATGGTGGACCCGGCGACGATGATGCCGATGAGCGCCGGATCGAGTCCGAGCGAGCGCGCGTAGAGCGGCAGGACCGGCGTGCGCACCACGCTGTAGCTCGCGTAGGCGACGAGCGCCGTGGCAGAGAGTGAAACGAACGCGCGGCGGGAGGAATCTTGAGCGGGCATGGAGCTTCCGGAGTAGCTTTCTTCTTTCAGCGCTGCGCGCCGAATCTGAGCGCGTCCAAACCCGCGCGCAGTCCTCGCGCCAGTGTGCGCGGGTCGCCTTCACCCCAGAAATGCACGAAGACCATGCGCGGCTCGTCATTCAGCATGTGGTTGTGAATCGCCGTCACTTCGATGTCGTGCGCGCGCAGAGCGCGCAGAAGCCCCGCGAGTTCCTCCTCGCGCGTGACGAAGTCGCCGGTGACAGCCGCGCCGTTCGCGGTCGGCTGGAAATTGAGGGCCGTCGCCATGCCCATTGCCGGCGGCAGCTCGACGCCGTGCATGCGGATGGGAAATTCACGCGGCACGGCGAACTGAAGGACGCCTGCGGCCAGTCGGCCCGCGTGGCCGAGGATTTTTTCGACTGCCGCCTGGTCGATCTTGTGTTCCAGCGGCTCGGGCGGCGCGGGAATTCCGCCGGCCAGTTCCAGCGCGGCGCGCAGCGTGCGCGCCATCGCTTCGGCTTCGCCGTGACCCCAAAAGTGCAAAAACATCAGGCGCGGATTTTCTCCGCTCAGATGATTGTGGAGCGCCGTCGCTTCGATGCCGCCTTGCTGAAGGCGGCTCAGGACCGGATTGACTTCTTCTTCGCGCAGGCAGAGGTCCCCGTGGACGATGACCTGGCTCTCTGCCGCCTCCTTGAAGGCGATCCAGGAGCCCAGGCCGAGCGTGGGCGCCACGCGGACCTTGCCTCGCATCACCGTCAGGTCGGTGCGGGGTGCGCCGAACTTGTAAACCTCTCCCGGCTGCCTCGATCCCTGGAGCCCCAGAATTTCGTCAAGCTTCTGCCAGCGGTCCGCGGCGAGGGCGCCGGGCGCGCACAGAGGCAGCGCCACGGCGGCTGATGCGATCCGGATCCACCTTCCAGACATGACATCCTCCGGCTGCGATTTCGCTTTCGGCAGCGTCCCTCCGCCGGTTTGATGGAGCCTCAGCCGAGTGTACCGCAACCTGCCGCTCCGGGGCATCGCAACTCGTCCTTGCCTTCTCGGGGCAATTAACGGTATTTATGGAAGGTTGCGGTATTTGGCGGGGGCGGCGCCGTCAGGCGGTCAACCCTGGAACATTCCGCGCCATCTCAAATGAAATCGGGCCGGGGCCGTCGCGCCGAGGCAGTCGCCGGCGGGCCGGGCGAACGAATCGGGATGCGGCGGGGCCGCACGGAGAGCGAGGTCGAGGGTGAGGTTCATGGTCCAGTGGATGCGGTTGGCGATGAGCGGGCTGCTGTTGATGGCACTCGCCTCCTGCCGGAGCAATGATGACGAGGTCCGGCCCACGCCGGGCAACGGCGCGCTGTACGTTCTCATCAAGGACGCGCCGGCCTGCAACGTGCTTTCGATGCACTTCCGCATCTCCGTGTTGACCATCTTCGCCAAAGTGGGCGACGAGTTCGGCGCGCGCGCCGTTCCCGAGGCGCAGTTGACGCGCGTCAATCTGGGCTTGCTGCGCGACTTCAATTCCGTCCTCAGCCTGGTCAACCTTCCCGAGGGGACGTACGAGGAAGTCGAAATCACGCTGTCGCTGCCTCAGCTCGCTCTGTACGACGGAGCGGAAGACCCTCCCGTCAAGCTCTTCAATCCCGCTCTCATGCCCAACAATCGTCAGCGCATCCGCATCAATCCGCCGCTGCGCATCACCGCGAATGAGCTGAGTGTCCTGCTCCTCGATATCGATCTGCTCCGCTCGATTCAGCTTGACGAAAACGGCCAGGCCAACGGCACGTTCAATCCCATCATCAGCCTCAGCGAGCTGCCCCGCAACCAGGACGAGGGATTCGGCGAGCTGCACAATCTGATGGGCTTTGTGCGCACCGTTTCACCGTTCTCGCCCGCGCCCGGTTCGGATTTCACCGGCAGCTTCAGCCTGCAGCTCCACGGAGGGACGGGCGTCGCCGTTTCCGTCAACCTCACCGAAGACACGCAACTGTTCGGCGCGGACGCGCTCAACCTGGTCGAGACAGGCCGCTTCGTCGAAGTCAACGCTTTCATCGATTCGCGCGGCAACATCGTGGCGCGCACGATTGAAGTCGAAGAGCGCGCCTTCGTTGAGCAGAACCGAGTCGCCTTCATCGGCACCGTCACGGGGGTCACGCGCGATGACCAGGGCGCGCTGACCGAGTTCCGCCTGCACGTCCAGCAGGAAGAGCCCGACGTCAGCCTGACCGTGGCCCTCGATTCGAGCGTCCTCGTGCAGCCCACCGAGGAGACCGAATATCGGGTCTCGGCGCGCGGTGCGAACTTTGCCGACCTGACGTTCTCACCCGACGCGCTGACGGTGGGCCAGCAGGTGGTCGTGCACGGGAAATTCACGCGCGCCGAAGGCCAGCCCACCACGGTCGAGCCCACGCGCATCTATCTGAAACTCCAGGCGCACCAGGGCAATTTCAACTCGCTCGTCCGCGCCGAGTCCGACGGGCGCAGCGGCGCCTTCTGGTTCCGGCCTTGCTCCACCGTCTGGGGTGGAAACCCCCTGCTGGCCTTCACCACACCCGAAACCGCCTTCGTCAACACCTTCGGCATCACCAGCCTCCAGCAGGAGCCGTCGCTGCTTGTGACCGGATTGCCTTTTGTGGTGAAGGACGCGACGACGATTAACGGCGTGGACGTGCCCGCCGGCACCACAGTCCTACTGGGCCGCCAGGTGCACCAGCTCGAGTGAGCGGCGCTGCGGCGAATTTCACCGAAAGTTCAGTGCGACGATCCCTCGGCCCCGATTCCGCGCGGCGGGACTCAGAGCCTCAGGATGACCAGGTCCTTGGGTGGCGCAGACCTGCCGTCGTCTGGCATGTCTGCGATCTCTCGATTTCGCAGACATCAATGAACGATGCCGGCGCCGCCCGGTACGCGGCCCGCTAAATTGCCGGGAACCGCCGCGCGGGTGTGCGCGCCGCTCGCCCTTTCGGCAGGCGGGTGAACTTCAAGTCGCGGCCGGTCAGAAGTTTCGTGACGAAGATAACCTGTCCGGAATGGTGGGCGAAATGTTCGGTCACGTGGCTGACGGCCTGATAGCCCGTGACGCGAAAGTGCTGGATTTGGTACGCTCGCGCCAAATCGGCTTCCGAAAGTCGCCGGATGACGCGGCAGGCTTCGCGTACGGTCTGGTGAAGCCGCGCCAGGAGCTTCCGGCGGGGAAGAGAGCCGGATTCGGAAAACTCCAGGTCGCGCTGCCGCCGGTCCGGCTCGCCGCCCAGCCCGGAAATAATCCACTGTCGAACGTTTCCCGCGAGATGAAGCAGCAGGTTTCCAACGCTGTTCGATTGCGGATTGGCGCGCCACCAGACTTGCTCCTCCGTGAGCATCCCCACACAAGCCTCGATGCGCGGCAGATGATGCTTGAGAAGCGCGTGCTCGGCCTGCACGACGATCTGGCGCGCCAGCCCGCGTGCCCCCGCTGCCTTCAGCGCGCTGGAGTTCGCGCCGGCTCCTTTCACCGCGCCGCGCCGCGAGCGTTCTGCCGCACGCTGCGCTCGAAGTTTTCTCGCCATGCCGCGTCCTCCCAATAGGTGAGCCACAAATAAAACGTTGCGTAGCTGCGCCAGCCCGCCCAGGCCCGCGCCAGCTTCTCCACGCGCGCCGGACCGGGCTGCTTGCGCAGGCCGTAGAAGCGCATGACGGCTTTTTGCAGGCCCACGTCTTCGGCCGGCAGACAATCGAGGTGCCCGAGCGCCCGCAGTCCCACGTACTGCGCCGTCCACGGGCCCACGCCTTTGAACTCGCGAAGTTTTGCGAGCGCGAAGGCCGGGTCTTTGTGGCGCAGCCCATCCGGGTCCACCGTTCCGTCGAGCACGGCGCGCGCCAGCCCGATGATGTATCGGGCTTTGGGGCCGGAAATCTGGAGGCGGCGCAACTGGCGCGGCGTCGCAATCGCCAGCGGCGCGGGCTGGGGGAACGCGCAGTAGGGGCGCCCTTCGAACTCGACGTGCTCGCCGAACGCTTCGATGAGCGCCTTCTTCACCTGATGCGCGAAGCTCAGGTTCACCTGCTGCTCGAGGATGGCTGAGACCAGCGTCTCAAACACCGTGGGGGCCTGCGGAATGCGCATGCCGCGGAAATGTTCGGTGAGGCGCGCGAGCACCGGATCGCGCGCCGCCAGGCGGTCGAACGGCGTGACGTCGAGCGCGGTGGAAAACTGCCGCTCGACGAGCGCGCGCACTTCCGCGCGAGTCGCGTCATCGTCCGGCCCGGCCAGAATCCGCACCTCGAGGCGCGCTTCGCCCTTCACCCGGTCCTCCCGGACGCCGTAAAGCACCCGGCGGTCGTCCAGCTCCACCGCGCGGCGGTATTCGCCGTCCACGAAGTAGTCGAGCAGGGGAGCGAACTGGCGCCCGTTCAGCAGCGCCGGCGGGCTCAGAATGAACCGCAGTGTGTGAAGGAAGCTGAACGGCTGGCGCGGCACAAGCATCATGGCCGGCCATTGTGCCGTGAAACTTGATGCGGGAGCAAGAAGTCCATAAGTGGCCGCTCGGGGCTGACGGTCAGGAGTGTTGACCGTCGAGAGGCCACGCGATAGGCTACAAATAATGACCCTCGGGGAGAACCTGTCGTTGGTGCGGGCCCGCGAGACCCCTTAGGCAGGCCCGCCAGGGCCTCCGACCTGTTTCAATAGTTAGAAACACCACAGACAAGCATGAAAGGCGAATAAAAAGCGAAATACTCTGCGCGCCGAAATCGAAATATTACTTTTGAAATCCTCTATGTCCTTTGGAATCAGCAAGAGTTTCCGTAGGGACTCGTTTGAGCGAGCCCAATTCAGTTAACTGGTCTGGAACCTCTTCTACCTCAGTTTGCCGGCGGCCCCCGCCGCCGGGAGATCCCGCCACCCGCCCGCGCCTCTGCCGCTCAGCGCTTGGCCAGGCGCTCGGCACAATGCGCCAGGACGTAGGTCCTCACCTGTTCGGGCATGTGCCGGTCGAGGCAGACTTCGCGCAGGTCGTTGACGGCCATATCGGGCAGGAAGGCCAGCACGCGCGGCAGGGGCGTGGCCGGGTGGCGAATGAGCGCCAGCCGGAGGTGGTACCGCAGCGACCACTTCGGGTGCGCGGCCACCGACTCCACCACCAACGGCGTCAGGTCTTTGCGCGCCAGGACGCGGACCAGGTGGGCTTCGGAAAGAAACGGGTTGTTGAGCGCCGCTTCAATCAGGTCGCGGTCGGCGGCGAGCAGGAGTTCCGCGGCCACGCGGCCGGAGCTGCGCCGAGCCAGGGTGATGCGTTCCCCGCGCGGAACTTTTTCCAGCTTTTTGAGAATCGTCTCCTCGGCCGCCATTTTGACGTCGGTGGGCACGGCGGGCGTCTGGGAGACGCGCACCAGGTCGAAGAGGTAGAGGAACTTCATCAGGGGCAGGGAGACCAGTCGGGGGGTACGCGGATGGCGAACCAGCGCCAGTTTAACCGTATAATGCCGGGCGGCTTGCGGGTGCGCGGCGATCTCCCGCACCACTTCGCCGGGAAGGTCTTTGCGTTCCAGCAGCCGCAGCAGGTCGTGCTCGCTGAGATGGGGATTGCGCGCCAGCCCCAGGAGCACCTCCTTGGCCGTCTCGCCGAAAAATGGTTCGAGCAGGTGGCGGTGCGCCGAGGTGGCCCGTTCGATGCGTTCGGCCAGGCGCTCGCGCGCTTCCGAGGGGTTCATCGGGACTTGATTCTAGTCAGGCTCGCGGACCGCTGCAACCTGTCAGGGGCGCGCCGGAGTGTATCGCGGAGGCGTTAATCAGTCGCTTAACGCTGTGGGGCGAGGACGCGGCGAAGCAGAATCGCCGTACGTCCCGCGGATGACCTTGCGCAGTTTGAGGGCGGTGGCCCTGTCACTCAATTCGACAACCCCCTAGACGCGACGGGTGCGAGATGCATCCAAGGAAAAGGCGGCCCCGGCGGTGCTTGGCGAGAGATTTTGCTTGAAAAGTGCCGCGAGTCCTGATATTTGGAGTGCGGCATCGAGAAGGATGAGGGCAAGACCCGCGGGCGGTGGTTGTTGACCGGGGGACCCGCCTGACTCTCGGGCGCGGGCCGCAGGAACGCCCCAAACTCTGTGGTTCTCACAGCCTAGGACTTAGAGGTAGCCGCTCAATGATGAAGAATCGTCTGTTGATGACCTTAACCCTGCTGGCCGGCCTGGCGCTGGCTCTGGCCGCGCCGGCGCCGTGCGCCGCTCAAGCCGCCGAAGAGAAAAAGCCGAGCTGGAAGAGCCATGAGGAGTATCAGGCTTTCCAGGCCATGGCCACGGAGGGCGACGCGAAGAAGAAAGTCGCGCTGGCCGACGCGTTCCTTCAGAAGTTTACCGACTCCGACTTCCGCGACCTCGCGCACCTGCAGAAGATGAGCGCCTTCGCGCAACTCGGAGACACGCCGAACGCGATCCAGGCGGCGCGCGCCGCGCTGGAATTGAGTCCCAACAACCCCGACGCGCTGTTTTATGTCAGTTGGACCTTCCCGTTCATTTTCAAGGCTGACGACCCTCAGGCCGAGTCGCAACTGGCGCGGGCCGAGACGGAAGCGAAACGGGGTCTCGAAGCGCTCCAGCAGCAGCAGAAGCCGGCGGAAGTCTCCGACGAGCAGTTCGCGCAATACGTCAAGCCGCGCCGGGCGGCTTTCAACGGCACGCTGGGCTTTGTGGCGCTCCAGCGCAAGGACTACCCGCGGGCGATCACTTACCTGCGGGCCTCGGCCGAGGATAATCCGACCGACGTGTTCACGTTCTACCGCCTCGGTCTCTCCCATCTCTATGCCTCTCCCCCGGACTACAGCCACGCCGTGTGGAACATGGCGCGCTCGGTCGCACTGGCGCGGGCGTCCAATAACCCCGCCGGTGCGGAAATCGACAAGTTTCTCCGCGGCGTGTACGTGTGCAAGCTGGGCAGCGACGAAGACCTGAAGCAGGTCATCAGCCAGGCGGCGGCGTCTCCGCGGCCGCCGGAAGGCTTCCGGGCCGAGCCGGTGCCGGTTCCGGAGAAAACCGGGATCGATTACATTGACTTCTTCAACGAAGTGTCCGTCCAGTTGGGCCTGGGCGGAGAGTGCGCCCAGAAAATCTGGAAGGACTTGAAGGGTCAGCCGTTCGGCGCGGGGGGATTTGTGGAAGCGACGGAGAAGACGGAGGGCGGTTTTCTGGTGAAGATCGACCTGATGGAGGGAACCCGGGAAGAAGACGGGGTCTACCAGATTGAGCTGATAACCGCTCAGGCGAAGGCTCGGAACCTCACCAAAGGAGACGGCGTCCGCTTTACCGGGACGATCGGCCAGTACGAGACGAAGCCAAACGTGATTCTGAGGCTTTCACCGGCGGAGATCAATGCCGAGGACTTGCCGGATGCGCCGCGCACGCAGGCCAAGCCGGCGGCGCCGAGGCGGACCACGCCGCGAAGATAAGCTGTTTCAAATCAATTAGTTAGGTTAGATCGGGGCCGGCCCTTGGGAATCACCCGCGGCGCCGGCCGGTTTTTTTGCGTCGGCGCTTGGGCTGATGGTCGAGCTCGAAGCCGGCGATTTTGCGGCTCAATGTGTTGCGGTGAATGCCCAGGATCTTCGCCGCCTTGGACTGATTCCCGTTGTGCTTCTCCAGCACTTTGCGGATGAACTTCTTCTCGAATTCCAGCACGGCGTCCTCGTAACCAATGCCGTGCTCGATCAATTGCGCGATGAGTGCCTCGAGTTGGTCTTTCACGGTCGAACTCCGAATCGAGGAATGAGACCGGGCCGCCTGGGGAAACCGCTGCGCTCTCAGTTCTTCCCGAGCCTCCGATCGCTTTCGGCGAGAGCCTTGCGAAACTCGTCAAACCCCGCGCGGAAATGCGCCTTGAGTTCGGCCGGCATCAGCGCGGCGACGACGCGCGCGCCCGTCAGCACGTACGGCGCGAAAAGCGAGGCCTGCACGGCTTCGGTCTTCATCCCGAACGCTACCAGCGCCATGAGCAGAATGGAGCTGATGGCGACGCCACGGACCAGGCCGAAGACGCCTCCCAGAAAGCGGTCGAACCACTCGAGGCCCGCGGTCTTGATCAGCTTCCGCGCCACGAGCGAAATCACCAGGCCGGCAATCAAGGTGGCGAGAAAAAGCGCCAGAAATCCGGCGCCCAAAGCCACTTCGTGGGACTTGGCCAGGTCCTCGAACCACGGCGCGGCGCGCCGGTAGCCCAGCGCCGCCACAATCAGCCCCACCACCACCGAGGCCAGCGCAATCAGTTCCCGGACGAAACCTTGGATGACGGCCGCCACGACCGACAGCGCCACAATCGCCGCCAGAATCCAATCGAGCCAGTTTGCGAACCCCATGGGCTCGGTCCGCTTCAGGAAAGCGGCTTGCCGGTCAGCAGGCGGTAAGCCTCACGGTACTTCTCGCTTGTTTTCTCCACCACCTCGGGGGGCAAGGGGGGCGGCGGAGGCTGTTTGTTCCAGTGGATCGTTTCCAGGTAGTCGCGCACAAACTGTTTGTCGAACGAGGGCTGCGCGCGCCCGGGCGCGTATCCGGCCGCGGGCCAGAAGCGCGACGAGTCGGGTGTCAGCACCTCGTCAATCAGAATGATCTCGTCGCCGCGCAAACCCCATTCGAACTTCGTATCGGCGATCAGAATGCCCCGCGTGGCGGCGTACTCGCGCGCGCGCGAATAAAGCTCCAAGGTCAGGACGCGCAGCCGCTCGGCGTGATTCTTGCCCACGCGCTCGACGGTCTCTTCCCACGTAATGTTCTCGTCGTGGCCTGTCTGCGCTTTCGTCGCCGGCGTGAAAATCGGCTCGTCGAGCCGCGACGATTCTTTCAGGCCCGCGGGGAGCTTGATCCCGCACACCGCGCCCGTCTTCTGGTAGTCCTTCCACCCTGAGCCCGCCAGAAATCCTCGCGCCACGCACTCGATCGGAAAAGGTCGGGCCTTCGCCACCAGCATCGAGCGTCCTTCGAGCTGTTCGGCGAAGGGGGCGAGTTCCGGCGGATATTCGCCGACCTTCGCGGTGAGGAAATGGTGGGGCACGTCGCGGAAGTGTTCGAACCAGAACACCGAGAGCTGCGTCAGCACGCGGCCCTTGTCCGGAATGCCCTCGTTCATGACCACATCGAAAGCGGAGAGGCGATCGGTGGCGACGACGAGCAGGCGGTCTCCCGCGACCTCATAAACGTCGCGGACTTTTCCCCGCGAAAACAGCTTGACGCCGGGAAGGGTGGATTCTCGGAGAACGGTACGTTTGGCCAGTTGAGTCACGGCGATTCAGGGCAAGCGACATTCTAAGACAACGAATGGGCTTGTCAACGGGAAAGATGAAGGACGAAAGGCGGGTGACAGAAATTGTCGCCGCGAAAAAAGTTCACCAGAAAATTAACGCGGTTCACGCGGGGACGGGCTCGAGTTCTGCCGCGCGCTCCGCGGCGTCGAAGCGCACCGAAACGAGTTTCGAGACGCCGGGCTCTTCCATCGTCACGCCGTACATGACGCGCGCGATCTCCATCGTCCGCTTGTTGTGCGTGATGAGGATGAACTGCGTGTGCCGGCTCATGTGGCGGACCATGCTCGTGAAGCGGTCGATGTTCGATTCGTCGAGCGGCGCGTCCACCTCGTCGAGGATGCAGAACGGGCTTGGCGTGTAGCGGAAAAGCGCGATGAGCATGGCGAGAGCCGCCAGCGCCTTCTCGCCGCCGGAAAGCAGCAACACGTTTTGGAGGCGCTTGCCGGGCGGCTGCGCGACGATGTCGATGCCGCTGTCGGCGTCCGAGTCGTCGCTCAGGCGCATCTCGCCCTGGCCGCCGCCGAACAAAGTCCGGAACGATTCAGCGAAGTATTCGTTGATCGTCTTGAACGCTTCAAGAAACTGCCGGCGCGAGACTTCGTTGATTTCGCGGATGGCCTGCGTCGTGTCCGCGATTGAGGCGAGCAGGTCCTGCCGCTGCGTTTCGAGGAACTGGAAGCGCTGCTCTTCTTCCTGAAGCTCTTCGAGCGCCATCATGTTGACGGGCCCGAGGTTCTCGATGCGCGTCTTCAGTTCCCGAACTTCGTTCTCCGCGGTGGCAAGCGCTTCGCCGGTCAGCCGCTGTTCGGCGGCCAGCTCGGCCAGGAGCTCGGCAGGCTCGGCGCTCAAGTCCTCGCGGCACTGCGCGGCATGGTGTTCGAGGTCGGACTCGGCGCGCGCCTGAGCCACTTCCGTCTCCGAGCGGCGCTCGCGGCGCCGGTCGAGTTCGGCCCGGGCTTGGGCGATGAGCGGGTTGAGTTCTTCGCGCCGCGTACGGACTGTGCGCGCCTCTTCTTCCAGCGCGGCCAGCCGCTCGCGGGCCGCTTGCTGCTCGGCCTGCAACTCCGCCTCGCGCGCCTGCAAGCGCTTGGCTTCCTCGCCAAGCTGGAGCCGCTCGGCGGCCCAGGCGGTGTCCTGTTCCTCGAGCTTTGCGCGGCGTCCTGTGAGGTCGGCGCGCTGCGCCTCCAGCCGCGCAAACTCGGCTTCGGCGGCGTGGTGGCGCTCTTCGAGCGCGGTGGCGCGGGCGCGCGCTTCGGAAAGTTCTTCGCCGGCGCGGTCGAGCTGCTGCCGCATTTCGCGCGCCGCCTCCTGGAGCCGGGCCGCGCGTTCTTCGCGCGCCGCGCGCTCCACCGCCGCCGTTTCGATTTCGGCCCTCAAAGCGCTCCGCCGTTCCTCGACCGAGCGCCGTTCGGCTTCCAGCGCCGCCCACTCGTTCCGCAACATCTCCAGGCGCTCGCGGACGCGGTCGAACGTTTCGCGCGCCTGGCGCAATTTTTCGCCGGCGACGACGGCTTTCTTTTCAGCCTCGACGCGCACCGCGTTCAGTTCGCGCAGTTCGGCGTCAAGCCGGGTGGCGCGCGATTCTGCCTCGCTCAATTCGCCTTCCGCTTTTCGCAGAGAAGATTGCAGGTCTTCGGTGCGGCGTTCGAGTTCGCGGAAGTCGCGCCGCAGGGCCAGCGGCCCGGCGCTCGAGCCCTTGCCGCCCGACACCAGCCGGTCGTGGTAATGGTCGCCCGCCGTCGTGAGGAAGTGGCAGTCGGGGTATTCGCACGCCAGCCGTTCGGCGGCCTCCGCGCTTTCCACGACGTAGGCGCCGGCGAGCGAGGGCAGGGGCAAGTCGCCGTTCAGGCCGAGCCGCGTTTCGAATTTCACCAGGTCGCGCAGCGGCGCGATGACACCGGACTTGCCCGCCGGCACGCCGTTCGCGTGGCCGACGGTGTGGCGTCGCGAGGGAACGCGCTTGACGAAGAAAGTCGAGCGGCCTGTCCCTTCGCTCTTCAGCAGCGCGATGCCCGAGCGCGCCTCCTCGTGCCGTTCGACGACGACGCAATCGAGTTCATCGTGCAGAAACTCCTCGACCACTTCCTCGTACCCGGGCGCGACTTCCAGAAAGTCGGCCAGAACGCCCAGCGGCTGAAACGAATGGCCGTTGCCGGAGCTGCCGGCGAGCAGCCGCCGCACCGCGTCCGTCGAGTAGGCGTGACGAGCGAGCGTCTCTTCCAAAGCCTGCCGGCGCGCGGAGGCGGCGGAGAATTCCTCCCGCAGCGATTCCAGGCGCGCGCGGAGTTCGCCCGCTCGCTCGCGCGCCTGTTCGAGCGCCGAGCCGGTTTCCGACGCGGCGCGCAGCAAACCGGCCAGACTGGTTTCGCCGCGCGCGTTCTCGGAAGTCAGGCCGTCGAGTTCGGCGGAAAGCCTGGAGTGCTCCTGCTCGGCCGCCGAGCGCTCGGAAGCGAGCCGCGCGGCCTGGCGCTCCAGCGCCAGCGCCGTCTCTTCCGCCTGCACGAGCTGGTTGCGCAGTTCGGCGGCGCGGCTCACTGCGTCGAGCACGGATTGGCGCGTCTCCTCACCTTCCTTCTCGAGCTCCATCAGTCGCACCGCGAGTTCTTCCTGGCGGGCGAGCAGTTCGCGCGCCGCCTGCTGCGCCGCGTCCCAATCGAGACGAATCTGCTCGCGGACGCGCCCGCGTTCCGCGGCTTCATTGTCGAGCCCCGCCAGTTGCGCGGCGAGCAGTGCGATTTCTTCCCGCGCTTCGACGCCGCGCGCTTCGAGCGTCGCCAGGTTCTGCCGCGTCTGCTCGATGCGCGACTGCACCCGTTCGCGTTCGAGTTCGCCCTGTGCCAGCGCTTCGCGGCTCGCGGTCAGCGAAGTCTCGAGTTCATCGTGCCGCTGCTCGATGGCGCGGTGCTCGCTCTCGAGCTGCTCCAGTTTCGAGGCGGTTTCGGCCACGGCAGCCTGCGCCGCGGCGAGTTCGGCGCGAATCCGCGCCGCGTCCTCTTCCATCGCCGCCAGGCGCGAAGTGAGGACCACTTTCAGCTTGCCGCGCAATTCGTCGTGCAGTTCGCGATAGCGGCGCGCCTTCGAAGCCTGCCGCTTCAGCGAATTCACGCGCTTGGTCACTTCTTCCAGGATGTCCGTGATGCGCGCCAGGTTCTGGCGCGACGATTCCAGCTTGGCCTCGGCCAGCCGCTTGCGTGTCTTGAATTTGGAAACACCCGCGGCTTCTTCGATGATGGCGCGCCGGTCGGAGGGCTTTGAGCTCAGAATCTGCCCGATGCGCCCCTGTTCGATGATGGCGTAAGACTCGGGGCCGAGTCCCGTGCCCATGAAGAGGTCCTGAATATCGCGCAGGCGGCAGAGTTCGCCGTTGATGAGGTATTCGCTTTCGCCGGAGCGGAAGAGCCGCCGCGTGACGGTGATTTCTCCGGCGCGATGACGCAGCCCCGCGGGGCGCTCGTCGCCGTTCGAGCCGGCGCCGTTGCCCCCCGCCGCGTCCGCAGGGAATTCGAGGGCGGCGTCGGGCGACCCCGTCGTTTCCACCGCGTCGCCGTCCGCCATCAGCGATTCGGGGTCAATCAGCGTCAGGCTCACTTCCGCCATGCTGGTGGCGGGGCGGGCGCTGGTGCCGTTGAAAATCACGTCCGACATGCGCTGGCCGCGCAGCGATTTGGCGCTCTGCTCTCCCAGCACCCAACTGATGGCGTCCGAGAGGTTGGACTTGCCGCAGCCGTTCGGGCCCACGACGGCCGCGATGCCGTCAGCGAATTCCAGCCGTGTGCGATCGGCAAAAGATTTAAAGCCGAGCAGTTCGACCTTCTTCAGCTTGAACAATGTCGGACTCCTCCCGAGTCGGGCCAGTGCCGCAGAACCGATTGCAGCCGATTTTCCGACACCAAACCTCTGACCGGCCTCTCGACGGCGCGCGGCGCGGCGACCGGGGACTTTTCCGGTTGGCAGTTCCGCTGCTGCGGAACTCGATGTCGCCGTTCGCGCCCCGACCTTTCCAGCCCGGTCATCCGATCTGGCGCACTAGGTAAGACAAAACGCGAGGATCCCCGTACTTCGCGAGAAACGTAGCACGGAATGTCCGGGCTGTAAAGGGGGAAACCACAAGATTTCGTGCCTGTGGAAAATTTTACGCTATCCCTTGCGGTTTCCGGGATTGTCCCTGGGAGGCGCGATTCCATTGAGATCCCCCGTAATCAGCCGCGCGGCCCGCTGGAACGACAGGTACGCCCAGGCCCACTCGAAGAACACGACAACGCGATTGCGGAAGCCGATCAGCCACAGAATGTGAATGAACAGCCAGGCCACCCAGGCCAGAAACCCCGAGAACCTCACAAAGCCCAGGTCGGCCACGGCGGCGGCGCGGCCGATGGTGGCGAGGCTGCCGTAATCGCGATACCGAAACGCCTCGATGGAGCGGCCTTCGATGGCCCGCTGAATGTTGCGCGCCGTGTGCCGCCCCTGCTGGATGGCCACCGGCGCGACGCCCGGAAGCGGCTTTCCGTCTTCGCCCGCCGCGGCCGCCAAGTCGCCGATGACGAAGGCTTCGGGATGGCCGGGAATGGTCAAGTCTTTCTCCACCAGGACGCGGCCCGCGCGGTCGAGCGGGACGCCCAGCGTGCGGGCGAGCGGTGAGGCCTCAACCCCCGCCGCCCACAGGACGGTCGCGGCGCGCACCTCGTTCCCACCCACGCGCGCGCCCCACTCGCTGATTTCGGTGACGGGCGAGAGCGTCCGCACTTCAACCCCCAGCTTGCGGAGCGATTCGTCGGCCTTCGCCGAAAGGTCTTCCGGGTACATCGGGAGGATGCGCGGCCCGGCCTCGACGAGGATGATGCGCGACTCGCGCGGGTCGATGGCGCGGAAATCGCTGACCATGACCTGCTTGGAGATTTCGGCGATGGCGCCGGCCAGCTCGACGCCCGTCGGGCCGCCGCCCACGATGACGAAGGTGAGCAGTTCGCGTCGGCGCGTCTCGTCGGGCTCGCGCTCGGCCTTTTCGAAGGCCAGCAGAATCCGCCGCCGCATCTCCAGCGCATCCTCGAGGCTTTTCAGTCCTGGCGCCCATTTCTCCCATTCCGGGTAACCGA
This sequence comes from uncultured Acidobacteriota bacterium, assembly GCA_964556705.1. Classification (GTDB taxonomy): domain Bacteria; phylum Acidobacteriota; class Terriglobia; order UBA7540; family UBA7540; genus CAZKXX01. The sequence continues at coordinate 24,317 of CAZKXX010000031.1, forward strand.
AATAGGCGTGCCGGACGCCCGTCGAGAGAATCAGGAAGTCGTACGCCAGTTCGCCGTCGCGCAGGATGACCTTGCGTCCAGCCAAATCCACGCGCACCGCCTCGGCCAGCAGCACGCGCGCGTTCCGTTGATGCCTGAGCACGGCGCGGATGGGATGCGCGATGTCGCCGGGAGAAAGGCCCGCCGTCGCCACCTGATAAAGCAGCGGCTGGAAGAGGTGATGATTGCGGCGGTCAACGACCGTCACGCGCACCGGCGCGCGCGCCAGTCCTTTGGCGGCGTAAAGCCCGCCGAAACCCGCGCCGACGATGACGACGTGGGGCGGAGAGGGCGCGGCAGGAGAGGAGCGTCCTGCGGGCGAGACCATCACAAGTTCAGTTTGCCACGAAATGTCCGGCGTCGGGAGGGGTGAGGGGGAGTGGCTTTGAGAAAGCGGGAAAGACTCGTACTACGCGAGGTACTTTTCCAGCCATTCCAGGACGATCTCGCGCATTTCGGGCAGCTCGACGTGGCCGCAATCGAAGAGTTCGACGCGGCAATCGGCCTCGCGGCCGAAGCGGCGATAGAGCGGCAGCAGGTGCTCGCGGACTTTTTCCACTCCCGCGGGAGGCGTGAGCGGGTCCTGGCGGCCGTTCAGGCTCAGACGCGGGCGCGGAACGATGAGCTCGTTAATCTGCGCCGTCGAAAAATGTTTCAGCAGGTTGGGAACGTAGTAGTAGATGCCGTGGCCGCGCAGGAATTCGTTGCGGATGAGTTCGGCGAAATCGGTGAGGCAGCAGAGATCAATCGTCAGCCGGACGCGCGGGTCGAGCGCGGCGAGCCACCAGGCTTTCGTCGCGCCCATGGACATGCCCGTCGCGGCCAGCCGCGACGGGTCCACCTCGGGGCGCGAAACGAGGTAATCGATGGCGCGGACTTCGTCGAACATCATCATGCCGTAAAGCACCTGCCCGCGCCAAAGCATCAGCTTGAAGGCGTCCTCTTCACCCACACGTCCGGGTTCGACGCGCTTGCGTTCGCCGAAGCACCAAGAGTCAATCGCCAGCGTCACCAGGCCGAGCCGCGCGCACTCCGAGGCGTAAGGCGGCTGCGCATCCACGCCCCTCAAAATCATCTCTTTGCCCAAATCGTATTGTCCGGCGTGCCAGTGGATGTACAGGAGTCCGGGGGCGCGAGGCTGGCGCTTATCGGGAATGAGCAGGAGCGCGGGAACGGGCTCGATGCCATTGAGGTCGAGGACAAGCCGTTCGAGAACAAAACCGTTGTGTTGCTCGCGCTTGACGAGTCTGGCGGGCGGGGGAGCGGCGGGGTGCGGCGGCAGGTCGCCGAGCAGCGACCACAGCTCCTTGCGGCGACGATGCTGATACGCCGCGAACTGCGCAGGGGAAAGCGTGGCGAGTACATCGGCTGCTGCCGTGCCGTCCTCGCCGGCAGACGCGCTTCCGCCAGCACCGATCTTCGCGCCGGCGCTCGCTGCGAGCAGCGCGGCGGCTGAGCCTTTGAGAAAATCCCTTCGATGCTTCATCGCGTGCCTTTATACCACCAAGGCACAAAGACACCAAGGGACATGAGGGTTGAAGCGACGCAACTTTTCCTTTGTGTCTTGGTGGTGACCCTTAATTCGGCTTCCAGCGGAGGACGGGCTGGCGGGCTGCGCGGGCTTCATCGAGCCGGCGGACGCGCGTCGTGTAAGGCGCTTTCAGGACGTATTCGGGATCTTCCTCGATTTCCGCGGCGATCGAGCGCATGGCTTCGATGAATTCGTCAAGTTCCGGCTTGCAGGCGCTTTCGGTGGGCTCGATCATCAGCGCGCCGGGAACGATGAGCGGAAAGGCCGTCGTGTAAGGATGGAAGCCGTAATCGATGAGGCGCTTGGCGATATCGAGCGTGCGCACGCCGCGCGCCGCCTGGCGGCGGTCGCTGAAGACACACTCGTGCATGCAGCGCTGATCGTAGGGAAGGTCGTAAACGTCGCGCAGGCGGCTCAAGACGTAATTCGCGTTGAGCACGGCGTCTTCGGTGGTCTCGCGCAATCCTTCCGGGCCGTTGGCGAGGATGTAAGCGAGAGCGCGCACGGCCATGCCGAAGTTGCCGTAGAAGGCGCGCACGCGGCCGACGCTCTTCGGCCGGTCGTTGTTGAGTCGGAAGGAGCCGTCCGGCGCCTGCTCGACGACGGGGGCGGGCAAGTAAGGTTCGAGAATTTTTTTCACCGCCACAGGACCCGAGCCAGGCCCGCCGCCGCCGTGCGGCGTGGAAAAAGTCTTGTGAAGGTTCAGGTGCATGACGTCCACGCCGAAGTCGGCGGGACGCGCGATGCCAACGAGCGCGTTCATGTTCGCGCCGTCCATGTAAACGAGGCCGCCCTTCGCGTGCACGGTCTCGCAGATTTCGCGAATCTGCGCCTCGAAGATGCCGAGCGTGTTGGGGTTCGTCAGCATCAGTCCGGCGACTTCTTCGCTCATGGCCGCGGAGAGCGAGGCGAGGTCGATGCAGCCGCGTTCGTTCGAGCGGATGTTGCGGACTTCGTAGCCGGAGATCGTGACGCTGGCGGGATTGGTGCCGTGGGCGGAATCCGGAATAAGAATGTATCGGCGCGCGTCGCCGCGTTCGGCGAGCGCGGCGCGGATCATCAGGATGCCGGTGAGTTCGCCTTGCGCGCCCGCGGCGGGCTGGAGCGAGACGGCGTCCATGCCGGTGATTTCGGCGAGACATTGCGCCGTTTCATGCAGCACACGCAGGCAGCCCTGCGCGAGCCGTTCGGGCGTGTAAGGGTGCTCCGTCGCCGGGCCTTCGAAGCGCGCCACAACTTCGTTGATGCGCGGGTTGTACTTCATCGTGCAGGAGCCGAGCGGATAAAGGCCCGTGTCCACGCCGTAATTCCACGTGGAAAGGCGCGTGAAGTGACGGATGACTTCCAGTTCGGAAACTTCCGGAAAACCTTCCACCTCGGCGCGATGGAATTCGTCGCCCAGCAGCGCGTCGGCCTGCACCGCGGGAACGTCGAGCGGCGGCAGGTCCACACCCGATTTTCCGGGCGAGGTGCGTTCGAAGATGAGGTCTTCGTTGCGAGTGACGTGCGGTCGCGCTTGTCGAATGCGATTTTCCATCGGACCTTTCTCACCGCAGAGGCGCCGTTCGACTTCGCTCACGGCCCTGAGCTTGCCGAAGGGCAGAGGACGCAGAGAAATCAAGGAGCGATCAACTGTCCCGTCTTCTTTGTCACCTTGCGCTCGGGCGGCTCCTGGATGAAGCGGCGATACACGCCGGCCATACGGTCGAGCGCGTCGCGACCGGCGGTTTCCGTGACGCAGACGAGCAAATGATTCTTCAGCTCGGGAAAGAAGCGCCCGAGGTGAAGCCCGCCGAGAATCTTTTCTTCCTCGAGCGCCGAAAGCAGTTGTTCGGCGTCGCCGGGAACGCGCACGACGAATTCGTTGAAAAACGGCGCGGAGAAGGGAAGCGTCGCGCCGGCCTTCGCGAGCTGGTCGGCCGAGTAATGCGCTTTCGCGAGGTTCTGCTCGGTGAGCAGCCGGAGCCCGCGCTTGCCGAGCAGGCAGAGATAAATCGTCGCCGCGAGCGCGCAGAGCGACTGGTTCGTACAAATGTTTGACGTCGCTTTTTCACGCCGGATGTGCTGCTCGCGCGTGGCGAGCGTGAGCACGAACCCGCGGCGCCCTTCCACGTCCACGGTCTGGCCGACGAGCCGTCCGGGCATCTGTCGAACGAATTTTTCGCGCGTGGCGAGGAATCCCACGTACGGCCCGCCGTAGGCCACCGGCACTCCGAACGACTGCGCTTCGCCGGCGACGATGTCGGCCTCGGCCGGCGGACGAACGATGCCGAGCGACAGCGGCTCAGTGACGGCGACGACCAGCAGCGCGCCGCGCGCGTGCGCGATTTCGGCGATACGAGGCGTCTGCTCGAGCACGCCGAAAAAATTGGGCGTCTGAATGACGACGGCTGCCGTGTCGTCGTTGAGTAGTGGCTCGAGGCTGTGCGGCTCCGCCTGGCCGGACGGCGCGCAGGGCAATTCGACCAGTTCGACGCCCTGGTGCCGGACGTACGTTTCGAGCACCTGGCGGTATTCGGGGTGAAGCGTGCGCGCGAGGACCACGCGGTTGCGGCGTGTGACGCGCAGCGCCATCAGCACGGCTTCGGTGACCGCCGTCGACCCGTCGTAGAGCGAAGCGTTCGAAACTTCCTGGCCCGTCAGTTGAGCGATGAGCGTTTGAAACTCGAACATCGCCTGGAGCGTGCCCTGGGCGACTTCGGCCTGATAGGGCGTGTAGGCGGTGAAAAACTCGCCGCGCGAAAGGAGCGCGTCAATGGCCGCGGGACGGAAGTGCGTGTAAGCGCCGGCGCCGAGCAGCGAGGTGTATTCGCGGGCGCTCGAGCGCGCGGCCTCGCGGAAGAACTGGAGAATCTCCGGCTCGGAGAGCGGGCCGGGGAGGTCCAGCTTGCCCTTCAATCTCAGCTCGGCGGGAATCTGTTCGAAGAGCTCTTCAATCGAGCGGCGCCCCGTGGCTTCCAGCATCGCCCGGCGCTCGGAAGCGGAATTCGGCAGGTAGCGCATCAGTGGGACTTTTCCTCTTTGATGTAGGCCTCGTATTCCTCGGCGGTCATCAGACTTTCAGTCTCCGCGCGGTCGGCCAGCTCGACGCGAATCAGCCACGCTTCGCCGTGCGGGTCGGCGTTGAGCAGTTCCGGCCCCTGCTGGAGCTTGACGTTGACGGCGGTCACTTCACCGGTGACGGGCGAGTAGATTTCCGAAACCGCCTTCACCGACTCGACCGTGCCGAACGATTCCCGGGCCGTCACGTGGTCTCCGGGCTTCGGCAGCTCGACGTAAACGATGTCGCCGAGCTCCTTCTGCGCGAAGTCGGTGATGCCGATGGTGCCGACGGAACCGTCCACGCGGATCCATTCGTGGTCCTTGGTGTAAAGAAGTTCGGGAGGATATTTCATCGGGTGCGCTCCGTGGCTCGGCTGAAGGTTCGTCGATCGATTTCCGAATTCGCCGGAAATAATGAATTCTGAATGATGAATTGTGAGGAGGCGATTCGACGCTTGTGCACGGAATGGTCCACCACCATTCATCATTCGGAATTCATAATTCACATTTCAGTTCGCCTTGCTCCTTTTATAGAACGGCAGCGGCACTTGTCGCGCTGCGACCTGGCGGCCGCGGATTTCAATGTGAATCTCTCTTGCCACCTCCGCGTTCGCAGGGGGAACGTAGGCCATGCCGATGTTCTTCTTCAGGAAAGGTGCGAAGGAGCCGCTGGTCACGACGCCCACGGCCCGGCCGTCAATCCACACCGGGTAGCCGTCGCGGGCGATGCCGCGTCCGGTCATCTCGAACCCGACGAGCTTCTTGCGCAGCCCTTCCCGTTTCTGCCGCAGGAGCACGTCGCGGCCGAGAAAGTCTCCCTTGTCGAGTCTTGCGATCCAGCCGAGCCCGGCTTCAAGCAGCGTCGTGTCGTCATCGAGTTCGTGGCCGTAGAGCGCGTAGCCGGCTTCGAGGCGCAAAGTGTTCCGCGCGCCGAGACCGGCGGGGACCAGACCTTCGCTGCGGCCCGCCTCCAGCAGGCTGTTCCAGACTCGCTCGGACTCGGAAGGCGGAAAATAAAACTCGAAACCATCTTCGCCCGTATAGCCGGTGCGCGCGAGCAGGCCTTCCACCCCGCAGCAGGTGGCCCGACAGAACCAGTAGGTTCGCAGGCGGGCGAGGTCCGCATCGCTCACGCGGGCCAGGATGGCGGCGGCGCGCGGGCCCTGGAGCGCGAGCTGGGAATAATCCGCGGAAACGTTTTCCACCTCGGCGTCGAAAGAGTTGTGCCGGCGAATCCACTCGAAGTCCTTGTCGGTGTTGGCGGCATTGACGCAAAGGAAGTAGTGGTCGGCCGCGAAGCGGTGGACGACGCAGTCATCCACCGCGGCGCCGTTCGGAGACATCAGCGCGGTGTACTGGGCCTGAAAATCCTGGAGACGCGAGGCGTCGTTCGAGGTCAGGTGCTGGAGCAGGTCGAGCGCCTGCGGGCCGCGCACCTCGATTTCACCCATGTGGCTGACGTCGAACAGGCCCGCGGCGCTGCGGACCGCGAAGTGTTCCTGAGTGATGCTGGCGTACTCGACCGGCATCTCCCAGCCGCCGAATTCAACCAGACGCGCGCCCAGAGCGCGGTGGGTGGTGTGGAGCGCGGTGCGTTTCAGCGAGACCCCTGCGGAGGCAGCCAAAAAGTTCCTCTCGAATGAATCCTGCGGGCGCAGACTCCCGACAGGCACGCTAGCATAGCCCTCTCAAAAGGGTCAAGCGCGGACACCCGCCTCGCGGGTTGATTTCCGCGCTGCGCTCGTTGAGAATAGGGCCAGCCAGCAATCGCAGTCCCAGGATGGGTCGATGTCCCGCAAGGAATTTCTTTGCATCGTGTGCGACCAGCCGGAAGAGCGTTGTCACTGTCCGAAATACTGCGCTCTGTGCCAGTCCGACTACGGCGTGCGGCTGACGGAGGACGGGCAGTACTACTGCACGGACTGCCGCGAGGTCTGCGACTACAAGACCCAGGACCAGGTTTGATCTCGGGACGGGCCCATCGGCCCCGAGGCCCCGGCCGGGCAAGCCGGGGCGCCGCCGCGCTCTCTCTGTGGAGGGCGGCCGCGGGGTCGCGGGAGCGGGTTTCTTTTCTCGATAACATCGCCGGGCAGGATTGATTTCTCCCGGGCCGGTGAGTACCATCGGAGCGGGAATCGAGGAGAAGCATTGTGCCGCGCGGCTCGGAGATTTTCCGGGTTGGCGGTAAACTGAGGGCTGCGGGCTGCGACGAATGAGAATTGTGATAACCAGCGACCCTCGTCTGCTGCACGTGCTGCGCGGCGCCGTGTGCGTGAGCGCGCAGGGCGCGGGGTTCGGAGAGGCCGACGCGGAAAACATGGCCCGGGCGATTGATGAAGCCGCGGCGAACGTGATCCGGCACACGTATCGCAACCGCCATGACGGACGGCTGGCCCTCGAGATCCGCCGCTTCCCGGACCGGATGGAATTCTTTCTGGAAGATTCCGGCCCGAAGGTTTCCCCGGAGGCGCTGCGCCCGCGCCCGCTGGAGGACGTCCGGCCGGGCGGGCTGGGTACGCACTTCATCCGCTCCCTCATGGACGAGGGCGCTTACGACCCGGACTTCTCCGAGGGCAACCGCCTGCGCCTGGTGAAGTATCTTCCGCGAAAGGTCACCTCACGCGATGAAAGTTCAAGTCAGAAACGCGGATAACACCTCCATCATCGATTGCTCCGGTGACGTGGACCTGTACTCTTCCACGCACCTGCGCGAGGCGATGCTGGCCGAGCTCCAGTCGGGCCGGCCCAACGTCCTGGTCAACATGAGCGACGTGACCTATATTGACAGCTCGGGGATCGCGACGCTGGTGGAAGGCTTGCAGCTTTCGCGCGAGACGCAGAAGCGTTTCGGGCTGTTCGGCCTGCGCTCGAACGCCCGTTCGGTGCTCGAACTGGCACGCCTTCACAAGGTCTTCACGATTTTCGAGAATGAGCAGGAAGCTCTGGAAAAGATCTCTTCGACCAAGCCCTTCGGGGGGGTCTGATTTCCCGGCCTCCGAAGCCGCAGCAGGCTGCGCATGACGGGCGTCCTGGCGTTTCTCGGCCGTAGCACGCTGGGCCTGCTCCGCTACGCGAGCGGCCTCTACGACCTGACCTCGAAAACCCTCTACTGGACTTTCGTCGCGCCCCTGAAAGGGCGCGGGCTCAAGTGGGACCGAGCCATCCACCAGATGGTCCTGACGGGTTTTAACGCTCTGCCTATCGTTTCCCTCATTTCTTTCTTTGTTGGGATGGTGCTGGCCTTCCAAGGCTCGTACCAGCTCGAAAAATTCGGGGCGGCCTATTACGTCGCGGCGCTGGTGGGCGTCTCGATGACGCGCGAACTCGGCCCCCTCATCACGGCCATCGTGGTCGCGGGCCGCTCGGGTTCTTCCTTCGCCGCCGAAATCGGCACCATGAAGGTCTCGGAGGAAATCGACGCCCTGGAAGTGATGGGACTGAACAGCGTCAAGTACCTGGTCGTTCCGAAGTACCTGGCCATGCTGGTGATGATGCCCTGCCTGACGCTCATTTCCGACCTGACGGGAATCCTGGGCGGCGCGGTGTTCGGCATTTACCAGCTCGAGCAGACGTTCACGATGTACATGCTCGCCACGCAGGACGCGCTCGTCATGCGAGACATCTCCACCGGGCTCATCAAGAGCCTGGTCTTCGCGCTCATCATCACCAAGGTGGGCTGCTACGAAGGCTTTTCGGTGCGCGGGGGCGCCGAAGGCGTGGGGCGCGCCACCACCTCCTCGGTGGTCATTTCGATTTTCCTGATCATCGTCGCGGACCTGGTGTTCACGGCGCTGTTCTACTACGTGGGCTGAGCCATGTCGATCGAATACAACGGGCCGATGATCCGCATCGCAGACCTCATCACGCACTACGGCGAGCGGCGCATCCTGAACAACATCAACCTCGAAATCCGCCCGGGCGAAACGATGGTGATTCTGGGCGGCAGCGGCACGGGCAAGTCCACCCTGCTGCGCCACATTGTGCGGCTTTCGCTGCCCACTTCCGGTCACGTTTTCCTGAAAGGGCACGACGTCTGCCACATGCCGGAGGAGCGCTTCAACCTGCTGCGGCGGAAAATCGGCATGTCGTTTCAAAGCTCCGCCCTGTTCAACTCGATGACGCTGGAGGAAAACGTCGCGCTCCCGCTCCGCGAGCTGACGCAGCTCGAAGACTCGACCATCCGGATCATGGTGCGCATCAAACTGGACCTGGTGGGGCTGAGCGGGTTCGAGCATTACCTGCCCTCGCAATTGAGCGGCGGCATGAAGAAGCGCGCGGCGCTGGCCCGCGCCCTGGCGATGGACCCGGAAATTCTGCTCTTCGATGAGCCTTCGGCGGGGCTCGACCCGGTGACCGCGGCGGGCATCGACAACCTGATTCTCAAGCTCAAGCAGGCGTTCAACATGACCGTCGTGGTGGTGACGCACGAGCTGGCGAGCGCCTTCGCCATTGCCGACCGCATCACCGTGATGCACGATGGCGAGGTGATCGCCGTGGGGACGCAGGAAGAAATCCGCGCCTGCCCGCATCTCCGCGTGCAGGAGTTTTTGAACCGCAAGCCGGCCGAGGACGAGCATCGCGACATCCAGGCTTACCTGCGCGCGCTGACGGAATTTGAACCCTGAGGCCGCGCGGCGGCGGGGCGGCGCATCCAAATCTGAAATCGGGAGAGTGCTCATGGCCCGGAGAGACGAAGAAATCAAAGTCGGCGCGCTGGCGGTGGTCGCCATCGTGCTCTTTCTGACCGCGCTGGTGTTTGTGGGCGGGGTCAACCTGCTGAGGAAGAAGCGCGTCGATTACACCGCCCACTTCCGTTTTGCGGGCGGAATCGAGCCGGGCAGCTTCGTGCGCTTCGGCGGAGTGAAAGTCGGGACCGTGAGTCGAGTCGAGATCGACCCGCGGGATACGACGCGGGTGCGCGTCCGCCTCTCCGTCAACGAAGGGACGCCGGTGCGGGTGAATTCCTCGGCGCGAATTTCGACCCTCGGGTTTTTGGGCGAGAATTACGTCGAAGTTTCTCCCGGGACCCGCGACGCGGCGCTGCTGCCGCGCGGACGCGAAATCCCCACCACCGAAATCGTTCAAATCGCCGACGTCTTCACCAACGTGAACAACGTCACGGTGAACGCCAACCGGCTGGTCAACGATCTGAACGACCAGTTCCTCATCCTCGCCGACAAAACCGGGCGGCTCATTGACGACCTGAATGCCGTCGTCAACGAAGAAAACCGCCAGCGCATCGAGTCGGCGCTCGCCAATCTCGACCTGATGATCGCTGAAACGCGGCCGCGGCTGAACAAGGCGCTGGAAGGCATCGAAACCGCCAGCGCCAGGCTCGGCCCCACGCTCGACAACGCCAACGCCACCATCTCCGAGACCCGCACGATGGTCGGGAACATGAACTCCGTCGTCGAGGAAAACCGCGAGGAAATCCGCAAGGTCTTGCTCGAACTCCGGCAGTCGCTCGAACAGGCGCGCGTGCTGATGGCCGTCGTCGATTCCACGCTCGTGGACAACCGCGCCAACCTCGATGAAACACTCGAAAATATCCGCGTGGCCAGCCAGAACCTCGAACAGTTCACCGACACCATCAAGCGCCGGCCGTTCAGCCTGGTGCGCATCAAGGCGGAAAAAGACCGCGAGCCGCCGATTGGAAAATAGAGGATGGCGTTGAGCGGAGTTTGGTCAATCCTTCTGCGCTCGTGCCTCTGAGAGAATCTGCTGCGTCGGAACTTTCTCAAGATTTGCGAAGAGCCGAAAGCATGGCCCGGCGCACTCGAGCCGGCGGTCGAGGGGTTTTGGGGACGGGGAATCGGCGGCAAGCCTCGACGGTGGCTTTGAGCGTCTCGAGATAAGTGAGGCACGGCGCGCAGCCGCGCAGGTGCTTCTTCAATTCGCGGCAATTCTTTGCGGGCAGTTCACCGTCCAGGTATTCGGACAGCGCGGCGAAGATCTGTTTACAACGTCGGTCAGGCATAGGATTGTCGATCGAGGATGGATAGTTGAAGATTGCGACGACTGTAATGACAGTCGGTCAGTTTGTTTCCGCCGCCTCCTTTTGCCTTTTCGGCTTTCTCTTCTGCCGTCTTCCTCCAGCACGCCGGGACCGAAAGTAATCCGAGAGCGTGTTTCGAACGAACGCTCGCGCGCGGTGCAGACGCATCTTGGCGGTGCCTTCGTTGATGCCCATCACCTCTGCCACCTCGCGCGTGTCGAGCTGTTCCATGTCGCGCAGGATGAGCACCAGCCGGTAAGGCTTGGGCAGGGCGAGCACTGCCTTTTCCAGTTCGCCGCGCGCTTCGCGGTCGAGAACGACCTCTTCCGGCGAGATCGGCCAGGATTCGACCCAGGCTTGGCGGGCCTCGTTGCGCTCCGGCATCAAGTGGTCAAGCGAAAGCATCTGCGCGGGCGCGAATTTTGACTTCCGCCGGCTCATCAGGCATTGCGACTTCGCCACCTTGTAGAGCCATACGGCCAGCGCGCGCGAATCGGGGAAATCCTTGAGCGAGCGGGCCAGCCGCAGCAGCGTTTCCTGCGCGGTGTCCTCGGCGTCCTCGCGGTGGCCGCAGAACTTCATGCCGAAGGCATAGACGGTGGATTGCAGCGACTCGATCGCGCGCTCCACCGTCCGCGGGTCGGGAGACTTGAGTTGCTGAAGCGCTCGTTCAACCTGCGGGTTCATCGTCTGCCGGAGTAACCGAAAGTGGACTTTCTGTCCGACGAGTGATCGCCTGCACCCCGTTTCAACAGGCCCATCGTAGCACACGGACGTTTTTCGGTGACAAGAGTCATCGGAAACCCTTGCCGCTGTCCTAAAATCAAAAGTTCATCCCGTCCATCCTGTGTGGATGGACTTCGGAACCTGCTTCGGAGGTGTTCGATGGCAAGGGCGATTCGGGTGCCTGTTTTTCTGATTGCCTTCATCCTCTCTGGGACTTCGGCAACGATGCGCGGAGAAGAAGCGGCGCGGCCATCAATTGAAGCGCGCCTGACCGCGCTTGAGCGGCGCGTCGCGCACCTCGAACGCGAGAACCGCGAGCTGCGGGCACAGACCGCGAACCACGCGGCGCCGGCCGGCCATCCCGCCCAAGAGGCGGCGGATGCCTCGGCGCTCGCCGTGGCGCAACCTGCTTCGCCCGCAACTCCTCAAGACGAGAAACCCGCCGTAACCGTGAATGCTCCACCGTTGCCCGCTGCCGAAAATTTGTTTAGAGATTGTTTTTTGTTTTGAGTGTAGATAGTG
>CAZKXX010000032.1:0-35861 GCA_964556705.1 uncultured Acidobacteriota bacterium
TCCTCGAGCGCTTCCGCGGCGTCGAGCGCTTTCTGGAAAAGTACCCCATCTATCAGGGCCAGTTTACTTTCGTTCAGATCGGAGCGCCCAGCCGCACCCACCTCAAGCGCTATCACGACCTGCTCGCCGAAGTCGAATCGGAAGCCGACCGCATCAACTGGCGGTTCCAATCGGGCTCCTGGAAGCCCGTCGTCTTCATCAAGCGGCACCACACGCACGAGGAGATAGAACGCTATTACCGCGCGTCGGACCTCTGCCTCGTCACCTCCCTGCACGACGGCATGAATCTCGTCGCCAAAGAGTATGTCGCGTCGCGCCATGATGAGCAGGGAGCGCTCATCCTCAGCCGCTTTGCGGGCGCGAGCCGGGAACTGCGCGACGGGCTGGTTGTAAACCCCTATGACACCGAGCAGTTGGCGGACGCGCTCCGCTACGCGCTCGAAATGGATCCCGAGGAGCGGCGGGTGCGCATGCAGCGCATGCGGCAGCGGATCCGCGAACACAACATCTACCGCTGGGCGGCGGACCTGATCTCCGAGCTGGCGGAAGTGCGGCCGGAGCGCGTCGCGGCGCCACCCGCGGCCGAACCCGAGCGACGCAAGGCGGGGGTGTGAGGCGCCAGGGATGAAACTCCGGGCCCACGCCTCGCGACGTTCCCGGCGCCGGCGGCGCGCGGCGAGCTACCTCTTCACCCAATGGCCGGCCGTTAAGGCGCGCCTGCGAAAGGCTCCGCGGGTCGCGCTCTTTCTCGATTTTGACGGCACTCTCACACGTTTGCGCCGGCGCGCCGAAGACGTTTGGCTCGCCGAACCTGTCCGCAAACTCCTGGCGCGGCTCAACCGGCGCGACCGGATTGCGGTCCACATCGTGAGCGGCCGCCGCCTCGCTGACGTGCGCGCGCGCGCGGGCGTGGCCGGCATCACCTACCTCGGAGTGCATGGCTGGGAGCGTGAAGGAAAAAGACTGAGCGAACTTTCCCGCCGCGAGCTGGCCTCTGCCAGGAAGGAGATTGTCGCCGCCATCGCTTCCTGGCCCGCTGTTCGGCTGGAAGACAAGTCGTTCAGCTTTGCCGTACACTATCGCGGCGCGCGCGAGGCGGTTGCACGCCGGGTCCGGCCCGTCGTTGAGAAGGCTCTCGCTTCGCGTCGTCGGTTGAAGGTCCTGCGGGGCAAGAAAGTGTTGGAGGTCCTGCCTCGCGAGATGAAGGGGAAAGGCGCCGCGGTGCGCGAACTGCTGCGTGCCATGCCGTCCGGAACGCTTCCGGTTTTCGTCGGCGACGACGTCACGGACGAAGCGGCCTTCCGCGCGCTGCCGCGCGGGCTGACGGTGCGCGTCGGGTCGCCGCGCGGGACCGCGGCGAAGTATTTCCTTCGCAGTCCCGCGGAAGTCCGGCGGTTTCTTGAGAGGATCGAGGAGACGTTCGGCCCCTGAGCCGCGGGCCGCGAGTGTTCAAGCGAGGTGGGAACCGTGAACGTGCAGGCCGCCGCACAGCCCTTCCAGTTTGTGACTGCCAGCTATCTGATTCGCATTCTCAACCACAAGGCTTCGACGGTCGCTGAGCTGCGCGACGGGATCGAACAGTGCAGCGACGCTTCGATTTTCTACCACACCTTCCAGAGCCTGAGCCGGCACCACTTCCTGACCGAGGGCTTCTCGAACGATTTCGCGCAATGGGTGCTGGCGGCGTGCAACCGGCCCGAACTCGCCGAGCGGCTGGCGGCGCTGGACATTCGCGATTACGTCTCGATTCCCGACCTGCGCGGCGACCTGGCTCGCGTCGTGACGGAATTTTGCGAAGAGAATCCCCGGCAAGCCGACCAGGCGGCCTTCGAGCCGTTCTATTTCGGCGAGAGCGTTGAGCTCACCGTGCCGCTGGGCCGCGAGGCGAGTACGCTCGAGGAGTTTCGCGACGGCCTCGCGGGGCTCTCCAATGCCTCGTTCCATTTTCACTTCATCGCCTCGCGCCTGCGCTTGCAGCTCCAGACCAACGATTTCTCCTACTGGTTCGAAACCAGCCTGGGTCTGTCGGGGCTCGCGCAGCAGGCCAATCGCATTGACATCTACACGAACACGCTGGAGAGCGCGCGCGCCGTGCTGCTCGACCTGGTCGACGGAGAACTTCGCCGATGAGCACCGAGATGCCCATGCCCAAGATGATTCGCCTGGACGACTACGGTCCGGTGCTCGGCGACCCTGAAGTGGCCGAATTGCGCGCCCTCGCCTCGCGTCTGCGGGACCGCACGGTGCAGATGGTGAACTCAACCTCGGTGGGCGGCGGCGTGGCCGAAATCCTCAGCCGGCTCGTGCCGCTCCTCGAAGAACTCGGACTCGCCGTGCGCTGGGAAGTCGTCACAGGCGGCGACGACTTCTTCGAGGTGACCAAGGCGTTTCACAACGCCCTGCACGGCGGGCCCTACGACCTGCCTCCGGAAAGCTTTGCGACGTTTCTTTCCTACAACGAGCTCAACCGGCAGCGCATCCGCATCGAAGCAGAGTTCATCGTGATCCACGATCCGCAGCCCATCGCTTTGATTGCGGGCCGCGGCGGCCGCTCCGGACACTGGATCTGGCGCTGCCACATCGATCTCTCGCGCCCCAACCCGGCCGTCTGGAATTTTCTCGAGCCCTGGGTGCTCAAATACGACGGCGCGATTTTTTCTTCCCCCGACTTCACGCGCCAGCTCGCCATCCCACAATATCTCTTTTTCCCCTCCATCGACCCGCTTTCGGAAAAGAACCACGATCTCGAGGAGAGTTATATCCGGAGCGTTCTCGATCGTTTCGAGCTCGATCCCAAACGGCCGATCCTGACGCAGGTCTCCCGCTTCGACCGCCTGAAGGACCCGGTGGGCGTCGTCAAGGCGTACAAGCTCGTCAAAAAGTATTTCAATTGCCAACTCGTGCTGGCCGGCGGCGGCGCCAAGGACGATCCGGAAGGGGAAGCCGTGCTTCAGGAAGTCCGCGAGGTCGCGGGCCAGGACCCGGACATCCACATCCTCAATCTGCCGCCGTGGAGCGCGCTGGAAATCAACGCGCTCCAGCGAGCCTCGACGATCGTAATTCAAAAGAGCCTGCGCGAAGGCTTCGGCCTGACGGTGACCGAAGCGCTGTGGAAGAAGAAACCTGTCGTCGCCTCGGCCGTGGGCGGCATCCCCATTCAGGTGATCCACAAGCACACGGGGATGCTGGCGCATTCGGTGGAAGGGACCGCCTACCAGATTCGCTTTTTGCTTTCCAACCCCGCCATCGCGCAGAAGCTCGGCGAGCAGGGACACGAGCACGTCCGCGAACAGTTCCTCATCACCAGCCTCACCAAGCGCTACCTGACGCTCTTCCTCCACATCGGCGGATTGGCGTGAGATTTCCCGTGGCCTGTGCGAGATGAGCTCACGGGCAGGAGGCCTGCCTGCGGCAATCAGGCCCGTGCTACGGGTGAGGACAAAGCGCGGTTATCGCGCGCGCTCTTCTTCCAGCGCAACGCCGGCGCGTGCGGCCGGGGGCTCGTGCGCGAAGGCCTCGGCAGGCGTTCCGGACTGCCACCAGGCGAGCAGGCGCGCGCCCCAGTCGTCGAGGTAAGTGTACACGACGGGCACGACGATGAGCGTAAGCAGCGTTGAAGTGATGAGGCCGCCGATGACGGCGCGGGCCATGGGCGCGCGCATCTCGGCGCCCGCGCCGATTTCGAGCGCCAGCGGCAGCATGCCGAAAATCATCGCGGCCGTGGTCATGACGATGGGCCGCAGCCGCACCTTCGCCGCGCGCACCAGCGCCCGCGCGCGGTCTTCGCCCCCTCGCCGCAGGCGGTTCGTGTAGTCAATGAGCAGGATGGCGTTCTTCGTCACCAGTCCCATCAGCATGATGAGCCCGATCATGGACATGATATCGAGCGTGTCGCCCGCCGCCCACAGCATCGCCGCCACGCCCAACAGTGAAAGCGGCAGCGAGAGCATGATGGCGAAGGGATGAAAGAAGCTGCGAAACTGCGAAGAGAGAATCGCGTAAATGAAAATGACGGCCAGGAACAGCGCGCGGAAGATGTAATAGAACGTCTCGCGCATGTCTTCGGCCTGTCCGGTGTAGTCCATCATCACGCCCGCGGGAAGCTGGAGCGCATCATTCTTGGCGCGAATGTCGCCGATCACGTCGCCGAGCGCGCGGTCCTGTGTGGAAGCCATCACGCGCACTTCGCGCATCAGGTCGCGCCGGCGAATGACGGAGGGCGCGCCCGCATCTTCGAGCGACGCGACCGCGGTGAGCGGCACGCCTAGGGGCCCGGTGGAATTTCCGCGGCCGGCGACCGGCACGTTGATTTCCGCCAGATCCTGCTCCAAGCGCCGCTGGTCTTCCTCGAGGCGCAGGCGCACGTCGTAGGCGTCGCCGTCGGGGTCCTGGAACTGCGAGACCACTTCGCCGGCCACCAGCCCGCGCACGAGTGACGCGACGTCGCCAAGGTCCACGCCGAGGTCGGAAGCGGCCTTGCGGTCGAGGCGCACGCGCACCTCGGGGCGCGGGTCTTCGAGGCTGGTGTCCACATCGGTGGCGCCGGCGGTGGTGCGCGTGTTTTCGACGACGCGCGCGGCTACTTCTTCGACTCGCGCCAGGTCCGTGCCGCGCACGCTGATCTGGATGGGCCGCGCCTCGCCCATCTGCTCCGCCTCTTCGACGCTGGCGCGCACGTTCGGCCAGCGCGTAAGTTCCTCGCGCACCCGCTGGCGCAACTCGAAATCGGTGAACTCACGTTCGCCGCGCGGCGTCAGCTTCACGTACACCAGACCCTCGTTCACCGGCGTCGTTCCGCCCGCGCCGATGGCGACGTAGGAATACTCGACGCCGGGCTGGCGCGCCAGCAACTCGGCAAGCCGCCGTCCAACCTCCGTGCTTTCACGCAGCGTGGTGCCGGGCGGCAGCTTGTAAGCCACCTGGAATTCCTCGCGGTCGGCGCTGGGAAAGAACGCGCTGCCGAGCCGGCTGAAAATCGCGAAGCTGACCAGGACGGAAAAGACCGCGACGGCGACGATGGTCTTCCGGTGGCGCAGCGACCAGGCGAGGCCGTTTCCCAGCCGTTCCTGGAGACCGCCGAACAGATTGTTGAACTTCACAAGCTGGCGGCTCAGCCAGCCGCGCCGGCGTCCGGCTTCCACCGCCGGGTCGTACCAGCGCGAGGAGAGCATGGGGTCGAGCGTGAAAGAAACGAAGAGTGAGACGAGCACGGCGAAGCCGACGGTCACGCCGAACTGGTAGAAGAACCGGCCGACGATGCCGCCCATGAAGGCGACAGGGATGAAGACGGCGATGATGGAAAACGTGGTCGCCATCACCGCCAGACCGATCTCCGCCGTGCCCTCGAGCGCCGCCTTCATGTGGTCCGAGCCGTGCTCCATGTGCCGGACGATGTTTTCGCGCACGACGATGGCGTCGTCAATCAGGATGCCGATGGCGAGCGAGAGCCCCATCAACGTCATCACGTTGAGCGTGAACCCGAGCGCCCACATCACCGTGAACGCGCTGATGACGGAAACGGGGAGCGCCAGCCCCGTGATGACCGTGCTGCGCCAACTGTTCAGGAACATGAAGACGACGAGCACCGTCAGGATGGCGCCGAGGATGAGCGTCAGCCGGACGTCCTCGACCGAATCGCGAATGAAAATCGAGTTGTCGCGCACCACGCGCAGCTCGACGCCCGCCGGCAATTGCGACTGCAAGCGGCTGAGGCTGTGTTTGACGTTCTCGGCCACGTCCACCGTGTTCGCGCCCGATTGCTTCTGAATTTCCAGCGCTACGGCGGGCTCGCCGTTCAGGAGCGAAAAGCTCCGCTGCTCTTCGATACCGTCTTCGACGGTCGCGACGGCGGAAAGGGGCACAGGGAAGCCGTCGCGCTCGGCGATGATGAGGTTTCGAAACTCCTCCGGCTCGCGGGCGCGTCCCGCGATGCGCACCAGCGATTCGCGCGTCCCGCGGTCGAGCTTGCCCGCCGGCACGTCCAGGTTTTCCCGCTGCATCGCCGCCAGGACTTCGGGATACGTGAGCCCGTAGGCTTTCAGCTTGTCGCGGTCGAGCAGCAGATGGATTTCGCGCCGCGCCGCGCCCACGATGCGCACCTGGCCGACACCGGAAATGTTCTCGATTTGCCGCTTGAGGACTTTTTCCGAAAGCGTCGTCAGTGCTTTTGCGTCGAGCGTAGGCGAAAGCACCGCGATGGAAAGGATGGGCAGCTCTTCCAGCCGCAACTGTTGGATGACCGGGTCCTTCACGTCGCGCGGGAAGAGCCCGCGGATGCTGTTCACTTTGTTCTGCACTTCCTGGAGCGACGTCACGATGTTCGTGCCCAGTTGAAACTCCACCATGATCGTCGAAGAGCCTTCGGTGGTGATGGAGGTGATGTGGCGGATTCCGCCGATCGTGTTGACGGCCTCCTCGATCCGCTTGGTCACTTCCGTCTCGACGGTCTCCGGCGCGGCGCCCGGGTAGGCGGTGGTGACGCTGACGGCGGGAATCTCGACGTTCGGGAAGAGGTCGATCTTCAGCTCGATATAGGAAACAATGCCGACCACGACGAGCGTCAGCACCATCATCGTGGCGAGCACGGGCTGGCGGATGGAGAGGTTGGAGAGAAACATGAAACCCTACAATTGCGGCGCCACGCCCACGCCCTCGACGAGTTCGAGCGACTGTTCGATGAGGACGATCTCGCCGGCCGCGAGGCCCTCCACGACCTCGACGCGTTCGGTGTTTTCGAGCCCCAGCTTCACCTCGCGCCGCCGCGCCTCGCCCTGTTCGACGACGAAGACGAACGGAGGCTGGCCGACGCGGCGCCAGATGGCTGTCGCCGGCAGGACAACGGCCGCTGGCTTCAGGCCGGTCCGAATCCGCCCTTGCACGAACATGCCAGCCTTGAGGCGGCCGGCCGGATTCGGAACTTCAGCGCGCAGCAGGAGCGTGCGGCTGCTTACCTGCACGGCCGCGCTGATGGCTCGGATGCGCGCTTCGAAGTCCTCATCCGGGAACGCCTGCACGCGAAAGCGGATCTTCTGCCCCGGCTCGACCCGCGCGATTTCCGACGACGCGACGTAGGCTTCCAGTTCGAGCCGGCGGTTATCCACCACGCGATAGACCAGCGCCATGCCGTCCACATAATTCCCGGGCGTCAGGTACTTGCGTTCGACTGCGCCGGCCGCCGGTGAAACCAGGCGGCAATCTTCCAGATGGCGCTCGGCGATCGAGACGGCGCGGCGCGTCTGTTCGACTTGAGCTTCGCCGAGCCGAACTTGCGCGGCCGCGTCGCGCGCCGCGGTTTCCGCCGCGTCGAAATCGCGCTCGGTGATTCCGCCGGATTTCTTCAGGTTTTCAGCGCGCTGCCGTTCAGCGCGGGCGTGCTGCTCGGCCACGCGCGCGCGCTCCAGCGCCGCCGCGGCCACGTCCAAGTTGGCGCGCGCCTGCTCGAGCGCCAGTCGCGCGTCGGTTTCTTCCATCAGGGCAATGGTCTCGCCCGCGCGCACGGGTTCGCCCTCTTCCTTGAGCAGACGCACCACGCGTCCCGCGAACTTCGTCTTGATATCGACGGCCGCCGGTGAAACGAGCGAGCCGGTGATTTCCAGATACTCCTCGAGCGGCTCCGGCTCGACGCGCAGAGCGCGGACCGGCAAGGCGGCCGACGCCTCGACCGGCGGCAGAGCCTGTCGCGAGCACGCGCCGCTCGCAAGCATCGCTGTAAAGATGGCGGCAAGCCCGACAGCCGCCGCGAAGAAGCGTTGTCGAAGTTCAGCTTTCACTGCTTCCTTCCTTGCCTCAGTGTGCGCCCGGCGCTATTCCACCGGATCAAGTCCCATCGCGTAGCGCAATTGGGAGCGCGCCAGAGTGTGGTCGTAGAGGCCGCGCAACAGGTTCGTGCGCGCCAGCGCCAGGGCCGTTTGCGCGTCGGTCACGTCGAGCGTCGTCGCCGCGCCGTACTGGTAGTTGTTCTGCATCATCTCCAGGACGCGCTCGGCCTCGCGCACGGTGAGCCGGGCCGCGTCCACGGTGCGCTCGGCGCGGCGAAGCTCGTCGAGCGCCGTTTGCACTTCCAGCCGCACGTTGTTCTCGGCCTCGATGCGCATCAGACGAGCCGTGCGCTGCATCGAGACGGCCTGCTGCACCAGCCCCGAGCGGCGGCCGCCGTCAAACAGCGGCAGCTTCAGGCTGACCGAAAACATCCAGCTCTTGAAGTTGTGGTTCACGAGGTGTTCGGGCAGGCGCGCCGAAAATCCGTACTGCCCGCTGAAATCCATGCGCAGCCGGTTCTCGGCGTCGGCCAGCTTGCGCTGTTGCTCGGTCGAACGCTCGTTCAGGCGCAGCCGCTGAAGCTCCGGGCGCCGGTCGGCGGCCAGCAGGGCGGCTTCTTCCAGTTCCGGGCGCGCCGACTCATCGAACACGAGCTCCCCCAGCGCTTCGGTGGGAAATCCCATCGGCCGCACCAGCAGATTGTTCAGGACGGCGCGAGCGCGTCGCACTTCGTTCTCGGCGCGCAGCAGTTCGGGCTGGGCGTTGGCGAGACTCACCTGCGAGCGCAGGACGTCCACTTCCGTCGCCACGCCCGCTTCGAAGCGGCGGCGCGCCATCTCGAGATGCTGCTCGCGCTGCTCGACGGTCTGGCGCGCGACGGCGAGCAGGCGGTCGGAAAGCAGCAGGTCGTAAAAGGCTCGGACCACGCGCAGCCGAAGCTCCTGCTCGGCGCGCGCCACGTCCACCGTCACGCCTTCGGCTTCGAGGCTTGCGATCTTGAGCGCCGTCCCCACCTTGCCCGAGGTGTAAATCGGCTGCGTCAGCCGCAGGTTGTAGTCGAACAGGTTGGCGCCTTTGACGGTGAGGGCGCTGCGGAACTCCTCCGGAATTTCATCAAAGCTCGCGGAGTTCAGGAACGCCGGGTCGCGCCAGCGCAGCGCGCTGGAGTTGAGCGAAAAGAAGGGGAGCGCCTCGGCGCGCACCTCGCGGATCTTTCCTTCCAGCGCCGGAACCTGTTCGCGCGCCATCAGCACCTGCGGATTGCGCTCCAGCGCCAGCGCCACCGCTTCCTGGAGCGTGAGCGCGCGCTTCTCAGCGACGTCCTGCGCGGCCAGGGGGAGGCGGCCAGCGAAAATCAAAAAAACCGCCAAAGCGGTCGCGAATCGAACGCCTTTCATACAGCCTGCCGTCGTCGAGATTTTCCTTCCCGCCCGTGGAAGACGAACTCGATGGTCCGCTCGGCCAGGGCGCGGTTGAGCTGGGGCTTGCCCAGCACTAGAAAGCTCATTGTGTTGAGGGTGTGGATCGCCAGGATCGCACCGGCAATCTCGCGCGCGTTACCGCGGATTTCTCCGCCCCGCACACCTTCTTCGACGAGCGAGGTCAGCAGTCCCACCCATTCGTTGTAGAGGCTGAGGTAATCAATGGCCGGATACTCCTGCGCGGGAGAAAACGGCATCCGAAAGAAAAGCCGCGAGAGATCGGGGTTCTCGCGCGTGTCGGCGAAGTCCTGGTTCAGCACTTTCACCAGCTTCTCGCGCGCCGTGTGGCCCCGTTCGAGCGCTCGCGCCATCTTCTCGCGTGACTTCTCGCAAGCCTCGCGGAAAATTTCACGGAACAAGCTCTCCTTGTTGCCGAAATGGTAGTAGAGCACCGGCTTGGTGACGCCGGCCCGCTGGCAGATTTCGCGTGTCGTGGCGGCGGCGTAGCCGGACTGGGCAAAGAGCCGGGTGGCGACAACGCGAATCCTCTCCTTGGTCGAGGCCGCCACCTCGCCGCCTTTCGGGGAGCGTTTCATACTTACCGGTAAGTATAGAAGGGGTCTTAATGAACGTCAAGAAGAGAAATTCTGGCAGGTACTCTGATCCTGACCCGGAAATCGGGCGCATTGTCCGGCGAGGACCTCGCGCGATCCGGTGTTCCCTGAGGTATTCGGAGCGGCACCGAACAGTCGCGGCAAGTGAAAGGAGTCGAGTGACAAACAGCGGGTCAGTGCGCGGCCCGAGCCCCGCACTGACCCGCTCGAAGCGCGATGCTAATCGAGAGAATCAGGCGATCTCGGCGGTAGGCTGATGGCCGCGTGCCTGAACGAACCCCGGGTAAGCTTCCATCCCGTGCTCACCGACGTCGAGACCCTCGACCTCCTCTTCCTCCGAGACTCGCACGCCCAGCGTGTACTTGAGCGCGGTCCAGGCGATCAGAGTGGTGGGCGCCACCAGCGCGCCGATGGCCAGCACACCGATGGCCTGCTTGCCGAGTTGGCTCCAGCCGCCGCCGTAGAGCAGTCCGCCTTCCAGCGCGAAGAGCCCGACGGCCAGCGTGCCGAACGCTCCGTTGACCAGGTGGACGGAAACGGCGCCGACGGGATCGTCAATCCGCATCCGCTCCAGCATCATGATGCTGGGGACGACGATGAGTCCGGCGATGAGGCCGATGGCAACGGCACCCGCGGCGCTCACCGCGTTGCAGCCCGCGGTGATGGCAACGAGTCCCGCGAGCGCGCCGTTCAGCAGCATGGTGAGGTCAGGTTTGCGCAACATAGTCCACGACGCCGCCATCGCCGCCACGCAGCCGGCCGCGGCCGCCAGGTTCGTGTTGAGCGCGATCGTCGAAATGGCGCCGAAGTCCGCGGCCATCGTGGAGCCGGGGTTGAAACCGAACCACCCCAGCCACAGGATGAACGTGCCGAGTGTGGCGAACCCAAGGTTGTGACCGGGGATGACGTTGATGCGGCCTTTCGGGCCGAACTTGCCGGCGCGCGCGCCCAGCACCAGCGTGCCCATCAAACCCGCCCAGCCGCCGACGCTGTGCACCACGGTTGACCCGGCGAAGTCGAGGAAGCCCATTTCCGCCAGCCAGCCGCCGCCCCACACCCAGTGTCCCCCGATGGGGTAAATCACCGCCGTCAGGATCATCGAGAAGACGATGAAGGTGATGAATTTGATGCGCTCGGCCACGACTCCGGAAACGATGGTGGCTGCGGTGGCGGCGAAAACGAGTTGGAAGAAGAATTTTGCCGCCAGCGGCACGCCGGTCCAGTTGAGCGCCGAGAAGACGCCGGCGTAGGCGTCGCCAGTGGCCGGGCTGTTATCGGCGCCCGCCAGAAACCAGCCGCTCGTGCCGAGGTACGGCGTTCCGTCGCCGAACATGATCGCGAACCCGACCGCCCAGAACGCCAGCGTGGCGATGGCGAACACAATCACGTTTTTGGCCAGGATGTTCACCGCGTTTTTCGCGCGACAAAGTCCCGTTTCGAGCAGCGCGAAGCCGGCGTTCATCCAGAAAACCAGAAAAGCCGCGAAGAGCACCCAGATCGTGTCGAGAGCCACTTGGGTCGTGTTGAGGCCCGCGGCTTCCGCCGCCGCTTCCTCCGCCGCCAGCGGCAGGCTCGAGGCCAGCAGCGCGAGACCGGCCAGTCCCAGCCGGCGCAACCAAGATGTTCGCAAGGTATCCTCCAGTCTGTTTGCAGGTCCCCACGACCCACCGTGAAATGCTACAAATCCCTCTGGGGCGCTGTCCAATCGCAAATTCTTATCGCCGCGATTACGGTCTTCTTTTGAATAAGATTTCGCTATGGGAAGGATTAACGGCCGTTGCGAATTGCTACGCGGTTGGCGCGCCGTCTTTAGGGAGAACTTCACCACACTTCCGGCACTGGGTTCTGCGTCGCGCGTTCAGCGTTCCGCAGTGTCGGCAGGTGACGTACATCGCCCGCGCGAAGAAGCGGGTGAAGACCGCCGCGCCGCCCAGGATGGCCGCGGCGACGAGAACGTTCAGGAGCGTTTCGCCCATGGGAATTCAGCGGGCGAGCGAGGCGCGCGCCGCGCGCACGGCTTCCACGAACTGGCGCGAGTTCTGCGTGATGACGTCGAGCTTTCCGGTGCGCAGCGCTTCCAGGTCCACCAGCTCGCCGCCCACCGCCACCGCCGCCGCGCCGGCGCGGATGAATTCCGGCGTCGTCTCGAGGTTGACGCCGCCCGTCGGCATCAGCTCGATGTGCGGCAGCGGGCCCTTGAGCGCCCGGATGTATTTCGGCCCGCCCACCGGCCCGGCGGGGAAAATCTTGACGAGGTCGGCGCCCGCGGACCAGGCGTTGACGACTTCGGTGGGTGTGAGCGCGCCGATGATGGAAGGTTTCGAGTAGCGCTGCGCGACTTCCACGACGCGCCGGTCGAGCGAAGGTGTGACGATGAACTCCGCGCCGGCCAGAACCGCCGCGCGCGCGGTCTCCGGGTCGAGAATCGTTCCGGCGCCGAGCAGGACCTTGTCCCCGAAGCGCTCGGAAACTCCTTCCAGCACGCGCAGCGCGTGCGGCACGGTCATGGTGATTTCGGCGATGCCGATTCCGCCCGCCACGATCGCCTCCGCGGCGCGCGCCGCGTCCTCGGCCTTCGGCACGCGGACGATGGGGATGAGTCCGACCTCGCGAATCAAGCCGAGCGCTTTCTCTTTGGACCAGGACATGATTTTCACTCCGCGTCAGTTTTCGAGGCGCCTCGACGAAGGTTGAAGTGTGAAGGCTGAAGGATGGATTCTCTTACGACCGCAGCAGCAAGCTTCGGCCTTCATCCGCCGACTCGTCACTCGTCACCCGTCACTGATCACCGTTCCTACCTCGCCACGCGCAAGCTCGCTCCCTTCAGCAGATTCTTGACTTCATCGAGCGTGGCCCAGTTGAAGTCGCCGGGATTAGTGTGCTTGAGCGCGCTGAAGGCGTTGCCGTAGCGCACGCCCGCGCCGTAGTTGCCTTCGGCGAGCGTGCCGTAAATGAATCCCGCGCTGAAGGAATCGCCGCCGCCCACGCGGTCCACGATTTCCAGTTCGTATTTCACGTCGTCATAGAACTTTCCTTCCGCGTAGCAGATGGCCGTCCAGGTGTTGCGCCACACCAGCGGATTCTCGCGCAACGTGATCGCTACCGCCTTGAACTTGAACCGCTCGGCAAGCTTTTTCGCCACTTCCTTGTACGATTCGGCCGAAACCTGCGTGAAACCTTTTTCATCTGTTTTGCCCTCGGCCCGGATGTTGAAGACGAGGCTCGTGTCCTCTTCCGTCGTGATGAGCACATCCACCAGTTCCATCAACGGCTCCTGCACGGAACGCGCTTTCTCCGGCTTCCAGAGTTTGGCGCGATAGTTCAGGTCGTAACTGACGGTCGCGCCCGCCTGCTTCGCGGCCGCGAGCGCCTCGCGCGTCACCTCCGCCACGTTGTCGCCGAGTGCCGGTGTGATGCCGCTGGTATGAAACCATCGCGCGCCTTCCATGACTTTCTTCCAGTTCACCTCGCCGGGCCGGATCTGGCTGATGGCCGAATTTGCGCGATCGTAAAGGACGGAACTGGCGCGTGGCGCGGCGCCGAACTCGACAAAGTAGAGACCCACCCGGCTGCCGTCGGCCCACACCACGTGCGAGGTGTCCACGCCCGCCTGAAGCACGCGGTTGTGCAGCAGCCTTCCAAGCGCGTTTTTCGGCAGGCGCGAGACCCAGGTGCTTTTCAGCCCCAGCCGGGCCACGCCCACCGCGACGTTCAGCTCCCCGCCGCCGATTTGAACGTCCAATGTCGTCGTCTGCTCCAAACGCTGGTAGTTCGGCGGCGCCAGACGGATCATCGCTTCGCCGAAAGTCACAACGTCCATAAGGCCCTCCGCAGGATGAATCTCCATGAAGGCAACGGCACACTATAGGCCCGAGGCGGCGGCAAAATCCAGACCCTTCGGGGACTCCGCGCCGCGCGCGGGCAATTTGTTCTGGAGACAGTCCGATTGACAAGCGCGGCCCGGTTGAATAAGGTGGAAATTCACCGGGGCGCGACCCAACAAACCTGTTTTCAGCGGCAGACCTGACCGGACGCCGTTCGTTCGCCCGCGCGCCGCCGAGGAGGGCCGGATGCCACAACGCGAAGTCGCAGCGACCGTGGAAGAAAGAATCCGCGCGGCGATTGAGCGCAATGCCAAGGCGCTGGCGCTGAAGCCTTCGATCGGCCAGGGGACGGCGGTGACTCGCGTGCGCGTGCGCGAGGGACTGACGTGCGACATCGAAGAAGGCGCGTGGATGCTGACGGCGGACATGAGCGAGAAGCACGGCGGCAACGGCGCCGGGCCCAACCCGGGCGTCTTGGGACGCGCCGCGCTGGGCAGTTGTCTCGCCATCGGCTACTCGATGTGGGCGGCGCGGCGGGGCATCCCCCTCACGTCCCTGGAAGTGGAAATTCAGGCCGACTACGACTCGCGCGGTGAGTACGGCGTGGACGAAGTCCCGCCCGGCTATCGCGAGGTCCGTTACGTCGTCAAGGTGGAAAGTGAGGCGCCGGAAGCGGACGTCCTGCGCCTGCTCGAAGAAGCCGAAAAGCACATCCCATATCTGGACATTTTCCGCAACCCGCAGAAGGTGCGGCGGGAAGTGCAGATCCTCCGCTCAGGATGACCATCCGGGCCGTTCTTGAGCGGCTCGGCGGGAATGGTGGAAGCCAAACTTCAGAAGCGCATTCAACGTTACGGCTGGGACCGCGCGGTCGCCTGTTACGAGGATTTCTGGCGCCGACAGCTTGCCCCCGCGCACAAACGCTTGCTGGCCCTGGCGGACCTTCGCGCGGGCGAGCGCGTGCTCGACGTGGCCTGCGGCACGGGGCTCGTCACTTTTCCCGCCGCCGAGGCCGTGGGCCCTTCGGGCGCCGTCGTGGGAACGGATATCTCGGAAAAGATGGTGGAGGCGGCGCGCGCGCTGGCGGGGAGCAACGGTTTCGCGCACGTCAACTTCGAACACCGTGACGCCGAAAATCTTCGCCTGCCCGAGGAGTCGTTCGACGTGGCGTTGTGCGCGCTGGGTTTAATGTACCTTCCCGACCCGCTGGAAGCGCTGCGGCAGATGCGGCAGGTGCTCAGGCGGGGCGGGCGCGCGGTTTGCGCCGTGTGGGGCGCGCGCAGCCGCTGCGGCTGGGCGGAAATCTTCCCCATCGTGGACGCGCGCGTCGAATCAGAAGTGTGTCCGCTGTTCTTCCGCCTGGGGACCGGCGAAGCGCTGGCGATGACTTACGAAGCCGCGGGGTTTGCCGACATCGTGAGCGAGCGCTTGAACACGACGCTCTTATACGATTCCCCTGATGACGCCTGCGGCGCCGCGTTCGCCGGCGGGCCCGTGGCGCTTGCTTACTCACGCTTCAGCGAGCAAACGCGCGCCGAAGCGCACGCCGAATACCTCGCCTCAATCGAACCCTATCGCAACGGAAACGGTTACAACATCCCCGGAGAATTCGTCATTGTCCGCGGCTGGCGGCCGTGAGCTGCCGAATGCGGCCCCTTCAGCGGTCCGAATCCATGCCGAGCTGCCAGAACAGGAATGCGTACTCTTCCGCCGAATCCTCGATGGCCTTCGAGAGCGGCTTGCCGGCGGCGTGCCCGGCGCCGACGTCGTAGCGGAGCAACACGGGCCGGCCGGAAGTCGTTGCCGCCTGGAGCTTCGCGGCCATCTTGCACGCCTGCTGCGGCGGGACGCGCGTGTCGCCGTCGCCCGTCGTAAAGAACACCGCGGGATATTCCGTTCCCGGCTTGACCTTTTCGTAGGGCGAATATTTGTAAATGAACTTGAACTGCTCGGCGATCGAAGCATTACCGTATTCGAGCAGCGCGGGCGGATTGTTGTTCTTTTTGAAGCGGTAATAGCGAATCATGTCGAGGTCGGGATAGCCGCACAGGACGGCACGGAAAAGGTCCGGCCGCTGCGTGAGCGAAGCGCCCATCAGCAGGCCGCCGTTGCTGCGCCCTTCAATGGCCAGCCGCGAGGGGTTCGTATAGTTGTTCGAAACGAGCCATTCGGCGGCGGCGAGAAAGTCGTCGAACACGTTCTGCTTGTTTTCGAGCATCCCGGCGCGGTGCCACGCTTCGCCAAACTCGCCTCCGCCGCGTAACGTGGCCTGCGCAAAGACGCCGTCGTGCTCGGCCCAGAGCACGGCCGAAGGGCGGAACTGCGGCGTCAAGCTGACGTTAAATCCGCCGTAGCCGTAAAGCAGCGTGGGCCGCTGGCCGTCGGGCTTCAAACCTTTCTTGTGGACGAGAAAAATCGGCACGCGCGTGCCGTCCTTCGAAGTCGCCCACACTTGCTTCGTCTCAAATTGCTCGCTTTCGATGGGCACGTCGGCGCGGAACCAGAGTTCGGTCGAGCCGGTGGCCATCTGGTAAAGCCAGGTCGTTGCCGGCGTCGTGAAAGACGCGAACGTCAGCACGCCCTGCGGGCTGCTCCAGCGCCCCGTCAGCGAAGCCGAGCCGAGGCCCGGAAGGTTGACTTCGCCCTCCGGCTTGCCGTCGAGTGAGAACTTCTTGATGACGCTCGCCAGACTGTGAAGGTAGTGCACGAAGAGCTTTCCGCCGATGACCGCGAAGCTCTCGATGCTGTCTTCCGATTCGGGGACCACTTCGCGCCAATTCGCCTGCTCCGGCCGGTCGAGGTCCACGAGGAGCAGTCGGCGCTTGGGCGCGCGCCACGGCGTCAAGAGGACGAGCGCGCGGTTTCCCGCCCACTGCACGCGGAAGTTTTCATCAATCCCCGTCACGAGCGGCCGCACGGGCCCGCCCGGGCCCACGTCCTGAGTGAACAGTTCCGTCTTCCGCCAGCCGTGCTGGACCACGATGAGCAGCGTGCGCCCGTCTTCGGAAAGTTGGGCGGAAACAAACTGGTTCGGGCCAGTACCCTCGCCGAAGATCTCTTTATCCTTCGCGGTGTCGCTCCCGAGCGCGTGGTAGTAGAGGCGGCTGCCCCGTTCGCGCGAGCGGCGGACGTAGTAGAAGCCTTTGTTTTTGGCCGCGAAAGCGACCTGCGTGTAGAGCCCTTTGGACAGGCCGTCGGTGAGGTCGCGGCGGGCCTCGACGTCGAAGATTCGGATTTCGACTTCATCCATGCCGCCCTGGCGGACGGCGTAGGCCACGAGTCTTCCGTCCCGGGATATGCTGTTGAATTCGGC
Organism: uncultured Acidobacteriota bacterium; assembly: GCA_964556705.1. Lineage (GTDB taxonomy): Bacteria > Acidobacteriota > Terriglobia > UBA7540 > UBA7540 > CAZKXX01. The sequence goes on from CAZKXX010000032.1 coordinate 16,931, forward strand.
GATCGTGGAAGGGTCGGTCGAAAGCTTGCGCGGGTCGATGAGGACTTCTTCCTTTCCCTGCGGCCCCTGGCGGACGGCCAGCACGGGCTGGTCTTCGCCGGCGCTGCGGCGGGTGTAGAAATAGCGTCCGCCGCGTTCCTCCGGCGCGCCCAGCCGGTCCGTGACCATCAGCTCGGTGAGGCGGTCCCGGATTGCCGCGCGCGACTTCGTCCGCTTGAGCACGGCCCGCGTGTAGGCGTTCTGCGCGTCAATCCAGGCGCGGACTTCGGGACTTTCCAGGTCGTCGAGCCAGGGATAGGGATCCACCAGTTCGACCCCGTGAAGATTCTCGCGAAACTCCTGAACTCGCGTTTGCGGCGGCTTGAGCGTTTCCGCCAGCCCGAGCGCGGCAAGGAAACCGAGGACGATGAGAGCCGAGAGGGATCGCATCATGGTTCAGGACTCCTCCGAAGGGCAGAAATGCAAAGATTCTATAGTGACCGAGGGGGGCGTCAAGGCGAATTGCCACTCCTCCGGTAGTACAATGGCTGGCCTGTTAAAGAAGAATTCCGCAGGGAGATTCCGATGACGTATCCCCGACCTGCTCGCCGCTCCTGGGCTGAGCCGTGGAAAGTGAAGATGGTCGAGCCCATCCGCCTGACGACGCGCGCCGAACGCGAACGGTTCATCTGCGAAGCCGGATACAACACCTTTCTTCTGCGCAGCGAAGACGTTTACATCGACCTGCTCACCGACAGCGGCACGAACGCCATGAGCGACCGCCAATGGGCGGGGTTAATGCTCGGCGACGAGGCTTACGCGGGCAGCCGGAATTTCTACAAGCTCTGGCAAACGGTGACGGAATATTACGGCTACAAATATCTTGTTCCCACGCATCAGGGGCGCGGGGCGGAGAATATCCTTTCCAAATGCCTCATCAAGCCGGGAGATTTCATTCCCGGAAACATGTACTTCACCACTACACGGCTACACCAGGAACTGGCCGGCGGAACATTTGTGGACGTCATCATTGATGAGGCGCATGACGCGGCGAACGAGCACCCGTTCAAGGGCGACGTGGACCTTGCCAAACTCGAGCGCCTGATCGCCGACGTGGGCGCGAAGAACATTCCGTACGTTTGCGTCGCCGGCACGGTGAACATGGCTGGCGGCCAGCCGCAGTCTATGGCCAACATGCGCGCTTTGCGGGAGCTGTGCTCGCGGCACGGAATCCGGATTGTGCTCGACGCGACGCGCGCCGTCGAAAACGCCTACTTCATTCAGCAGCGCGAGCCCGGCTGCGCCAACAGGAAGGTGGCCGACATTCTGAAGGAATACTGCTCCTACACGGACAGTTGCACGATGAGCGCGAAGAAAGATTCGCTGGTCAACATCGGCGGCTGGCTGGCGACCAACGACGAAGGCCTGTACGAAGAGGCGCGCAACCTCGTGGTGGTTTACGAAGGGTTGCACACCTACGGCGGGCTCGCCGGGCGCGACATGGAAGCCATGGCGCAGGGCATCGTCGAAAGCGTGGACGACGCGCACATCCGCGCGCGCATCGGGCAGGTGGAATATCTCGGCCGGCACCTGATGGATTGGGGCATTCCCATCGTCCGGCCGATCGGCGGGCACGCGGTGTTTCTGGACGCGCGAGCCTTCTACGCGCACCTCCCGCAATCTCAGTATCCCGCGCAGGCGCTCGCGGCCGACCTTTATGTGGATTCGGGCGTGCGCTCGATGGAACGAGGCGCGGTCAGCTCCGGGCGCGATCCGAGGACCGGCGAAGAACGATTTCCGAGCCTTGAGCTCGTGCGACTGACGTTGCCGCGCCGGGTTTACACGCAGGCGCACATGGACGTTGTGGCCGAATCCGTCCTGGCCGTTTTCGAGCACCGCGAGCGCGCTCGCGGCCTCCGTATCGTGTACGAGCCTAAGTACTTGCGTTTCTTTCAGGCACGGTTCGAGCGGCTTTAGGGGCCCTCCGGGTCAGGCTTCCCGAGTGGCCGGGGCTGTCCACAGGTGGCCACAATCTTCCATACGGTTGTGCCAACTCCTTGCACCGGTCAGGACAAATCTCGACAGGATGCCCCTGACCGCCATTTTAAGCCCTTGAAAAACAAGGACAAATAGATCCCATCGAAATGGCCGGATGGAACCTGCCTTGCAGCATCAATCGCGTGGATCGGCTGCCTGCTCGTTAGGAGGTCGCCATGTCACGAAACGTATGCGAAGAACGAGTGGTTTTCCTGCCCTCCCGCGGCCGACAAGTCCGCTGCCGACTCTGGTTTGAAGTCACACCCTTTCGCGCCGGCCTCCTGAAGTACTTCCTGATTCGCATCGAAGAGTTGGAGTAGTCTCGGGCCGCCTTTCTCACCCCCGTTCACAAAGGTATCTCCCCATCCGCCCTTGCTCAAGGGCGGGGAACTCGGCCACTCCGTTGGAGGCGGTGCCTTTCTTCCTTGCCTGCGGGATCCTTTGCGATGTCTCCCTGTCCGCATTGCTGAGACCTCGCCGGCGCCGGCGGGTTGACAAAGTGCGCGACTTATGATAGCCTATAATCTAGCCTATACATAAGCCGGGCTGAGGGAGGCGATGTCGGCAGGGGAAGCGCGCAAGCCAGCGCATTTATTGCCTTCCAAGGTCACCATCTTATTGATAACAAAGGGTCTGGTTCCGAGAGGCCCCGAAAGCCGCTACCTGTTTTAAAACACGCCGTCCAGACGACATCCGGTTTGTATCTAGTTGAAATTAAAAATCTTAGCAGGTTGGCTTGAGGCGCGATTGAAAAAGCAGTTTTCCACTCTCGCCGCGCTCGACCGGAGGGGACCAGAAGCGCGGGGTAAAGTCGCCGGATTTCGGCGCCCGGTTGTCCAGCATTTGTACAACCTCGTCAAGTTTCGACACCTCCGCCCTATCCCCGGCACATGAACCCGCTGACAAGGCCTTTAACTTATTGATGCGACATGGCTTCGCTGAGCACCGAGTTTTCCTGCCTGGCCCCGAAGATGCCTGTCAAGTCGACGTATGGGTAAGTGTGACCATGGCCGAACGGTTGACTCTAGAAATCTGGGAGCGGGCAGAGGGCTTGGAGTGTTCTGCCTTTTTGCCATCGCGCTCAGTCTGGGTCTGCGCGCTGTCCCAGCGGCCGCCGATCCCGGCGACCTCGCGCCTTCCCAAGCCTTGCTCGGGCAAATAACTCCGACGACTTTGTTTGACCTTCTGGGGTATCTGGCCGTGCTGGGACTGGCGCTGGGGATTTCCCAGTGGCGTGTGCGCGAACTCAAGTCGCGCGAGCGGGAACTTCGCGCCCTGGTGGACCAGCTTCGCGGTTCCGAGGCGGCCTTGCGCGAGAGCGAAGCGCGGCTGGAGCGAGCCGAAGCGTTTTCCTCCGTGATGATCTCGCACGCCGGACTCGACGGGCGCTGGCTCAAAGTGCCGCCACGGCTCTGCGAGTTCCTGGGCTACAGCGAACAGGAACTCCTCAGCATGCGCTTCCAGGAAGCGACTCATCCGGAGGACCGGGGCGCGCACGAGAAGCAGACGGAGCGGCTCCTGCGGGGAGAGATTCCGTCCTTCGATCTCGAAAAGCGCTATCTCCGCAAGGACGGCAAAGTCGTCTGGGCCGCGCTCAATTGCTCGCTGGTGACCGACCGGGAAGGGAATCCGCTGCACTTTCTGACCTTTACACGGGACATTACCGAGTCGAAACGGATGGAGGAGATGTTGCGGCAGGCGCAGCGCGTGGAGGCCGTGGGGAGGCTCGCGGGCGGCGTGGCGCACGACTTCAACAACCTCATCACCATCATCAACGGTTATAGCGAACTCCTGCTCAGCCGCACCAACCCGGAGGACCTGAACCGTACGTATCTGAGCGAAATCCATCAGGCCGGGGAGCGCGCGGCGCGCCTGACCCGGCAGTTGCTGGCCTTCAGCCGCCGCCAGGTGATGCAGGCGCAGGTGCTGGACCTGAACCAGGTGCTCGCTTCAATGGAGAAGATGCTGTCTCGTCTGATCGGCGAGGACATCAAGCTCCTCACGCGCTTCGGGCAGGACCTGTGGCGCGTGAAGGCGGACCCGGGGCAGATCGAACAGGTCATCATGAACCTCGCCGTCAACGCGCGGGACGCGATGCCGCGGGGCGGGCGGCTGCTGGTCGAGACGCGCAACCTGCAGGTTGACGAATCCTACGCGCGGCTGCGAGACGGCATGCGCGCCGGCCGATTCGTACTGCTCGCCGTCAGCGACACCGGTGTGGGCATGGACGAGGAGACGCGCGAGCACCTCTTCGAGCCTTTTTTCACGACGAAACCCCAGGGTCAGGGCACCGGTCTGGGGCTCGCGACGGTTTACGGCATCGTCAAACAGAGCGGAGGATACATCTGGGTGTACAGCGAGCCCGGCCGGGGAACAACGTTCAACATCTATCTGCCCTGTGTCGAGACGGCTGAGGAACCGAAGACCGCGGCGCGGTCGTCCTCCGGCGTGACTGCGGGACGGGAAACCATCCTGCTCGCCGAGGACGAAGGGTCGGTGCGCGGACTGGCCCGGCACATTCTTGCCGCGCACGGCTACACGGTGATTGAAGCCAAGGACGGACTGGAAGCTCTGGAGATTCTCTGCAAGCACGAGGGTCCTGTGGATTTGCTGCTCACCGACGTCGTCATGCCGGGCATGGGAGGCCGAGAGGTCGTCATGCAAGCCCAGACGCTCCGCCCGGGGACTTCCTACCTCTTCATGTCGGGCTACACGGACGACGCCGTCGTTCTCCAGGGCGTATTTGACCACGGGACGCCGTTTCTCCACAAGCCGTTCACTCCCGAAGACCTGGCGCGAAAAGTGCGTGAAGTGCTCGACGGCCGTGCCGCCTCCCGGAGCCAAGCGCCGAATGCCTCGAGCTAGCGAACGCCGCCCGTGAGGACCCAGCCGGCGGCGGCTTCCGCGACGTGCACGCCCGCGCCCGCCCATCGCACCCACACGCCCCGCTTCGGCTCACAGCGCAAGAATCCGGCGGCCCCAGAAGGCGCGCGAGGCTTGGAGGCGTGGCTCCACGAAACCGGAACGACGAGATCGGGTTCGCGAGGCACGCCCAAGCCCAGCGCTTCGCGCAGACGCTCATTGGCCTGCGTCATCGCATAGACGGCGGAGGTTCCGCGCGCGCCGAGTTGCGGCGAAAGCAGGACGCCCGACTGCCATGCCTGTCCCGGAAGATACGGCCTTTGAAAAGTGATGAGCGGGAACCAGCGCAAGCCCGCGGCGGCGGGAAAGACACCGGGCCAGGGAGAGGCAAAAGCCAGCAGCGAAAACGAGGCATAGTAAGTCGAAAGCTCGAACGCTCCGCCGCCGACACCCGGCAGGCGCGAAGCAATCAGGAACTGCATCGGCGCGAGCAGGTCGAGCGGGCCCAGCGGCCCGGAAAAGGCCCAGCGCCCGCGCGGCTTTTCCTGGATCCGAAACGTCAGGTGCACCAGCTTCTCGCGTTCGTCGGGGCGGACGAGGACGTTCGCAAGCTCGACGGGTTCGATTCCCGCCAGTCGGTTGAGCCGCCCCAGACTTCGCCGCAGTCGAGCGGAGTCGAAGAAGGCGCCTTCCTCAAGGACCAGTGCGCGGCGCAGCGTGGCCTCGCTGAGCGCGCGGTGACCGCGAAATTCAATTCGTCCCACGCGATGTTCGGCGCCGGACCACCATCGCGCGCGGAGTGAGACTTCCGACATCTCAGCGGGAGGGCGAAGCGGCGGCTCGCCCGTCGGATTCGCCACAGGGACGATTTCAAGTTGCGCCGCAAAACCCATCTCTCCCCGCAGCTCAGACTCGCGCCGCGCAGCCAGCAGACAACCGCACAAGTCGCGAGTCGAGAATCCTTCGAGGAGTACGGAGTCGGCGAGCGTGCCGGCGTCGTGTTTCACGACCCGAATTTCCCGCGCCCGGTAGCGCGGTCCGGAATCGACGTGGAAAGTCACGGACGCCTTCCCGGCGCCGATTTCGGCGACATCCGCTCTCACGCTGACGTCGAAGAAACCCTTGGAGAGGTAGAGGGAGCGCAGGCGATCGGCGTCGTCCTGCATTGCGCGTTCGCTGAACGGAGCACGCTTCTTCCACCCGCCCCAAAGCGGACCGAGTCCGGGAAGGATGCGCCGGACGCGCGTGGTTTTGAGCGCTTTGCGCAATTCCTTCGGACTCAGTCCCGGCGCGCCGGAAATGCGCACGTCGGCGACTCGAACGGCGCGCCCCGGCTCGACGCGGAACACGAGATCGGCCTTTCGAAACCCCGCGGGAACCAAATCTGCGCGCACCGCGGCGTCTGGGAAGCCTTCCTCGACGAATTGGCGGCGAAGTTCGCCCGCAATTTGCGCGGCGACGACTTTGTCGATTGGGGTGCCGGGCGCGAGCGCCACCGGGCGGCGTTGGCCGGGAGGTTCGAACTTCACTTCGCGCAAGAAGAGGCGCGGGGATTCGCGAACGACAAATTTCACCGCCGCGCCGCCCTCGTCCTCCGACAGTTCCACCTGGATGTCCTCAAACCATCCGGTGAGCCACAGGCGACGGACGTCGCGTTCGATGCGCGCCGGGTCGAGCGGCTCCCCGGCGCGAGTTTCGAGTTCCAGCGGGCGGCGCATGCCCTCGATTTGCAGAAGGCGAATCGGGGACCGTGATTGTGCGGAAATTCCCGGAGGAATGAAGAAGAGCGCCGCGATGGCCCACGTCAAAAGGCGCGCATGCACCGTAAACATCAGGATGCCCGGCTCCGGCGGCCGGGTTGCCATCGATGGCGTTAGCACTCATGCGGGACCGCGGGCGCGCGTGCTGGAAGCTTCGATCGCGGATTTGACGGACTCCGCGCGTACGGGCTAAAATGAATCTTTGGGCTCGTGGCACTCGACTGCGCTGTACCACTTTCCGGCTCGAGGCCCCGCACGGTCCGCCATCCTCTTCAAGGAGAATTTCTGATGCAAGCCACCGAACTGCGTCCCGGCGTCGTCATCCGGCACAACGGCGACCTCTTCGCGATTCACAAGACGGAGCACCGCACGCCGGGCAACAAGCGCGGCTTCGTCCAGGCGCGCATGCGCAACCTGCGCTCCGGCGCCATGATTGACTACCGCTTCCGGTCTGAGGACGAGATCGAGCGCGCCGTGATCGACGAGGTCGAAATGCAGTTCCTTTACGCCGACGGCGAATACCTCCACTTCATGAACACCACGACTTACGAGCAGATCCACCTGCACCGCGAAGTCGTGGGCGACCGCGCTCTTTACCTGATTCCCGACGGGATGATTACGGTGGAATTTTTCGAAGGCCAGCCCGTGGACATCAAGCTTCCGCCGACGGTGGACCTGAAAGTGGTCGAGACGGAGCCGGGCATCAAGGGCGCCTCGGCCACGAACGTCACCAAACCTGCCAAACTCGAGACCGGACTCGTCGTGCAAGTCCCGCCCTTCATCTCCGAGGGCGAAACGATCCGCGTGGATACGGTGGAAGGGAAGTACCTCGAACGCGCCAGCCTCTGAAGCTGCAACCACCCAGACACAAAGACACCCAGGCGACGGAGCAGCGAAGATCTAATCCGGTTTCTAGCTCTTCGTGCCCGGATGTCGTCCCGGCCGGCCGTTCCTGCTAAAAAGGAATTGTCCGCTCGACTTCGAACTCGAGCCCGGAGGGTGTGAGCCGGTACACGCCTTCGTAACGCGGAGGCTTGCGGTTGTAAACGACTTCCCGCGCGTATTCGGCCTCTTTCAGATAGCGGATGACCACGCTGTCTTCATTGACTTCCATCTTACCGTCGTAAACGTCCCGAGTCTCCCAGAGCGAGCGAAGTTCCTGCCCGTTGTAGGCGTAAAGGACCGCCGAGAGGCGCGGGTGACTCTTGCCCGTCCGCGTGCCCCACACGAGGACCCGGAAATCGTCCGAGCCGCGCGGCGACACGAATTCGTAGTTCAGGTCCACGTCGGGGACGAAGCGCGTCCGCGCCATGAGGCGCGTCTTGCCGTCGCGGTACTCGAACAGCGCGATGTGGTTCGTGCGATTGTTGCGCGTCCAGCCGAGCGAATAGCCGGCGGCGAGGAGCACGCCGCCCTTCCACGGCTCGGCAAAACACTTCGGCGTCACGACGATGGGATAGCGCACCCTGGCGAAGACGTTTTCCAGCTCGCGGCGCATTTCGACGCTGGAAACGTTGCGGTCGCCGAGCCATTGCTGGAGGTGGTCGAACGTGAGCTTTTCAATCTCGTCAATCAGCCTGCCGGACTCGTCCATATGCAGCCCGCGCAGCTTCCAGGAAATCGCCGCCACCTTTGCCGGCAGATCCGCGGGGCGCTCTTCCTTCTCCTTCTTCTTTCCGGCCTCGGCGTTCGCCGGAACGAGCACCGCCAGCGCGGCAACAAGCGCCAGCGCCCTCGCCGCCCGCCGCTTCACAGTCCACTTCCTTCGCCATTCCGCCATGGTCCGTTTCATTCCTCCCTACTGTGATGATAGCCGAGCCCGCGGGGTTTGACTACGGGTGGCGCGGGAAAGGGGGGACAGGTGTTGTTGCGACGCCACCCGCCGCCTGGGCTCACTCCGCACCGTGAATGTAAAGCTCGTACCGGAAGTCGGGCCGCGCGTTGCCACGCCAGTCGAGGACGCGGAGGTAGAATTTGACGGGTGTCCCGGGTGTCCCCAACACGCGAAAGTCCAGTTTGGAGTCCAAGTCAAAGCCCGGACTCAAGTCATCGTTGAGGCAAGGTTTGTCAAAAACGGCGGGAAACTGACCGAAATGGCGGCAAGTTGGAAGGCGGTCGCCGAACTCGTCGAGAAGCTCGATCACAGTGTCGGCAGGACTGGCGGGGATCAACCGAGAGGCAAAGGTTTCGATCACCACGACTGAGCCAGGCCTCGCCGAGAGTCTGTAATAGTCCTGATCGGGGTTGGCCGGGCCGGAGACGGGGTCGGCGAAGGGACTTAGTGATGCTGGGAACACGCCGTTGGAAAGCGGGGATGCGGTGGCCATTGTATCGTTGCGCCCTGGATTCGTGGTCGCTACGAGGGTTAATGGTTGATCAGAGGTCTGGGCCGGAGTCGCGGCATCGGTGACGCGCACCGTGAACGTGCCGACCTGACTCGTCGTTGCAGTTCCTTGAATCTGTCCCGTAGAGGGATCCAGCGAGAGACCTTGGGGAACCGCCCCCGAAGCGACACTCCATGTGTACGGTTCCAAGCCTCCGGTCGCGCGCAGCCTGACTCGGTAGTTCCCGCCCACACGGGCTGGGGGCAGGGCCGTCGTTCTAATCTTGAGGAGGTTCGCAAAAGACATCTCATAGTCCCTGGTGGCCGACTGAGGAAAAACGGCCGAATCTCGAACCCTGATGGTCGCCGGTACGTTTTCGCCCCAGGTCGTCGGGTACCCGAAGATTTCGCCCGTGGAGCTGTCAAGGTAAAGTTCTTGAGTCAGGAAGCCGGACCACGTATAAGGCGGGACTCCCCCGGTCGCAGTTACATTGGCCAGATACGGCTCGGCGAAGTTCCCGCTCGGCAAATTGGTGGTGATAATCTGCAGCTTCTCGCTTACGCGTAACTGAAATTCCTGCCGAACAGTGAGGGGCGGAGAGGTGGCATCCGCCAGCTCCAACGTGAAGGTGAAATCTCCCGGTGTTGTCGGTCTCCCGTTAAGGCTGAAGAAATCGTAAATCCAGGGATCGGAAAGGGCAAGACCGGGCGGCAAGCTCCCGCTTACCAAAGTGATGGTGCGGGGAGTCCTTCCTCCAGAGACTCCAACCGATCCCCAGTAGTCAACGTCCGGTGACGCAGTCGGCAGACTTACGTCTCCGAAGGAGGGAGCCGGAATGATGTGAACATTGAAGAGCTGAGTGGCCGACTGGGTGGGTTCGGAGGCGTCAGTGGCCTGTACGTTCAGACTGTAATCTCCGGCCTGGTCGATCAAGGGATTTGCCCGAATTTCGCCTGTGGACGAGTCGATCGAGAAAACGCCCGCCGTATTTCCGCCGACAATGCTCCAGGCATAGGGGGCTGCGCCTCCCATCGCGCGCGGAGTGAAGCTGTAGGGCCTGGTGACAATCCCCTCCGGAGGCGAATCAGGCGGGATCGCCAGTCGGTTGTCAAGAAAGAGCGTCAGCGTCTTGGTGGCTTTGTGCGTGGTGTTCCCCCAATCGCTGGCGCTGATGGTCAAATCAAAGGATCCCGCTTCCAGCGGGATTCCAAACAGACCCCCATACTCACTGAGCGTCATGCCCTCCGGAAGATCCGAACCGGGTTCGAGCCACCAGTAGTAGCTCGTTGCCCCGACGCCTCCCGAAGCTTGAAGAACAGCATAATAATCGGTTCCGATATTCCCCTCCGGAAGGTCCGAAGTGATTATCGTAACAGGTGGGACCACGAAAATTGTGAGATCGGCCGCTGCGAATTGTCCCCCCGCGTCCCGAACCTCAACGGTGAAGGGAAACGTTCCCGTATCCGTTGCAGTACCGCTGATAAGCCCGGAACTGCTGAGGCTTAATCCTGGGGGCAATTTTGAACCGAGGGCCAATGCCCAGCTCAGCGGCGGGTCGCCGCCCTGTGCTTCCAGTGTTTGAGCGTAGGAGTCCCCTTCGTATGCCACAGGGAAGCTGGTGGTCGTCACATGCAAGGCGTCAACATAGAGTGAGTATTCCCCAATTGCGAGTTGGTCGGCGGAATCCCGAACCTCGACGATGAGCCAGTAAAACCCCCCTTGGGTCGGCGTCCCGCTGAGGGTTCCCGAGGGGCTGAGGCTCAGGCCCGGCGGCAATATTCCATCGGGAGGCGGTCGCCAACTCCAAACGTAGGGGGAGTCGCCTCCGGTCGCCTGGAATGTGTGCGAGAAGGGTTGGTTAACGGCGCCGTTGGGGAGAGGTCCGGAAGTGATGAGCAGTTGCGTTTTGATAGTCAGTTGAAAAGTCGCGCTCGCGGTGCGGCTCCGCGAATCGCGCACTTGCAGCGTTGGCGAGAAGACGCCGACTTGGGACGGCGTCCCCATTATGAACCATTCCACTCCGACCGCGAGGTTCAATCCCGGCGGAAGGTTTGTAGCTGTCCATTCATAGGGTGGACTCCCCCCCGACGCAGTCAGAAGCTGTTCATAAGACCGGCCCTCGTACCCTACAGCCAGTGAGGAGGTGACAATGCTTGGGTTTCCCGGATCCGTGGTTGTTGGCTGCTGCACTTTGTTCGGCGGACTGTAACTTGCCCCCCCTCCACCGCAACCCCCAGAACCCAACACGAAGGGAATGGCCAGAAGCGCTGCCACAGCCGGACGATGGATGAGACGGTTCATGCGGGTATCGTCCGTGGGAGGAGTTTTTCTTCTTCCCGCCTTGCTGCCGGCGGTTCGGGCCACCGCAGGCGCGCGCTTTCGAAGGAGTCGAAGCGCGGCGGCGTCTGGTTGAGGATGATGTTGATCTCACTCACCACGCTTCCGGCGGAGACGGTCACGGGGCTCGAGTCGGTCGTCGAATCCGTGGCTGACTCGTTCAGGTTCCAAAATTCACGCGGGCCGGGGCTCTCGATAGGCGGGCTCAACGGACCCACGCCGGACCCGCCGATAAACCACGGGAAAATGGATTCCACTTCCACTCGATAGGTGCCCGGAGGAACCGGAATCTCGTACGCGCCCATTTGCAGAGGTTGGCGTGAACCAAAGGGGTCTCCGCCGGTGTTCGTGCTGGTGACGTCCTGGCCGGGGTTTCCGGTGAAGAGATAGCCGGAAACGACGGAAGCCGCTTTGCGCCGCAGATTCGTCGTGTCGCGCGCGATGACGTTCACGCCCTGCGCGTGCGTGGTCCCGTCGGAGAAATAGATGACCCCGCGAATGAGCCCGTACGCGGTGTCGAAGCGCGACTGCGCGGGCGGGTTATTGACGGTCTCGGGATAAAGCATCGAGACCCACGCGACGTCGTCGGGAGCGAGCATGGGAAGGCCCGCGCTCGTGCGAGCCTGGCAAAAGGAAAAGGGAAACATCAGCGGCAGTCCGGCGAGGTCGGTCGTCGAGCACTGCCCTGGCGTCTGGTTGAGCACCTCGACGTTGATCTGGGAGTGGTCGAGTCCGGAAAGGTGTCCGAACTCGTGGGCCAGCGCCTCGTCGAATTCCGCGGCCGGAATCTCGTAATTGGCCGGCCATTCCCAAGGCGAGTCGAGGCCGTCCTGGAATCGGCCGTTCATCATGGAAAAGCCGGTCACGATATGCCCTGTACTCGGATTGAGCTGGCAAGGCCCGGCAAATCCGATGATCCCGGCCTCCCCGGTCAGGTTGAAGAACAGCATCCCATCGGCGTCAAAAAGGATGGGAGTCTGAAGTCCCTCGATGCAGGAGCCGAAAACGGCGTCGAATTCCTCGACCGTATCCACGTCGCCGTCCACGAACGTGCCGTAACTCAGGATTCCGCCGGCGTGGCTGTAGGTGATTGCGGCGGTTGGAACGTCCTGCCAGGCCTGAAACATGGCCTGCACGCGCGTCACACCCGCGGCATTGTCCACAACGACGGTCCCATCGGGTCGCCGCGCCAGGGGACCGCCGTCAGTGCGATATCGGACAGGCATTGCGGCGAGGTCCCAGAGCATCGGCTGGCCTTCGGCACCCACGAGCGGTCCGCCAACCAGCAGCGGACCACCGGCGCGCGCGTTCCTCTCAGGAGCCCACAAGGCCACGGCGCAGGCCGCTGCAAGCAGGAGTAAGGTGAACGAAGGTCGGAGGGTCATTCGGGGCATCGCCTAAGGTACCCCCACCAGCAATGTTACTAGGTTGCGCAGGTCATCCACCCACAGGGGTCCGGGGCTTTCCTTCGCCAGCATGCTTGACATCTGGCCCGGCATGCGCAGGCCTCTCTTCTCCATTTGGGTGGCGACCCGGTGGAAGAGTCCGGCGTTGCCGTGGCCGTTGACGGCCGTCTCGCGGCCGTCCGCGCCGCGGGTGACCAGGAAACGCCCCTGTTCCAGGCCCGCCGGGCTTGAAAGCCCCAGTTGGGTGGGGCGATTCATCAGCAGTACCACCGACTGCCCCTTGCGGTAGCCGAGCGTCTCATGCCGGTCGCGGATGTCCCACGCGAATTGCCGGAAGGTAAAAGTCTTTCCCGCCTCACCCTTCCAGACCTGCTCCACGAAAATGGTAACCACGACGGTGGGAAGGTTGCGGAGTTCGGGGTGAGGTTCAAGTTGGGCGCTGACGACCCGGCCGCGCACAATGAGGTGCGACTGGGCCACTAATTCAGCCAGATTCCGAGGCTTGGTAAGGGCTCCGCGCTGGGCGAGCAGGGGAGTAGCAAACAGTGCGAGAACTGCCGCGAGAAGGCTCAAGCGCCCGATGGGCATCATACGCCACGATTAAAGTGGTTAGACACTATATGGAAGGAAAGGTTTTGTCAAGATGATAATAAGCGCGCCGGCGGGTGCAAGGAAGGGCCACGTCCCCTCCCCCTTCGATCCCTTCCACCCTCGCCCGCAGCGCATAGTCGAGGCGTTACACTCGCTCGAACGCGCGGGCGATTTCTTCGTCCTGGTCTGCGAAGACGGTGCGGAGGTCGAGGAGCAATCGGTCGCGTTCGATGCGGGCGATGACGGGCGGGCCGTCCTTGCGGGAGCGCAGCGCGGCTTCGAGCTGCTCGATCGGGCGCTCGCGGTGTGTGACGGCCAGGAGGCAGGTGGGAAGTGACTGGCCGGGGGTCGAGCCGCCGCCGATCACCGACTCGCCGTCCTCGAGTTCGACGCCGAAGCCGGGCAGGGCGCGCAAACGCTCCGCGAGCCGCTCGGCGCGCGCCGCAATCTGGTCGCGCGTCAGGCGCATCATGCGCAGCGCCGGAACCTGGTCGAGCTCGCCGCGCAGGTAAAGCCCGACGGTGGCTTCGAGCGCGGCAATCGTCAGCTTATCGACGCGCAGGGCGCGGAAGAGCGGGTTCTTGCGGATGCGGTCGAGAACCTCGCGCCGGCCGGCGAGAACCCCCGCCTGGGGCCCGCCCAGCATCTTGTCGCCGCTGAAAGTCACGACGTCGGCGCCGGCCTTCAGACTTTCGCCCGCCGGAGGCTCGTCGCGCACGCCGAGCGAAGAGAAATCGATGAGGCAGCCGCTGCCCAGGTCTTCCAGCACGGGCAGGCCGCGGTCGCGACCCAGCGCCACCAGTTCTTCAAGCGAGGGCCGCTCCGTGAAGCCCACGACGCGGTAATTGCTCGGATGGACGCGCATCAGCAGGCGCGTGCGCTCGTTGACGGCCGCGGCGTAATCGGCGACGCGCGTCCGGTTCGTCGTGCCCACTTCGCGCAGTTGCGCGCCGCTGCGCGCGCAGATTTCCGGAATGCGGAAGGAGCCGCCGATTTCGATGAGTTCGCCGCGCGAGACGATGACTTCGCCGCCCGCGGCGAGCGTGTTGAGCGCCAGAAAAACCGCCGCGGCGTTGTTGTTGACCACCAGCGTCCGTTCGGCGCCGATAAGCTGCGCGAAGAGCCGGTCCGTGTGGACGTCGCGCTTGCCGCGCGCCCCTTCCTGGAGATTGAACTCGAGGTTCGAGTAGCGCGTGGCGGTCGAGGCCAGGTGCGCGACGGCTTCGGCGGCCAGCGGCGCCCGCCCCAGGTTGGTGTGCAGGATGACGCCCGTGGCGTTGATGACCGGGCGCAGCGAAGGCTCCACCGTCTGCTCGGCTTCCGAGAGGATGTCGCGCTCGAGCGATTCGAGCGAGACGTGAACGATCTGCCCGGCGGCGATGCGCCCGCGCAGTCCCTGGAGCACCGCGCGCGTCGCCTCCACCAGCAGCCGCCGTCCCACACGCCCTTCCAGCGCCTTCAGCGCGGGACGGCCCAAGAGCTCGTCCACGGCGGGAATCTGGCGGAGCAGCGTGACGCTGGCTCCCTCGCCTCTTTCGGTTTCGCCCATGAAATCCCCGACCGACGCAATTCCTGCGCCCGTCGCAGGCCATTTCAGCATATCGCCTCGGGCCGGTCAACTTGCCGGTTGACTTGGGGACTTTGGGAGGGGTTATAATCCGTAACTCCCCGGGCGCGAGGCTTCCCGTGACGATTGACGAAGAGCTGAGCAAACTCGAGGAAAACATCCGCCGTTTGAAGATCGAGTATGAAGCCTACTTCAACGGCGGGCTGCCGCGCGCGCCCCACGATACCGTCTTTCGCGTGGAGAACACCCTCAAGCGCCTCGGCGACAGTCCCGCAAAGCTCAACTTCAGCCAGCGCTTCCGCCTCACTCAGCTCACGCAGAAGTACGCCGTGTACAGCGACCTCTGGCGGAAAAAACTCAAGGAAAAGGAAGAAGGCCGCGGGCGGTTCGGCCAGCAGCGCGCCCAGACGCCCGCTCCGGCGGACGGCGTCTCGCGTGTGGTCTGCTCCGACCCGTCGAAGGAGCAGGACAAAGTGGACCAGCTCCTCAAGGCGATGATCGAAGCGAAGCGCCGGGTCGGCGAACGCACCGACAACATCGATCCGCTCACCTTCCAGCGCTTCGTCGCGGAAAAGACGCGCCAGGTGAAGGAATCACTGGGCTGCCAGAAGGTGCAGTTTTCTGTGGCCGTCGAGGACGGCAAAGTGAAGTTCAAGGCGCTCAAGGGCGACTGAAAGTCCCTCCCCTTTTCTGACCTTTCCCTTTTTCCGGTTCGCTTCTAGAATTGTCCGCTTTACGGAATTCGGTTTCATTTTCTCCTTCTTGAAGGAGCCCTCATGAAAAAAATCTCCCGTGCCTTGATCAGCGTGAGCGACAAGACCGGCGTGGCCGAGTTCGCCGAAGGGCTGGCGGCGCTGGGCGTGGAAATTCTTTCGACGGGCGGAACGGCGAAGCTGCTGCGCGAGCGCGGCGTGAAGGTGCGCGACGTCTCCGACCTCACGGGCTTTCCGGAAATGCTCGACGGGCGGGTGAAGACGCTCCACCCGAAGGTTCACGGCGGACTGCTCGCCATCCGCTCGAACCCCAAGCACGTGAAGCAGGCGCGGACACACGGCATCGAGTTCATCGACCTGGTCGCCGTCAACCTTTACCCGTTCGAGAAGACGGCGGCGAAGCCCGGCGTGACGTTCGAGGAGCTGATCGAAAACATCGATATCGGCGGGCCCTCGATGATCCGTTCCGCGGCAAAGAATTTTGAGGATGTCACGGTGGTCGTGGACGCCGCCGATTACGCCGCCGTGCTCGGGGAAATCCGCGAGAAAGGCGGCGTCTCCCGCGAGACCCGCGCGCGCCTTTCGCGCAAGGCGTTTGCCACCACGGCCGCCTACGACGGCGCCATCTCCTCGACGCTCCAGGCGCGCGCCGGCGAAGGACTTCCGGAAAACCTGCACCTCAATTTCCGCAAGCTTGCCGACCTGCGCTACGGCGAAAACCCGCACCAGCGGGCGGCGCTCTATCAGAACCCGGCGGCGGGCGGGCGCGGCCTCGCTTTCGCCCGGCAGCTTCAGGGCAAGGAACTTTCCTTCAACAACCTCGTGGACCTGGAAGCCGCGTGGCGGCTGGTGACGGAGTTCGCGGAGCCGGCGACGGCGATCATCAAGCACACGAACCCCTGCGGCATCGCCACCGGCGCGACGCTCGCGGAAAGCTACCAGCGCGCGCATGACGCTGACCCCGTCTCGGCGTTCGGCTCGGTGATCGCCTTCAACCGCGCGGTGGATGGCGCCACCGCCGAAGCGATGGCGAAGCTGTTTGTCGAGGCCGTCGTCGCGCCGAGTTACGAACCGGCGGCGCTCGAGCGCCTGGCCGCCAAGAAAAACCTGCGCCTCATGGATATGTCCGCGACCGCGGGAGACGAGTACGGACTGCAACTGAAAAGTCTGGGCGGCGGAGTGCTCGTGCAGACGCCCGATACGCTCGCCATCCGGCCGGAAGAGTGGAAGTGTGTCACTGAGCGCCAGCCGACCGACGCCGAGCGGTGCGCGCTGGCCTTCGCCTGGCGCGTGGTGAAGCACGTCAAGTCAAACGCCATCGTCTTTGCGGCGGAGAACGTGGTGCTGGGCGTGGGGGCGGGGCAGATGAGCCGCGTGGATTCGGTGAAGCTCGCGGCCTGGAAGGCGCGCGAACTGAAACATTCGCTCGAAGGCAGCGTCGTCGCCTCCGACGCGTTCTTCCCGTTCCCGGACGGCGTCGAGGAAGCGGCACGCGCCGGCGCCCGAGCCCTCGTCCAGCCGGGCGGCTCGGTGCGCGATCACGAAGTCATCGAAGCGGCGAACCGCCTCGGCCTTGCCATGCTCTTTACCGGCGTGCGGCACTTCCGGCACTGAGATGTCTGAGGCCTGAGGCGAAGGAAAAGAGTCGAAGAGCAACTGGAAATTGGAAATCAGAAACTCGAAAACGTCACAAGTGAAATCGGCGTGCGCGTCGCGCCGCCTGCCAGTTTCCAGCTTCCTGCTGCCGAGAAAAGACCAAGGACAAAGGACCCACGACCAGGGACGAGCGCCGTCCTACGCCTTCGGCTCGTAGTAACCTTCGCGCGCCACCACCTTGTACTTCACCTTCTTGCCGCGCTGGTCCACGATCTGAAGGGGGCTTCCGTTTTCATCCACCAGCTCGACCTTCAGCTTGCGGAACTTGCCTTCTTCGCTCGACTGCGAGGGAATGAAGCCCAGGCTGTACTGCATGCGGAGCTGGTGCGCGATCTGGTTGTAGATGGCCGGGAGCTGCTGCTCGAAGCGCGGGAAATAAGCCTGGCCGCCGGAATATTTGGCGACCGTGTTGAGGGCGTTGCGCGCCTGCGCCGTATTGATATTCTCCCCGTAACGGACGGAGACGAACTCCAGGATGCTGATGGGATAGATGGCCGTCTCGGACTGGCGAACGATCTTCAGGAATTCTCCATAGTTCAGCTTGCTGAAGGTATCGATCCCCGTGCCGACAAACAGGATGGCCTTGTTCTCATCGCCCTCCTTCATGCGGTCGATGAGGAACGCAATCGCGTCGTACATGTTCGTTTCGCTGAAGCCCGGGAAACGCAGACGGTCGAGCGCCTGCAAAACTTCATGGCGGTTTTGCGTGAAGTCCTGGAGGATGGTGGGGTTCATGTCGAACGTCACGACGGCCACCCAGTCCTTCGGCTCGAGGACGTTGACGAAATCGTAGGAGTAGCGCAGGGCCAGATAAAGGAAGCCCCACCAGCGGTTCGAAAACTCGATCAGCATGGCCACCGTCATGGGCGCTTCCGTGGAGGCGAAATTGGTCACCGTCTGGGGTACACCGTCCACCAGCACGCGGAAATTCTTCTGGCCGAGGTTGGGAATGGGATTGTTGTTGCTGTCCAGCACCAGCACGTCCACGTTCACCAGGCGCGTTTCCGTGGCGACGGTGAAGACTTCGTCGGGATCGATCCGCTCGGGCTTCTTCTCTTCCTGGGCGGGAGCCTTCTTCGTCTCCGCCTCGGGTGCCGTCTTCTTCGGCGCCAGCACCGTCTCGCTGACTCCCGGCGAAGGTCCCTGACCTTCCTGGCCCGACAGCCGCGGCAGGTTGAGCGCCCCGAGCAGCAGTGCGGCTGCTGTTACGCAGAGCGTCGCATGCAAGAACGTTCGATTTCTCATAATTTACACTCCCGGCCCAAAGCCCTACTTAGAATGATGACACTCGCCCCTCTTTGGGTCAACCGGCGTGGAAAAAGTTTTCGAAGTGTTCGCAAAGCGCTGGCGGCATCACCAGCACAGACTGACAAGCGCCCTAGTTTCAACGAGAGACTGTTCATCGTCGCAAAGTCAATTTCAACCTGCGAGAAAACGGCATTTCATCGCCTTTTCTCGGTCGCGAGCGCGCCAAACGCCCATAATTTACACAAAATACTGCGGTTATCTTGTAAACAAATTGGCCTTGACTCCCGTCTTCCTGTCGGAGGACAATCAGGTGCCCGGAAAGTAGTGAGAGATTATTGACTTTCCGGGAAAGGTCAGGTAGCCTCTCCGCCAGTAGTGTGTTCCCGCTTCTGAGGAATACTACTGGAGGAGAGCTCATGAAAAATTATGGCCTGACCTTTCTTCTGGCCCT
>CAZKXX010000033.1:0-35086 GCA_964556705.1 uncultured Acidobacteriota bacterium
GGCCACCGAACGGGTCGCCGCGGTCGGCGACCCCACTTGTCCGGGAGGCAGCGGCGGGCAAACGGTGCGGGATCCTTTCGCCGGCAATGTCATCCCCGCGGGAATGTTCAGCCCGGCGTCCGAGTCTTTCCTGCCCCTCTGGCCTGACCCGAACTCGGGCGGTACGAACTTTACGCGCACGGCTGCCGACCGGCTGGATATCCATCGGTTCAATGTCCGCCTGGACCATAACGTCTCGGAGAAAAACAAGTGGTTCTTCGTTTTCCACTTCGAAAACTCAGACTCTTTCCCCGCTCAGCCGCTTCCCGACGAACGCGCCGCAGGGTTTCCTTCCGGTCTCAGCACGATCGTTCCGGCCCGTACCGGAACACTGGCTTGGAACCACACCTTCGGCCCCACGATGATCAACGAGTTTCGTTTTGGATTCACGCGTCGCAATCCTGCGCGTGTCCCCGGCGGATACGGGACCGTGGCGCCGGCTGACTTCAATGTGCCGGGCTTCCCGGAGTGCACGCTCCCGGGGTCCAACGGCAAGTGCGGGACGCCCATCATCTCGGTTCTCGGTTTCCACACGATTTCAGGCGGTTCAATGCTCTTCGAGCCGGCGGAGATCTACCAGTTTGCCGACTCCGTCTCGAAGGTGATGGGCCGGCACAACATCAAGTTCGGGACCGACATCCGCCGCTTCCGGATTAACAACATTCAGCCGAACAGCGCCAACGGGAGCTTCTCCTTTAATCCCGCGCAGACGGCCCTGCCCGGCGTCGCCGGCACGGGTCACGCGTTCGCCAGCTTCCTGCTGGGCCGCGTCAATAATGGCGGGGCGGACATTCAGGAAGATTTCCTTCGCACGCGCACATCGAGCTACGCCTTCTACGTTCAGGACGACTTCAAGGTGACGCCCCGCTTCACGGTCAACATCGGAGTTCGTTACCAGATGGACCTGGCCTGGAAGGAAAAGTTCAACCGCGCGGCCAACTTCAATATTGACACGCTGGAGTGGGAGCTTCTGGGGATCAACGCGCCGAGAACTGCCTTCGACAACGACTTCAACAATTTCGGCCCGCGCTTCGGGTTTGCCTTCAACCCGTTCCCCTCCTTTGTGGTCCGAGGAGCCTACGGGATGCTCTACCCGGGCAACACCACGCGGGGCCGGGGCGGAGACATGAACCCTTCGCCGCTCCTGCTGGTGCGCACGAGCTTTACGCCCGCCGACAACGTCATCCTTCACGACCTGCCACCCATCAACACCACGGTGGACGACCCCGACACGGTGCTGGAATCTGCGAAGTCTTTTTCAGTCTATTCCGATCGCACGCAGCGCCAGCAGTACGTCCAGCAGTGGAACCTGACGCTGGAGAAGCAATTCGCCGGCGACATCCTGGTTTCCGGCTCCTATGCCGGCAGCAAGGGAACGCGGCTGCTGGGGAATTTCTTCTATAACATTTTCCAGCGGTCGGAGGAGCAAGTCATCGCCACGGGGTGGGGCGGCTTCGGCGAGGACGGACCGCTGGGTGCGGCGGGCAACGGCGCGATCGGATGGGTCTTCCCCAACTTCGACGGAATCGCCAACTCCAGTTACCATTCCGGGCAGGCGCGTTTCGAAAAGCGATTTTCGGGAGGACTCTCGTTCCTGGGTTCCTATACGTTCAGCAAACTTATTGACGACGCCTCGTCGGACTGGTCAACGTTCGGAGGCTTGGACGTGCAGGGCCAGGACTACCTGAACCGAAAAGCAGACAGATCGGTGAGCGCGGGTGATATTCGCCACCGGCTGGTTGTCAGCTACATCTACGAACTGCCTTTCGGCCCCGGTAAATCGAGGCTGTCGAGCGGCCCGGCCGGCTACCTCATCGGAGGATGGCAACTGAGCGGCATCACCACCATCCAGTCCGGCTTCCCGTTTGGCGTGGTTGACGGTTGCTTCGGCTTCTGCAATGCCGCCCGCGCCTGGGCGACGCGCCCGGACAAGATCGGCAATCCCCAGGTCCCGGAGGGCCAGCGAGGGCCGGAGAATTGGGTGGACTTCAGCGCCTACGATTTCTCCAACTCGTTCAACTTTGACACCACCCGTCCTTTCGGCAACGCGCCGCGCTTCGACGATCACGTTCGCGGGCCGGGGCTGGCTAACTTTGACTTCGCCCTCCTCAAAAACATTCCCATCTCACCCCTGGGCGAACGAGGAAGGCTGGAATTCCGAACCGAGTTCTTCAACCTGTTCAACACCCCACACTTCGGAAATCCGCGCGCCGGAAGTTTCGACGCCCGGTTTGGAACGATCACCTCAACGCGGCTGCCGAACCGGCAGATTCAGTTCGGCTTGAAGCTTCACTTCTGACAACTCTCACCTGGCGCTTAACGCATGGGGCGCTGCCACCTCCCTCAGCGCCCCACTTTTTCTCGCCGGGACCAGAAATTCGTCCGTAAGTGCCAGGAGAGTGCCCAAGGGCCGGTTCCCGCCATACAATGACTTCGCCCTTCGGAACCCGACCGATCGGAAGTTACGCGCGCCCCGCCAGACGTCCCAGTGGGGCGGGAACTGGGGAAGCGAAGCCATCCCTTGGATGGAGGAACAATGCCATGTGCCCGGTGAGGTTCACCTCTCGAATCTTCAAGTTTGTTTCCCTCTTCGTTTTGAGTCCCTGGATATTTTCATCTCCTTGCGCCAGTGCGTCCGCGAAGGACTACGACGTCGTGATTTACGGGGCGACGGCCGGCGGGACGATGGCCGCCATTGCGGCGGCGGGCGAGGGAGTCCGGGTCGCGCTCCTCGAGCCCGGCCGCCACGTGGGAGGGAGGGTGAATGGAAGGCTACATCACGGCACCCGTCGAGCCTTATGAGATTCCCTATCGTGCGCTGCTCCCCAAACATGAGGAGGCGGCGAACCTGCTCGTCACTTCGTGTGTGTCGGCGAGTCACATGGCTTATTCGTCCCTCCGGATGGAGCCCCAGTACATGATCATGGGCCACAGCGCGGGAGTCGCGGCGGCGATGGCCGCGAAAGAAGGGTTGGCCGTACATGACGTGAACCTCGCGCTGCTTCAGGATCGTTTAAAAGAGCAGAAACAGATCCTCTTCCTGGACGCCGAGTGACTCGCGGAACACCTTCGAACCGCTGGAAGTGGAGGCCCCGATGTTTTCATCCCCTTTGGTCCGGCTCTCGACGATCGTTGCGGCCGTTGTTCTGGCGGGAATGGCCGGGCTGACGCCCTCGCGGGCGCAGCCTTCACCGTCTTCGGCGGTCGTGCCGCGCAGCTCGAATCTCATGCCGCACTTCGAGACGGTCCGTGGCCGCCCAGTCTTCTTCGTGGATGGCTGGCCCCACACCATTCTGACGGTTGAAATCCCCTGGATTGATCTCGTCTATGGCCGATACGACGAAACGCTGAATTCCTACGACGACCTCTACCCCGCCGCGAAGGCGATGGGGCTGAACGCGCTGAAGGTCCCCATCAAATGGTCCATGGTCGAACCACGAAAGGGCGAGTACGACTTCTCCTATCCTGAACACGTGAAGCGGATGGCGGAGCGAAACGGCTTGAAGCTCGTCCTCGGATGGTTCGGCCATTACGCGAGCGGCGACGGAAACATCTACCGCAACCTGACCGGCGAAATCTTCGCGCCGATGGATGTGATCGAGGACGCTGAAACGTACCCCCGCGCCGTGGACGCCGACGGCGTTGTCCATCACAACTCGGCCTCCTACGATGACCCCGCCATCATCCGACGCGAGGTCGCGGCTTTCCGGGCCTTCCTGGAGCATCTCAGGAAAATTGACGCGGAGACCAGAACGGTTTTGATGGTCCAGGTGGAGAACGAAATCGCGGTCTTCGGGGCGGACCGGCAGAACCGCAAAATGTGGCGCGACCACTCGCCCGCCTCGAACCGGCGCTTCCGCGAAAAGGGCTTTACGGACGATCTGAAATACTCGGCCTGGAACCTGAGCGCCAACTGGATTCGTCCGCTCACCGACGCGGGCGCCGCGGCCTACCCCTTACCCTTTTTTCTTAATTTCGTTGGCGGGAAACTCGCGGACTGGATGGTCGGCGGCGCGCCCGGCGAGGACGTGGCGACCTACCTGGAGAACTGCCCTCAGCTGACTTTCGTCGGCCTGAATCTCTACCTTCCGGGCGAGAGTTCTGTGAACGACCTCCGCCAGGCGCTCGACGCGTATCGGGTGGGACGCAACCTGCCCTCGATCACCGAAACGAACAGCGGACCCGATCCCCTGGCGCCGCGCCTGGCCTACCTCTCGGTGGGCGAATTCGGCTCGCCCATTTTTGCGCCCTGGGCGTTGAATATTTCCTATCCGACCCCTTACAAGCCCTACGTGCTCCCGGACGGCACGCTCGCTCACGGCGCCTTCGCGCTGCGCGATGCCTACACGTCACTCGCCATGGCGCTCCCGCAGGTTTCCACCTACGCGGCGACGGACAAGCTCAAAGTCTTCATGGCGCGCTTCCCGGGCGAGCGATTTTCACAGACGCAGGACGTGGCGGGCGCCAAGGTCACCGTTTCAGGTGAAGACAACGGGCAGGGGATCATCATCCGGCCCGCGGCGAATGAGTTCATTCTCATCGGCTACCGCTGCCACGTCTCCATCTGGGATCAGGAAAGATTCGTCTGGCCGGCGCTGAAGAAGGTCCGCGTCGAGCGCGGACGCTTTGTCGGCGACGTGTGGGAGAAAGAGGGAGACCTGGGGTTTTACGGCTTCAACCAAAGCGCGCGGACGCTGGGCGTCCAGCTGGCCACGCCCCAGGTGGTGCGCATCTGGTGGGAGGATACGCCGAGGTAGCCGCGTGTGGAGGGCGGCCTCCCGCAAGCTACTGCGATCGACGGCGGAGTTTCTCCAATAACTTCTTCGCCTCCCGATGGGCAGGTTTGCGCGCGAGCAGCCTTTCGAGCACCGCCGCGGCCTCATCGTGGCGCCCGGCGTTCAGGTGGAGACGGACCAGGGTCAAATACGGCGGCTCGAAGTCGGGATGGGTTTCAAGCGCCTGACTCAGCAACCGCAGGGCTTCCTCTTCTCGTCCGGTTTGCGCGTAGACGAGCGCGAGGTTATTGGCTGCCTCCGCGTAATCGGGACGTTCCGCCAGGGCGCGTTCGAAGTGCGTCCGGGCGCGGTCGTAGTCACCCTGCTGGCCGAACAGCATCCCCAGGTTGTTGTGGGTCTCCGGGTGCCGGGGATCGAGCGCCAGCGCGCGCTTGAAATGCGACTCAGACTCTTCCGGCCGCCCGAGCCGAAGATAGAGATATCCCAGATTGTTGAGCGCGTCTGGGAAGTCGGGCTGCGCTTGCAGGGCCCTTCGGAAATTTTGCAGGGCCCTCTCGATCTGTCCGCTCTGCGCCGCCAGCGCCCCGAGGTTGTTGTGTGCCTCCGCGTAATCCGGATCGATCTCGACGGCCCGTTCAAGCGATGCGCGTCCCCTGGCCGCGTCGCCGGATCTCAGATAAAGCGTCCCGAGGTTGTAGTGGGCCTTCGCGAAGTTGGGGGAGATGCGCACGGTTTCCTCAAAGGCGGCGATGGCCGGGACGTCGTAGCCCTTTTCCGAAAAGTAGATTCCGAACTGAAAGTAGTTCCGGCCCGGGGGCGCGGCGAGGAATTTTCCGGGAAATGGCAGGGCGCGGCGCAAGCGAATCTCCGGTGAGGCGTCCAGATGTTTCAAGTCGGCAACAACGCTCTCCGCAGCGGAGACCTCCCGATAGACCTTTGCAATCTCTCCTCGCGAGTCGATGAGGAAAGTCGCGGGAAGCCTCATGCCGAGGTTCCGGTCGAAAAGATACTTGCTGAGCAGGTTGTAGATGCCCAGCGTCGCTTCGTCCGCCACGACGATTGGGAAATCGAATTGCCCTTCAGCCTCAAGGGTGCCCGGACCGCCACGGCCGGCAGAATCCGTCACGCGCACAGCGACGAAAGCCGCGCCAGCGGCTTTGATGTCACGGGCTGCCTCCGCGAGGCCGTCGAGGGCTGAACGGGACTGGGCGCAAGTTGACGACCAGAAGAACAGGACGAGTGGCCGGCCGCGGTATTCCGCCAGCCGGTGTGTCCGCCCGGCGGAATCAGCGAGAGTGAAATCGGGCGCAGGGAACGTTTGATAAAGCCAGGTCCCCAAGGTGGGCGCGGCTTCGGAGCGGCCCGGAGGGCCGGCCGGGGCGGCGGGAACTTCGACCGGACTGAAAGGCCTGGCCGCGAACTCGCGCCTGCCCTCGCGAATCTCGACCCGGTGATTGACGGGCACGCCGGAGAACTCCTGGCGCTCGCCGCCCGGCCATTCAACCTCGACACGCAGGATTCTGGCTGCGTCCCCGAGGCCGAAAACCAGTTCTTTGGTGTGTTGCGAGAGAAACCCGGAACCGGCGAGGAGCGCGCGGGTCTGGCTCAGACCCTCCGTCTGCACCGTCACGCGCGCTCCGATCGCGTCGCGATTGCTTTGGTTTCCCGTCAGCCGAACGACCACGGCGTTCCGCCCTTCCGTGGCGTCGTTGCGGAAAACGCGGACCTGCGGCCCTGTGCGACTTTTCAAGATGAGATCGAGGTCACCGTCGCGGTCGAGGTCGAGCAGCGCGAAGGCTCGACCGTCCTGGAGGATGTCGAGTCCCACCGCCCCCGAAAGGTTCTGGAATTTCCCGTGCCCGTCGTTGCGGAAGAACACGTTCCGCTCCCGGCCGTTCCAGGTGCCCTCCTCACGGATCATCCGATTGATGGCGCGCCAACCGTCCTCGAAGGCAGTGCGCGGCGCGTCGGTGAGCGGAGACTTCGCGACAACCTGCCGCCAGAAGAACCCCTCCAAATCTTGAGGGTCGGAATTCGTGATCATGCCGTTGGCAACGTAAAGGTCTTGCCAGCCGTCGTGGTCGAAGTCGAATGCGTCGGCGCTCCAAGCCCAGCGTCCGAGCTCGACCTCCGCCTCCCGCGTCGTATCCTCGAAAGTTCCATCCCCGCGGTTGCGGAACAAGGCATTTCCTCGCGCGTGGCGGCGATAGAGCTCGAGAATTTCTTCGGGCGCGCCGGAATGGAATTCTCCTTGGCCCGTGAGGCGCAGCCCGGCCGGGGTCCACATGTTGCCGACGTAGAGATCCTCCCAGCCGTCGTTGTCGTAATCGAGCCACGCCACGCTCATGCCGGCGGCCACGTCCTCCACACCGGCCTCAGCCGCGACGTCGCGAAAGCTGACGCGGCCGTCTGCGGCACGCCCGCCGCTGCGGTAAAGGTTATTGCGGCCGAAATCGTTCGCCACGTAGAGGTCCGGCCAGCCGTCGCGATCGTAGTCCGCCCACGCGCACGCAAAGCTGAAGCGACGGTTGTTTTCCCCCAGGCCGGTGGGCTCCGTCACCTCCTCGAACGTCCCGTCGCCCTTGTTGCGGAAGAGAAAGTTGGGAGGGCCGTTGTTCGCATCGTGGTAGGGCGTCGCCACGCGGTAGGCGCCCTCGCCCAGGAAGTAGTTGTAAGAACAGAGGTACAGGTCAACGAATCCGTCTCGGTCGTAATCGGCCACGCAGGCGGCGGTGAACGCGCCGCGCGGCGCCTCGGTGAAACGGAAGGCGTCCGGCGCATGGCGGAATTTTCCCCGGCCGTCGTTCAGAAACAACAGAGGAGTTTTCCAGGTGACGACGATGAGGTCCTGGTCGCCGTCATGATCCACGTCCACGAACAGTGCCATCGACGAGGAGTCGAGAACGCCTACGCCTGCCGCGTCTGTCACATCTTCGAACGTGCCGTCGCCGCGGTTGCGGAAAAGCCGGTTGGGGAGGCCGGAGGGCTGGCAGACGTAAAAGTCGTCGAATCCGTCGCCGTCAACGTCTCCGACCGTGAGGCCGTTGTTGCCGAACACATCGATGCCCAGCGCGCCGTCCAACGCGTCACGCCATTCGTCCACGCCGGGAAGAAACTGGCGTTTGAAAGAGTCGGTGGCGGCCAGACTGTGACCGGTGACTTCCACAAACGCCGGCCGCACGGCGCGGCTGCGTGTCTCCTCGAGCGGGTGCCAGGCCACCACGCGCCAGGTGCCGTCCCCGGTCTTCTTCCAGTCCATCGCCCAACGGCCGGTCCGTTGGATCCGCCAGGCTTTGTCCGTCGTGCCCACGAGGTCGTAGCGGACAGTCGTGGCCGCCGCTTCGTCTGCCGCCTCGATCGCGACGACACGAAACTCCGCGGTCAGAATTTCGTCGAACGAAGCGAGGTCTGCCGCCCACTCAGCCGCGAACCCTGCGCGATCGAGCGCCGGTGTCCC
This sequence comes from uncultured Acidobacteriota bacterium, assembly GCA_964556705.1. GTDB lineage: Bacteria > Acidobacteriota > Terriglobia > UBA7540 > UBA7540 > CAZKXX01. The sequence continues at coordinate 8,233 of CAZKXX010000033.1, forward strand.
GGAGAAGCGCGCGCGGAAGACTTCGACAGGGCCGGCTGAGCTCGCTGTCTCCTCCCGGAGCGGCCGAAGACTTTCGCCCCGGAACTCCGACAGGAGGAAGCTCTCGATGTCGCGTCCCCGCAGCGGAGATGTGCTCAGCAGGGCGCCGAGTTCAGCCAGACGAGCCTCGATCTCCCCGGCCGTAACTTCGGAGGCGAAGATGTCCTGCTCAGGGTCAACTTTTCGCATCAGGTCTTCGACGGGGGACGAGTCGCGGTAAGCCGGCGAGACAAGACAGCCGTCGGAAGCACGGCCGTCACCGGGCAAGCAGGCTGAAGTTGCTCGAACTGGGGGAACCAGCAGGGCTGCGCCGCACGCGAGTGCAATCACAGCGTTCGAACCCGCGCTTGGCCGGCTTCCCATCTTTCTGCTTTTGTGATTTCCCCCCGCGCTCGAATCCGGAACGGAGATGTCAACATAGCATGCGCGGCAGGCCGGTTCAACGGCGCGCATCGGTGGTTTTCCGTCGGTGCGCCCCGTTCGCCCCCTGGAGGCGTGCCAAAAAGGAGTCGGTTTGGGCGCCTACGGCCTGTCGTCGAAGGGCGCGGCGGCGACAGGAGGGATTTCGCTTTGACCGGAAGGCGAGGTCTCGGTCTCGAAGGAGAGTGCCACTGCGGCTGACAGCGCGAGCAGGATCCCCGCAATCTCCCGAAGCCCTACGCGCTCGCCGAGAAACGCCACGGCGGCAGCGACGGTAACGACGGGATAGAGCGCGACGAGCGGCGTGACGATCGAGGCTTTGCCGCCGCTGCGGTAGGCGGCAAAGCTCGTGAGCGAGCCGAGACCATTGAGAACGCCGCCCAGAATCGCCAGCGCCCAGCCGGCCGCCGGAATGCGCCAGTCGAGGCTTTGCGTCAGGACAACCACGAGGCCGATGGGCATGAACGCGGCGGCAAAACAGGTGTAGGAAAACTCCGCCGAGACTTCGTTGGTGGAGAGTTTTTGAGTCAGGCCCGTCAGGCCCCAGAAGCTCAGGGCGAGCAGGGCGAAGACCATCCAGAGCGGCATGCGAAAACCTCGATGCGTTCCTCTCCGCGGCGCTCAGGCGACGTTCAGCAGCACGATGGCCGCCAGCGCCAGGCCGATGCCCACGGCCTGCACGCGGTTCAACTTTTCGCGCAGCAGGATGAGCGCCGCGAACACCGTGACCATCGGATACAGCCCCGTGACCGGAACCACGGTGGAAGCCTTTCCGCCCTCATCGAGGGCGAGAAAGAACATGATGTTGCCGGTGCCACCCAGAATTCCTGTGATGAAGCCGAACGCGGCCCCTTTGCGGCGGTTGCGTCCGGCGGCGAAATTCTTCGAGAGCGCGACGGCGAGGACCACGGGCGCGAGGCCGATGGTGAAGATAACCTGGTTCACCATCGGCGAGGTGTAATCGACGGCGACTTTGGAGACGACGCCCCAGGCGCCGAAAAACAAAATGGCCAGAACCGACCACCCCAGCCATTTCGGCAGCGCGAATCGCGGCTCGGGACGAACCTTCTGAGTGACGGGATCGCTCATGGGCTAAAACGTGCAGGTCAATCCGCCGTCCGCCGTCAGCACCTCGCCCGTGATGTAGGTGTTGAGCGGGGAGGCGAGAAAGAGAATCGCCTCGGCCACTTCTTCGGGCCGCGCGGCGCGGGCGAGCGGAATTTTCCGCCGCCGGACGTACCACTCGAGGTAGTCCTTGTCCTCGAGTTCGTTCCTGCCGTTCACGACGGCCATCGGCGTGTCCATGAAGCCCGGCGCCACGGCGTTGACGAGCAGGCCGTTCGCGGCGAACTCGACGGCCAGGGCGCGGGTCACCTGTTCGAGCGCCGCCTTGGCGGACCCGTAATGCGGCGCGCCCGGGTCCACGTAACGCGCCTCGACGGAACTCACGTTCACGATGCGGCCCGCGATTCCGGCGCGAATCATCTCCCGCGCGGCGGCCTGCGAAAGCCGGACCGCGGCGCCGAAAAGGACGGCGAACATCCGTTCCCAGGCGCTATAGGGAGTTTCGAGCGTGTTGATGCGCTCAAAATAGGCCGCGTTGTTGACCAGCACGTGCAGCCCGCCGAACGTCTGAACGGCCAGCCGCACGGCGCGTCCGGGCGTCGCCGGGTCGCTGACGTCGGCGGCGAGTCCGACCGCCCGGCCGCCCGCGCCGGTGATTTCCGCGACGACGCGCTCGACTTCCTGCGCGTCGCGGGAAAGGACCACGACCGCCGCGCCCGCTTCAGCCAGCAAACGCGCGGTTGCCCGGCCGAGCCCGCTGCCCGCGCCGGTGACCATGGCGGCTTGACCTGCAAACAGGCGATTCCGGTCGGGCGTGGGCGTGGAATTCATTTCGGGAAGTTAACGGCCGCGGTCTCCGCCTCGCGACGCCGCGTCAAGTGAGGTTTCCCTCCGGTCCGCTTTCGCCGCCGGACTTCAAGGTGGGCTCGATTTCCTCGGAAATCTGCCGCAGCCGCGCGTAGTCCGCCAGGTCTTCACGCAGGAAGCGGCGCATCATGCGGTCCACCACTTTGCGGACCAGTTCGGAGTCGCGCGTGCGCAGCACGGAGACGATGCGCCGGTGCTCGCGGGCGGCGCGTTCGTAATCGATGTAGGCGGTCGAGTAGCGCAGGATCAGGTCATTCGCGAAAAGCGGAAGGCAGAGATTTTTCAGCGCCCGCCCGAGCCAGGGGTTCGGCTGGGATTCCCAGATGATGCGGTGGAACTCGCGGTCCGCGTTCAGGTATGCGCGGTAATCGCGGCCGTCGGAGGCCGCTTCCATCGACTGGATGCATTTCTCCAGCGCGTCGAGCGTTTCCTGGCGGAGATGCGCGGCGGCCAGCGCGCAGGCGAGCGGCTCGAGCGCGCGCCGCACCTGATAGATGTGCACCACGTCGTCCGCTTCGAGGTTGATGACGAACGATCCGCGGTTCGGATACTTGACGACCAGCCCCAGCGATTCGAGGTGCTGGAGCGCCTCGCGAATCGAGGCCTGGGAGACGCCGAACTCGCCGGCGAGCTTCAGCTCGCGCAGCCGCGTCCCCGGTGTCAGGTGTCCGGTGAGGATGGCGTCTTCCAGCAGCCGCGCCACCTCAATGCGCTTGGTTTTCACTTTCGGCTTGCTCACGAGGGTTCTCCGAATGATTTCCGATCCCGCCCGGAAGTCTATCCTACCTCACGCGGCGAGGAAAGCCGCCGGCCTCAGCCCGCCGCCTTTCGAAGCCGCGGGTAACGGAGCGGCAGGCCGCGCTCGCCCACGTCGAGAGCGTTCACCGTCCACCCGCCCAGGTTGGAGAAACAAAGCCGCGTCGAACCCGGTTCGAAGGCGACGTTGGCCGGCCGGTTCAGGCGGTCCGCGCCCGGATCTTCGACCAGCACTTCCACGCGCCGCGCGGGGCTCACCCGCAGGATGACGTCCGGCGCGTAACAGGCGACGTAGAGATTCCCGGACTCAGCGAACGCCAGACCGTCCGGGACCGTTCCCGGAAGGGAAACGTAGCTTTCCGGCGCGCCCAGGCCTCCCTCCCGCAGCGGAAAGCGGAGGATGTTCGAGGCTGTGCTCTGGATGACGTAGAGCCAGCGCTCGTCGGCGTCAATCGCCAGGCCATTCGGAAAGTGCAGGTGGTCGCCGAAAAGGTGCTCGGTCGTGCCGTCCGGCCGCACGACGTAGAGGCAGCCGGTCGGCTTGTAGTAATCGCCCGAATCGGAATAGAAGAGGTTGCCCGAGGAATCGAAGACCGGATAGTTCGGCATGACGGCCGGCCGGGCGCGTGTTCCCCGAGAATGAACGCTGACCTCACCCGAGGCCGCGACGCGATGGACCAGCGGCAGGACGTAATTGCAGGCGTAGATGTTTCCGTCGCCGTCCGCGCAGAGTCCGCCGATCCCGCCGCCCGTGTTGGCGATTTCCTTGACTTCTTCCCCGGGACGAAACGCGTAGAGCTGTCCGGCTTCGCCGCCCGCATACGCACGCCCATCCGGCCCGAACGAGATGCACTCCGGATGGTCGAGGCTGCTCGCGAGAACTTCCACGTCCCAGATGCTCTTGAGCGCCATGCTTTCCGCATTCGCCGTTCAGCAGGCCGGCCAGCAGTAGCGGCGGACCGTTTCCGCGTCAAGCGTCACGCCCAATCCGGGCGCGTCGGGAACCACCACGGCGCCGTCGGGCTCCACCGGAAACGGCTCCCGCGTCAGTTTCCAGCGCAGGGGCGAACGGCTGAGCGAATATTCCAGCATCTCTTCGCGCGGCAGCGAGGCCAGGAAGTGAAGGTTGGCGGCGATCGAGATGTTCGTCTTGTAGGAGTGAGGAATCACGCGCCGGCCGCGCTCCTCCGCGGCGCGGGCGATTCGCCGAATGCCCGTAAAGCCGCCCACCATCGTGATGTCCGGCTGGCAGATATCCACCCGACCGCGCTCCATCATCTCGATGAACTCGTTGACATGCGTGAGCCCGAGGTCTCCGGCGCCGATGAGCACTCCGTTTCCCGCCATCCGCGCGTGGCCTTCGACGTCATCGAGCGGCAGCGGAGCTTCCAGAAACCACACGCCGACATCGCGGAGGATGGGGAGAAGAGCGAGCCCTTCCTCGGCCGTGCGAAAACAGAGCGCCGCGTCCACAATCAGGCGGGCCTCGTCGCCCGCCGCCTGGCGCGCGGCGGCCAGCAACTTCGCCGTGTGGCTCAAGTCCTCCATCCACCAGGGGTCGGCGGCGAACTTGAAGGCGCGCAGGTTTTTTGCTTTCGCTTCGTCAATCTGTCTGCGGACTCCGTCGCAGCTCCGCTCCATCGGGTAGATGGTGGAGTAGGCCGGAAGGCGACGCCTCCGCGCGACGCCCAGAAGTTCGGAGACCGGTTTGCCCGCAGCCTGGCCCTTCAAGTCCCACAGCGCGAGGTCAATTCCGCCAAACGCGTGCATCACCAGTCCGCGGCGCCCGACCTGTTCGGTCGCTTCGTACATCACCGCCCAGAGGTTTTCGGGATCTTCCACGCTGCGGCCGAGCAGCACCTCCTTCAACCCTCTCGCACGGCTGTGGGCGGAAGGGCCGTTGATGAGGGCCCTGACGGCGGGAGCGAACGATTCGCATTCGCCGATCCCCACCCGGCCTTCGTCGGTTTCGACGCTGATCACGCAAACGTCGTAAGAGCCGTCGAACAGCTCGAGGTTCGAGCCTTCGCTCCGGAGGTGAACGGCCTTAACATCTGTAATCTTCATCAGAAGCCCGGCACAATGGGTGTCAGAGGGCCGGTCCGCGCCCATACGGCCTTGCGCGGCGCACGCTCAGCGCTTTCGCCAGTCTGGATTCACCCAGCGAACATCTTCCCGCTGGCCCCTATCGTTTAAGATTCGGCCTTACTATCGATTAGAGCGAAGATTAGCGCACCCGCCGAGGTCTGGCAAGTAAATTCTTTAATCTTTCGTCACGAACTGCAAGGTGTTCATTCTAATACGAGTATTTATCCCAGCGCGCACGGGTTGCGGTGCCAGGCTCAAAGCAGACAAAATTGACTTGACAGCCCCATCCCGCAGTGTTAGCCTCCCGCCAAATTATCGATTGTATGGGCAGGTCAAAACGTCCGCGGAGTGAAAGCAGAGTTGGTTGACTTTAGGTTTTTGGGGATGCTGGGCGTCCTGGGATAAGCGGCGGGGTGGAGCCGTCTAGCCGGTGGGTCGATTGAGGCGGCCGAAAGGCATCGCCACTGGGGGGCATCATGAAGTGCGCTGTGGGCTTTTCGGAAAGATTCTTGAGGCGGCTGCTGCTGGGAGTCATTCTCTTGGCAACGCCTTCGGCAGCGTCAGCCCAGATTACGGGAACCATTCAGGGACACGTCTCCGACCCGTCCGGTGCCAGCGTCCCAGGCGCAACAGTCACGGCAACGAACGAGCAAACGGGCGTTTCCCGCTCCGCCGTGAGCGCCGACGATGGCTACTACCGCATTCCCGACCTCCTGCCCGGCCCCTACGTGCTGCGCGTGCAGCTGTCCGGGTTCAAGACGTTTGTGCGCGGCGGAATCGAGGTGGCGGCGCAAACGACGGCGGGGGTCAACGTGACCCTGGAGGTCGGTGCCATCACCGAGTCGCTGACCGTGACCGGCGAAACCCAACTGGTCGAAACTCAGGTGGCCCGGATTTCAGAAACGCTGAATGCCCACGAGCTGAGAGCCCTGCCCATGCAGGGGCGAGGTGTGTGGACGCTTGTGACCATTCAGCCGGGCATCACCGGCAAGTCGGAGAGTTTCGGCAATTACTGCTGTGACGTCTTCTCCAATTTTTCCGCGCCACTCATCTCTTCCGCGGGTAACGAGATCAAGGCGAATTTCAGCCTGGACGGCCTCTCCTTGCGCTATACGGAAGGAAGTCTGTGGGGCGCCAACTTTTCTCCCAACCCCGACGCGATTGAAGAGTTAAACGTTTCGACGCACGCTTACTCGGCCGAGTTCGGGACGATGAGCGGCCCGCAGGTGCAGATCGTCACCAAGGGTGGCACCAACGACTGGCACGGGACCGCCCACTACACGACGAATCAGGACGAGTTCAACGCCGTGCCTTTTGCCGGACGGCGCGAAGATATTCCCAACGCCTATACGCGCCTGTACGGAGCCACGCTGGGAGGTCCCATCGTGCGGGACCGCTTGTTTGTGTTCGGGGCGTTTGAGGGTTTGCGCGAGAAGCGGGCGAACAGCTTCGTCGCCGTGGTCGAAACCGAAGCGTTCCGGAACTTTGTCGCCGCGACTCGGCCCGATTCCGTGGCCGCGGACCTGCTCACTTCTTTTCCACCCTTCCGCTATGCGACGGATGACCTCACCGACCTCGGGACTCCTCAGCCCGGCATCGGCGTCTATGACTTATGCGATCCGGTTGACAACCCGGGAGGGTGTGACGGCATTCCCGAAATCGGCACGACCACGATCAGCCGCGCTCTGGCCCGCACCGGCGAGCAGGTCAACGCGCGCGTGGACTACTCCTCGGCGAGCGGCCGGGACCGGATCTACGGCAGCTTCTGGTACACGCGGCCGGAGTGGGAGAACGGAGGCGACCGCGACGCCTTCTTCAGCACCGCCTACAACTCGGTCAAATACTTCAACGTCGCGCATACACGGAGTATTTCCAGCACCATGCTCAACGAAGCGCGCTTCGGCTTGACGCGCATGCTCTATGTCCAGGGACACCCGGAGTTCTCCTACCGCTCGCCGGACTTCTTTACCTATGACGGCATTGGCTTCTACAATGGCGGCTGGTCCAAGGAGTACTTCCCGACGTCCGTCCCCGAGTTCAACGACGTCTTCACCATTAACCGCGGACGGCACGGAATCAAGTTTGGCGGGGGGTTCCGACACTCGACCATCGACCTGCAATCGCTGCTGCCCGGGGACACTCCCCATTACCAATTCCTGAGCATGCTGGATTTCGCCGACGATGAACCCTGGTACGAAGAGCGGGCTCTTGACGCGGAGACCGGGAAAGCCTTGGAGAGCCGCCTGCTGTTTGAATCGAACCTGATGCACTTTTTCGTCCAGAACACCTGGCAGGTCCGTCCCAACCTGACGCTGAATTACGGCCTGCGCTGGGAGAATTTCTTCAGCAATCGCTTCGGCAAGGACCGCAGCTTGTGGGAACCCATCATCGATTCCTCCCAGCTTGCTCCCGGGGCCATCCCGACGATTCGGAATGAGAAAGTGGACGACTACTACGAGACGGACAAGAACAACTTCGGGCCGCGGATCGCCGTGGCCTGGGACCCCACGGGCCGCGGCAGGATGGCGGTCCGAGCCTCATTCGGGATTCTCTACGATGAAGTGAACACGCTGCCACTCTACGCGTTGCGGGAAAACCCGCCCCTGGTGGCCTTCGTGGCGGCAGGACCGGGCGCAGGGAATACCATCCCCATCGTTTATGGCGCGGCGCCGGAAGGCACGCGCGACTTTCCGCCCAATCCCGCCCTCCTGGCTTCCGGCCCCGAACTGAATGAGTTCGGCGCTTTTGTGGACAGCCCGTCCTTCGTGGGCGCTTTCGTTCGCGATCTGAAGAACCCCATGTCGTACGACTTCTTCGGTGGGGTTCAGTACGAAGTGCTTCCCAACTGGATGGTCCAGGGGAGTTACCGGTACAAACGCACGAGCAACGAACTCTACGATTTGAACGTCAACCGCTTCGCCGGGGATATGGAAGACGGCATCCTCGACCGGCTGAACTCGAATTTTCAGAACATGACGATCACGACGAACCTTGGCCGGCGGCGCTACCACGGTTTGGTGTTCGGCACCACCAAGCGGATGAGCCAGGGCTGGCAGCTCGCGGCGAATTACACCTACAACCACGGAAGCAACAACTTCGCCTTCGTCAGCGGGGGCGGGGAGTACAACTCCTCGGCGACCGAAGCCTTCAATCCCGACCTGGACTGGGGACGCGATGACATCGCGCACGTCTTCTCTCTTCATAACGTCTGGGAATTGCCGATTCTGCGCAACCGCTCGGGCGTGCTCGCCGGGGCTTTCGGCGGCTGGCAGTTGAATACCGTCTGGAACCTGCAATCGGGTCCCTTCTTCGTTCCTGTGGCCTGCTCTGGTTTTGGCTTCGGCGGAGACTTTAACGCCGACGGTCAGTCTTGCGAGCGGCCGGACCGGCCGTCGGGGAGCATTCCCAGTTCCTTCAGCAAGGCCCAGTGGCTCAGCGGCACGGTAACTTCCGATCTCTTCCCGCGGCCGGACACTGTCCGGGCCGGCACGATGCCGCGCGACCTGTTGCGTGGTCCGGGCTATGTCCGTATTGACGTGGCGCTGGCGAAGGCGTTCCCTATCAACATCGGACGCGCGGAAAGGGCGAGCCTTCAGGTCCGCGGTGAGTTCTTCAATTTCCTGAACCGCGCCAACCTGACGGGGCTCGACACCGAACTCGACTCGCTGACCTTTGGGACGGCCACTTCCGCCTTTCAGATGCGGGTCTTCCAGTTGGCCATTAAGTTCGTTTTCTGAGGCCAGCCTGGCGGGGGCTGTGGCCTTCCCTCAGCCCCCGCGCGTTTCCCGTCATCAGTCGTGAGGTCGTGGGTCCTTCGTGTCGGGCCGCGTCAGGCTTTCTTCCACCAACCCCTCGAAATTCTCACGGAATTGTTCATCTGCTTTTCGGGTCAGCTCCTGAAATTTTTCCCCCACTTTCGCGGCCAGTTCGCGGTGTCCCTGCCGCCTCAGGACCGAGCCGAGTTGGAAGTAGGCCGCGGCGTGCGCGGGGTCAAAGGCGACGGCTTTTTCCAGATGCGCCCGCGCCGAATCGAGGTCGCCTTGGCGGAGCGCGATTCTGCCGAGCAGATAATGCGTGCCCGCGTGGTAGGGGTTCAGGCGGAGTGCGGTGCGCAGGCTCGCTTCGGCGGCGACGTACCCGGCTTCGGAAGCGTCCTCCAGGTTGAGGAGAAGCCCGCCATTCAAGTAGTGCAGAAAGGGGTCCTCCGGCAGACGTCGGAGCGCGGCGGAAATCAGGTCCAGAGCATCCTTGCTGCGATTTCCGCTGGCGAAGAGAGTGGCCAGCGCGAGATACGCCGAGCGGTTGAGCGGATTGGCGTCGAGGGCGGAACGGAAGGCGCTCTCCGCCTCTTCGCGCTTTCCCTGTTTGAGGTGGAGTAAGCCAAGTTGCACGCGCAGGCGATCCGGCTCCGCCTCACGGGCTAGACCCTCCTCGACTACCCGCAGCGCCCCCGCCGAGTCGCCGGCGTTGCTGAGGAGGGTGCTCAGGTCCAGGTAGTGGTCCGCATTTCGCGGTTCGGCCTCAATGGCGCGACGGAGCGACTCCCGCGCCGGGGCGAACCGCCCCAGCCGGTTGAGAATCCGGCCGTGCAGGTTGAGCAGTTCGCCCGTCGGAGTGGCCACGGCTAAGAGCTGGTCAACAACTTCGAGCGCCTCGGCCGCGCGGTCGGCGCGGTAGAGCGACAGCGCCAGATTGAATCCGATGGCGTTTGAGCCGGGTTGTTCTTCGCGGAGTTTCGCGAAGACCTGCGCGGCTTCGTTGTGCGCCCCGAACTGCTCGAGCAGCGCGCCCATTTCAAAGCGTTCCTTCGCGGAGCCTTTCAGCTTGCCAAAACGCTCGGCGGCTTCGAGGGCCTGCTCGCGCTCGCCCAGCGCGAAGTGGGTCCGCGCCAGCGCCAGAAGGACCTGGGTGTTGTCCGGCCCGAGCCGGCGCGCTTCAAGCAGGTGAGCGCGGGCGGCGGGGAAGTCCGACCGCCGAAGGGCGTCGAGGCCGAGAAACAGGCGGGGAACGGCGTCGCGCGGGCGAAGTCTCGCCAGGTCCCCAAACTCCTGTGCCGCGAATTCATGCTTTCCGCGCGTGAAAGCATTGACCGCGCGGTTCTTGCGCGCGGGTTCGAAGGATGCATCCAGGGCCAGGGCGCGCGAGTAGGCCGCGTCGGCCTCCTCCAGCCGCCCGAGTTGCGTGAGGACAACGCCGAGCAGGTTTTGAACCTGCGGGCTCTTTGGATCCAGCTCCGCAGCGCGGTTGAGTGCGGCGAGGGCCTCGTCAAACTTTCCGGCGCGCGCCAGGTCATTCCCACGCTGATAATGGTCCCGAGCGGATTGGGGCGGGGCAGCGATCGCCAGAGCCGCCACGCAGGTGAGCGTTGCGACGAAAAGTGCGAACTGACTGAAAGTCCGTGGGGCCACGTCGGTTTGTGCTCAGGACTGCATCTGTGCTTTCGTCCGAGGGCTATCTTAACACTTCGACGAGCGCGACCGGCAAGGACGGGTCTCGTCCCGCCGGGTGCCAACGCCGAACGAAGAATAGGCAGCTTCGTTCAATTATATCGATTAACGTGATGGAGTACGGTCATGGCAACTGTGACCGGCGATTGTTATGCCACTCGGCTGGAAGCCCATCATACTGATTCAAAGGGGGATATTCTAGAGGAAAGGGCGGGAACCCCGCACCCAACCGAGGGTGGACAAAATGGACTTGACTGCGGGGCCGTCCGATGATAGGAATTGTCTAAATTATCGATTGATGTGGGACGATGCCTGAGCGGATGAGCCCAATGCGCAATCTGGCTGTCGCAGCTGCCCTGCTTTTCTCCACTTCTTTGCCAGCGTTGGCTGCCGAAGTTGCCGACCAGGCCGCAGCCGTCGAGTTCTTCGAAAAGCGGGTTCGACCGATCCTTGCTGAACGATGTCTGGCCTGCCACGAAGACTTGGCGAGCGGCGGGCTGCGGCTGGACTCGCGCGAGGCTCTGCTCAAGGGCGGAAGCCACGGCCCGGCCGTCGTTCCCGGCGACCCGGACGGCAGCCTCCTGATTCAATCCGTTCGCCACACGCATGCGCGCATCAAGATGCCCATGGGCGGCGAGAAGCTCCGCGGCGAGGAGATCCGCGATCTCGCGGCGTGGGTCAAGATGGGCGCGCCGTGGCCGGAGGCGGACTCGACGCCTGCTCCAAAGCCCGCCGGGGGCGATTTTGTTGTCACTTCGGAACATCGTGCGCACTGGTCGTTCCAACCGTGCCATGAACCGACACTCCCCGGCGTCGGGGACACGAGTTGGCCGAAGAATCCTATCGATAATTTCGTCCTCTCGCGTCTCGAAAAGGAAGGCTTGAAGCCGGTCCGCGCCGCGGACAGGCGCACGCTGATCCGGCGCGCTTACTTCGACCTCATCGGGCTGCCGCCCACGCCGCAGGAAATCGAGGCTTTCGAGCGCGACGACTCGCCAGACGCCTTCGCCAGGGTTGTAAACAAACTTCTCAATTCTCCACATTACGGCGAGCGCTGGGGCCGACACTGGCTCGATGTGGCGCGCTACGGCGAGGACGACATCCGCGGCACGAGTCAGGAGTCTTATCCCAACGCCTGGCGATACCGCGATTGGGTGATTCAGGCCTTCAATGAGGACATGCCGTACGATCTCTTCATCAAGGCGCAGATCGCTGGTGACCTGTTGCCCGGGGTGGACAACTCGAAGTACGTTGCGGGGCTCGGTTTTCTCGGGCTCGGTCCGTGGTATTACGACATCGCCGAACCGCCGCAGGCCCGAGCCGACGAACGCGACGACCGCATTGATGCCATCACCCGCGGAATACTGGGGCTGACCGTTTCCTGCGCGCGCTGCCACGACCACAAGTACGACCCCGTCTCCATGCGCGACTACTACTCCCTGGCCGGCGTTTTCGCGAGTTCGCAGTATCGGGAATACCCGCTGGCCCCGGAGGAAGTGGTCGCGGCGTACAAGCAGCATCAGAAGAAGATCAAAGACGCCGAAAAGGCGCTCGCGGAGTTCGAAAAATCCCAGAGCCAGCAGCTCGGTGAAATCCTGGCGCGGCAGTCGGCGCGTTATCTGGTGGGCACCTGGAAGGTGCTCAAGCGCAGCGTCCCCGTGGAAACAGTTGCGAGCGAAGAGAAGTTGGACGCCGAAACGCTCCAGCGCTGGCTCAAATACCTCGCCACGCCGGAGAAGGAACACCCTTACCTCGCCGCTTTTGAAGCGTTCCTCCAGCGCGAGGGCACGCGCGAAGAAGCGGAGCGCCTCGCGACGGAATTCCAATCCGCGCTGCTCGCCATCCTGGCGGAAAAGAGTGCCATCGACGAAGAGAACCGCATCATCAAGGCCCAGGCGACGCCGAAGCGCGACCCGAACATGATGAAGTCGCTGCCCAACGGGTTCGAGAGCTACGACGAATACTGTCCGGGCTGCCTGGTGGCGCTCGTTCCGATCGCGCGCGAGAAGTTCGTCCTCTGGCGCGACCTGCTGGCGGAAGAAAGCAAGGGCGACAATCCGTACGAAAGGCAGGGCGGCATTCTCTACTTCACCGGCAAGCAAGTCGAGCGCTTCATGGCGCCGGTGTGGAAAGAGCACCTCGCCTTGCTTCGGGCCGATCTCCAGATGCTGAAAGACTCGGCTCCTCCCGCTTACCCGTTTTTGCACGGCATCGCGGAAGCGCGGCGCATTTCGGACCTGCGCCTGCATCTGCGCGGCAACCCGTACAACCTGGGAGAAGAAGTCCCGCGGCGCTTCGTGGAAGTGCTGAGCGATGGCGAGCCGCCCCGGTTTGAAAAGGGAAGCGGGCGGCTGGAGCTCGCGGAAGCCATCGCCAGCCATCCTCTGGCGGCTCGCGTGATGGTGAACCGCGTCTGGCACCACCATTTCGGCCGCGGCCTCGTGCGCACCACCAGCAATTTCGGCCGGCTCGGCGACCGTCCCAGTCATCCGGAACTTCTTGAATATCTGACGGCGCGGTTCATGGCCAGCGGCTATTCACTCAAGGCGCTGCACCGGGAGATCATGCTCTCGGCCACCTACCAGTTGAGCAGCGACGATTCGCGCGAGAACCTGGCGCGCGACCCGGACAATCGGCTTCTGTGGCGCGCCAACCGCCGCCGGCTGGACGTGGAAGCGATCCGGGACTCGCTGCTGCTGGCGGCCGGAAAGCTCGACCTCACGCTCGGCGGCCCTTCGGCCGCGCTTGACGCCAACAATTTCCGGCGAACCATCTACGGGAAAGTCAGCCGCTTCCAGCTCGACCGTCTGCTGGCCCTGTTCGATTTTCCCTCGCCCAGCGCCTCGGCCGAACTGCGCAACGTGACGAACGTCCCTATCCAGTGGCTGTTCTTCATGAACAGCGACTTCGTGTGGAATCAGGCCGAGCATTTCGCCGAGCGCCTGCGCGCAAACGGCGCGGCGAACGACCGCGAGCGAATCGCGCAGGCTTATCGAATCCTTTTCGGCCGCGAACCGACGGCCGAAGAAGTCCGGCTCGGGCAGGAGTTTCTGAGTGACGCGCCTCCCTCCGGCGAAGCGTCTCCCTGGACGCTGTACGCCCAGGCCCTGTTGAGTTCGAACGAATTCCTGTTCCTGGATTGAGCGCGAAGCGACGATGAAAAAATCCGTCCTGCAACACGCCGACGTGCTTCCCCATCTGACGCGCCGTGAGGCGCTGTGCCGGCTGGGTTCCGGTTTCGGGCTCGTGGGGCTCGCCGGCCTGCTGGGCTCCTCCTGGGCTCGGGGCGCTTCCGGAACGGTTGTTGCCGGGCCGTTGGCCGCCAAGGCACCGCACTTCGAGCCCAAAGCCAAGCGCGTCATATTCCTCTTCCTGAACGGCGGCCTTTCGCACGTTGACACGTTCGACCACAAACCCGCGCTCGAGAAATATCACGGCCAGCCTTTCCCGGGCGGGAATCCCAAGACGGAACGCGCCACGGGCAACCTGATGCGCTCGCCGTTCAAGTTCAAGAAATACGGTCAGAGCGGCATCGAGGTCAGCGAAATCTTCTCCCACGTCGCCGAGTGCATTGACGATCTCTGCGTCATCCGCTCCTGCCACACGGAAGTCCCTAACCACGAGCCTTCGCTCTTCATGATGAACTGCGGGCACATCCAGCCGGGCCGGCCCTCCATGGGTTCGTGGGTTACCTACGGACTGGGGACGGAAAACCAGAACCTGCCCGGTTTCGTGGTGCTGTGTCCGGGCGTGCCGACGGTCGGCCCGCCGCTCTGGAATTCCACGTTTCTGCCCGCTGTCTATCAGGGGACCTACATCGCGAGCAAGGAGCGCGATCCTGAAAAACTCATCCAGTACATTCGCAACGGCCATCTGAGCCTGACCGACCAGCGGCGGCAGCTCGACTTGCTGGCGAAGTTGAACCGGCTGGACCTCGAGCGCCGCGGGAACCGCGACAGCCAGCTTGAAGCGAGCATCCAGTCCATGGAAGTCGCCTACCGGATGCAGACCGAAGCGCCGGAAGTGTTCGACATCTCGAAAGAAAGCGAAGCGATGCGCGAACGCTACGGCGAGAGCGATTTCGGCCGCGGCTGCCTGATGGCGCTGCGGCTCATCGAAAGCGGCGTCCGCATGGTGCAGGTCTATCACGGCAACGGCCAGCCTTGGGACAACCACGAAGACATTTTGATTCACCAGAAACTGGCGCGCGAAGTGGACCGGCCGATCGCCGCGCTGCTCCAGGACCTGAAAGCGCGCGGGCTGTTTGACGACACGCTGCTGATCATCGGCAGCGAGTTCGGTCGCACGCCGGTGGTCGAGACCGGCGGCGGCTCGCGCATCCAGAACGGGCGCGACCACAATCCCTACGGATTCACTGTGGTGCTGGCCGGCGGCGGCGTGAAAGGCGGCGTCACCTACGGCGCCACGGACGAGTTCGGTTTCAAGACCGTGGAAAATCCCGTTCACATTCACGATTTGCACGCCACGATCCTTCATCTGCTGGGGCTCGACCACGAACGGCTGACGTATCGCTACAGCGGCCGCGACTTTCGCCTGACGGACGTTGCCGGCCACGTCATCCGGGAAATCCTCGCCTAAGACCCGAAGCCCGAGCCAAGGGGGAATCGATGCTGGCACAACTTCACAAGGGGAAAGCCATCCTCACTCTGACCGCGCTCCTCGCGGCCGCGCCGTCGCTTCTTGCTCAAAAGGCCGAGCTGCGGAGCGCTCCTGCTGCGGTATTCCCGGGAGCCACCGACTGCAACAGTCCCGCGCACTGGAAGGACGGCAATATCTACCTCTTCAACTCCGCCCGCTGGCCGGTGCGCAGCGAAGGCCCGGACCAGTTCCATCTCGGGCACGTCGTCGCGCCGGCCTTCGACCACTACAATCTCGACTCGCGCTGGATCGAGTCCACCTGGCTCGACGAAGACGGAACGCTCTTTGCCTGGTACCACCATGAGCCGCGCGGCCTTTGCCCCGGAACGACGCTCACCGCGCCGCGCATCGGAGCGCTTCGCTCGCGGGATAACGGCTGGTCGTTCGAGGACCTCGGCGTGGTCCTCGACGCGCCCGGGCCCATCCATTGCGAGGCGAAGAACGGCTACTTCGCAGGAGGCAATGGCGACTTCTCCGTGCTGCTCGACGCCACGAAGACTTACTTCTACTTTTTCTTCGGGAACTATTCGGGTGACGTCTCCAGTCAGGGCGTAGCGGCGGCGCGAATGGCCTTCAAAGACCGGCACCATCCCGTCGGAAAAGTCTTCAAGTATCACGAGGGAGCGTGGAACGAGCCGGGGCTGGGCGGGAAGCTGACGCCGTTCTTCACGACGAAGGTCAGTTGGATGGAGGAAAACACGGACTCCTTCTGGGGACCGTCCATTCATTGGAATACCTACCTCGAAAAATATGTCATCCTGCTCAACCGCTCGTGCTGCAAGACGGGCTGGCCGCAGGAGGGCGTGTACGTCACCTTCAATTCCCGGCTCGACGACCCCAGGGGCTGGTCCGCTCCGGTGAAAATCTGGGACGGGCCCGGCAAAGGGTTTCACGGTTCGGGCTGGTATCCGCAGGTGCTGGGACTCGACGCCGCCCGACAGGAGACGGACAAGCTCGCGGGCAAAGTCGCCAGGTTCTACGTGGGGGGCCGTTCCGAATGGGAAATTGTCTTCTCGAAAGAGTGATTCGGTTTCGGCATGGCCGGCGATAAAAGGCTCGAGCCAGTCCAGCGCGGTGCCGATTGCGGCAAAGTAACGCCGGGCTGGCGAGCCCCTTCAAGGCCGGTCAGCGCAAGCGTCTTCGGTCGCGACAGTTTGCTTTTCGCGGCCTGCTCACGGCCGTGAGGAATCAGAGGCCGTGGACGGGCAAGTTGGGTGGGCGGATACGCTTCGCTCGGCACCCTGCAATCGAGACCTGATTTTCATCTCCACCAGCTGAGCGAGCAGATGAATAACAGGACCTCGATTTTCGAAAAGAAGCCGCGCCCAATCCCTCCGCTTCATCTGGGGGAAAAAGATTCCCCGGAAAGCCAGGCGGGCCAGCAGGTGGATCACCCGATCCGCCAGGGGCTGGGTTTCCAACCGCCGGATCGCGGAGGCGGTTGCCAAGGGGTCGTAGGTGGATGCCCAGGCATGTCTCACCTCTGCCTCCGCCTGATCAGAGGAAAGGCCCAGGGGGGAGTGGGCCATGACGAAGGGCTTAAAGTCCAGCCAATGTTTAGGCCGGGTTAGCCTGCCCGCCGAAGCGAGCTTCTCGTAAAGCGGCGTCGCCGGGTAAGGAGTCAATAAGCCGAAGACAGGCAGGCCCGGCGGCCAGGAACGAATCTGGCTCAAGGTGCGCTCGGCGACACCGGGCCGGTCGCCGTCCATTCCGAAAATAAAGGAGGTGATGGCATACAGGCGATGCCGCGCCAGACGTTCCAGCACCGCCGCGTACTCCTCAGGTCTGTTAAAGCCCTTGTTCACGCTTTTAAGATTCTCGGGGTCGACGGACTCCAAGCCGATAAAAATCCATTTGCCCCCGCTTTCGGCGATCAGCGAAACCAGCTCCTCATCGCGCAGCAGGTTCATACTGATTTGCGCCACCCAGGGAACCTGAGCACCGCGGGCGATGATCTCCCGCAACAGCGATTTGGTCCGCCGGGGGTTGATCGCGAAGTTGTCGTCGATGAAGAAGACCAGGATTTTTCCCTTCTCTCGCTTCTCCAGCGACTTCAACATTAACAGTTCATTGACCACGCTCTCATTCGAGCGAAAGCGAATCGAATCGCCGAAAAACCCCGTCACCGTGCAGAACTCACACCCGTAGGGGCAGCCGCGGCCGGACTCGATCGGGACAAGATAAAAACTTTGCCAGCTCATGCCGAGGCGCGAGAGGAGGCGCCGTGCGAGCCAGGGAAAATGTTTGATCAGATTGAACTGGTCAAGGTTCATGCGGTCCCAGGGAATTGCCGGATAATCGGCGAGTGAAGGCTTGACCTCTTTGCCGTCCGCATCCACCGGGGCATAGACTTCTTTCAGCGCGCCACGCTCGGCGTCCGCAACAATGGTGGGCCAGGTCTGGTCAGCCTCCCCCAGGGCAACCGCGTCCGCGTGGCGGGGGCCACCGTCGCGTCCCAGGGGTTCGTCCGGCACCTCCGTGACGTGAGGGCCTCCCATCACCACGGGAACGCCTGCCGCGCGCACCGCGTCCGCCATGCGGTACGCCTTTGCCGCCATCCGCGTCATGGCGCCAATCCCCACCAATCCTACGCGGTTCTCATGGATGAACTGGATGAGTTTCCTCTCGTTCATCGGTTGAGCGTTGCCATCCAACAGAAAAACGCGGTGACCGGCCGGCGTGAGCGATTTGAGGAGAAACATCCACAGATGCGGCATGAAATTGTTCGTGACTTCGTTATCCGGGTTGTAGAGCAAAATGTTCATAAGAATTCGGCCCTAACTATACACTTCGAGAGGTCAGCAAGATAGACTTTTTGTCCCAGGTCACTCTTGCGTCAACTCCGAGCACTTGATGGGAGAGCGCCTGGTCGGAGAAGGAAAGATGAGTTCAAAGGTGCCGCGTGTCAAAGCCGAAACCCTGTCATGTCGGCCCGCCCTTTTCGCCCAACCGCGCGAACCTGGATACTATCACTTCTGGGGTCAGAATCTCCCGAGTTTTCGCCGCGCGAATTCCTGCCCCCCCACGGGAAAAGGGCCGTGTGAAGCTGACCGTGGTTTCCAAACAGGGGGCTACAGATTAGTTGCCCTTGTGGGTGCTGATGACTTCTCCCGTGAAGGCGGCTTGGCCGGGCATCCCTTGCGCATGTCGTCAGCCACGGCAACCGAGGACGTAACCGTTCTTCGCGCCCGCAAAAGGCCGTGATGCGACTGCTGCGCATCGATCCATAATTCTCGGACCTCTTCGCGACTTGTCCGCTCTCCCGCAATATTCGATTCGAGGAGGACTTGGTCGATCAATCGTTTAATTCGAGCGGGAAGCGGTTGGCTCAGGTTCTGCCCTTGCTTGCGCCCTCTGGTTATGCGGGACGCGCTTGAGCTTGTCGGCGACAGAGAACGTTTTCGATAGCGCAGCGGACGACGTGGGTGAGTTCGTACCCGCTGAGGGGAAGAACAATGAAGTCAAACGCGCCCTCGGTGATCGTTTGCAGGTAGAGTCCGACATTCGATGGGCGCGCCACGACGATGACGTTCACTGGCTTACAGGCCTTTCTCGCCAGTCTCACGACATCCGCCCAGGTGCCGTCATGGAGCTCGGGCTGGGCGAACACCAGGTGCGGCGGGTTCGGCCCCGTGAGCAGTGGGAGAGCTTCCTGGCAGGTTGTCGCGCAGCAAACCTTCACCGACTGACCTTCCAGACCCAGTTTCAGCCCGTCCAGGGAGTCTCCGAGTTCGTGTATGAGCAATGTCGAGATGTCTTCCGACCCGGGAAGTCGTGTAGGCCCCAGGGGCGAATAGCCGCGGTTCTGGAAGTGCTTTTCGGGCGGCAAGGATTCAACGGCATCGCCCCGTACCGCGCCCGTTGCCCCGGGAGATTTTGCCTGCGGGTAGTGCCGGGCTCGGAATTCCCGGACATCCTGCTCTTGGATACGCAGGTCGAGCTCTGCGCGCGAGTCCTGCGTTTCCCCCTTTAATTCCCGCTGCAGTCGGGCAGAACTGATGCCGGGGCCATCCTGAAATTTCAATCGGCCAGGACCAAACTCCTCGGACCGAACTTGGACGTTGAACTCCCGAGTTTCGTAGGGCGGGTCGATCACGTGAAAATGATAAGTGCGAGAACTGATGGAATTATCGAAGCCGACAAATTGTATGTACATGGCAGCCTCCTTTCATAATCCCGGAGAGCACGGAGCGAGCGACTGCATCGCTCATGAATTGTCTGTGTGAAAGCCAACCGCTCGCGCCCTCGAGCCTCGCGCACGGAGCGCCCGACCTGGAGGACGGTCTTCAACCGGCGGGAAACGCTCATTGGGTAAGCCTGAACAGAGCTGGGCATGAACCTGGACGCGGCCATCAGCGTTCGCCTCTTCAATCTCCGCCTCCGAGCCTAGTACCGTCCACCGCGGGGAGATCGGCCAAAATTCGCGCGCTGCGGCTTCGCCTCATTCACGGTCAACACACGGCCCTCCAGAGTCTGACCGTTCAAACCGGAGATGGCTCTCTGGACATCTTCGCCCTCCGCCAGTTCGACAAAGCCGAATCCTCGCGGCGTTCCCGTCAACTTGTCGCGGATCACCACCGCCGAGGCCACCTGAAATCCGGCATGGATCACATATTCGCTCAGGTGAGAATCGGAAACACTATGGGGCAGATTCCCTACATACAGCTTCGATGCCATTCGATCCTCCAATTGTTGGCGGTCCGGCAAGGATCCGCCGGGCTAAGTTCACCGAAAAAATTCGCTTCCACAAGGGAGTGAGCACGATCAGCGATCCCCTCCTTTTCTGCTGCTACTGCTAGGGTCGGAAGTTCGGTTTGTTCGCCAGCCTGGCCTTCTCTCGACCGGCGCGCTCCTTTCCTTCTTGTTTCTTTTGGCGGTCGATCTCAAGTTGGGGAGCTTCCTGCTCATCCAGGCGGATCGCATCGGCGATGGCGGCTCGGGCCAGGACATCAAGCCGTTTCGAGAATCCCACCATCCCAAAAGTGGGCTGAAAGGCCGAGCGGAAGAGATTGAACGAGTAAAGCGAATCTTCCCAGCGCGCGATGACCAGCTCCTTGTTGTTATAGACTTGGGAGGAAGAAAAGGTAACTTCGGCCGCAGGTTGTGTGGCCGGCCCGTACTCGGCCGAGATCGCTTCGATCACATCCTCGGCGCTCAGCCCTTCGGTCCTATATCGATCGTAAACGACCAGAATTTGGAAGAGCTGGCCATTGTAAAAACTGAAGAGGACGCTCCTGACCGGGTCCCCTTGGCGTGAAAAGTCGACGGTCAGTTGCGGCCGCCACGCCAGTTCTTGAATCACGGCCGGACGTTGGTGGATGACCTTCGCCTTGGCCACATTCAGGCCTGCCTGTTCTGCTGTCGCCGCCAAGTCCATTCCAAAATGAAACTCACGGTACGTGGACAGATCGCGCGCAACAGGAAGGGGCGGTGAAACCGGACCCCTTTGCAGCAACAAAAGGCCCGCATATTGTCGGGGTTGCCACTCGAATTCCTGTATCGCCGCCCGGGGTTCGAGGAGCATCCCGGCCTCGGAAAGTTTCGCATCTTGTGCGTGGGCTAACGGTGCCGAAAGCACAGCCCAAGCGATGGAGATTGCGATGCTACGAATGCTGCTCATCGGAGTCCTCCCTTCGGGGACTTTGGCAGTTCATGAATTCGAGGTGCGGGGGCAGCTTGAGGGCGTTTTGCCATGCCAACGCCTTCCAAAAGCGGGTCAAGGTGAAGCAGCGGCCGCGCTGTTTTGCCTCGACGCGGCAATCGTGGTCCGGATGCCGCTGGCCTCCAGTCGTTTCCTCAACTCCCGAGTTCGCTTCCGCCGGAGAATCTTCCGTCTTCGGCTCCGGCGAAATCCGGCCTTGTCACCATTTCTTTCCGACACGCTTCCTCACACGTACAGCCTATGCCCGGATGCGGGTGGAGGCTGATTCGGTTCGATCCAATTCGCCGGCGCTCTTGCCGCGGATCAGAAAAAAGCCTTCCTGGATGTGCCGAGGGACGGGCCGAGACAGTGACGCCGCGCAGGCCCAGGAAGACCTTCACGGCCACGGGCCCTAATTTCCGGGCAATTAAACTTCTCCTTCTCCAGGCCCGCCAAGAGTCGGCTGACCGCTCTTCTCCGCGCTTTTTGTTCGTCAAGACCGAAGCCTGTCGAATTGACCTCGGCGGCCATGAAGAAGAAGGTCCACCCTACGAGTCTTCTGATTGAGCTCGAGTCCCCCCGAGATGTTTGAAGAACCTCCCGCCCGTCACGTCGGAATCGGTTTCCAGGCGCAAGGATTCCGGCAGAAGGGAGCTCTCTTTGATCAAAACGGTCCCGGCTCTGATTTGGTCTGCCCTGATCTCCTGACTCGCAATGGATGACGGGTGATTGAGGCCCATAATTTGTGCCTCACAGCGATTCGCTTCGTCGGCGCAGGTTCGTAATCGACGGCACGGTGAGGAGCGGCCTCGTCTTCAACGCCCCCAACGCGAGCGCAAACGTCCCGAGACACATCAAATCGACAAAGAGAAACGCGGTGCGAGATAGCGCAAGGGGCGCGACCGGGTTGTAGAGCACGGCGATCGTTAGGAATCCAACCCCCCAGAGGAACTTACCTGCGCGGAGGGCTTGCGCGACAACCGCGAGTGCGCCCGTGCAAACCACGAATTGCAGGAGGATTTCGAAAGTGCTCGAGGGGCGCCACATCAACGCAAGGAGCAGGACCACAATCGAGATCGATTTCGCCATTTTCGTAAGCATTCGGAGTCCTCGTTTCTTCTCGTATCGAGAGTGCTCGCCGCTGGCCGGTGGGGTGGCGAGGGCGGCCCTGGCCGCCCCCAACCGAACGGAACATTTACGCAACGACGCGAGTAGCGATCTTGTGGAAAGTCGAGTTCGAAACCTCATAGGTCTGAACCCGAGGAGTTCCATCCGTCACTTTCGCCAGCGCCTTCAGCACTTCCGGATAGGCTCCGCCGCTGTAGGCCTCGGCGTTCTCTTTCTGATCCCACAAGCTGATTCCAACCGCTTCCAGCCCGCCTGGGACGACGAAGGTAATCTCGTCCTGGAAGCCTTTCTGTTTTCGGAGCAGCGGAATGACTTCGTTCTCGAGAACCTTCGTAAACTCCGGAATGCTATTGGGCTTCAGATGGATGGAGACATTTCGAGCAAACATGCAAACCTCCTTGACCGTCTTCTAAGAGGTGCGATTTCAGATGACCTGACTTAGTTCAGATAATCTGGAAGGACTGGGATTGATGGCTCACCTTCTTAACCACGGTAGGCGCATTGACGGGATTTGTCAAGAGAAATATGATAGCCTTTTGTGCTAACTTTCGTGGTTAATCTCAGAAAAGTTTCGGTGGATCCGGCCCTGGTGATCAAACAGCGCCTTCAGAAGTCGGGGCTTGAGCAGCGGGATCTGGCAAGTGCTGCTCAAGTCACGGAGTCTTACGTTTCGCAGCTGCTCTCGGGGAAGAAGACACCCCCGGCCCCCAGTCGAACAGATATTGACGGCAAGATGGGGAACCTCTTGCGGATTCCGGGCGCTGAGCATGCGAAGCTGGCCGAATTCCAGCGCAAGGAAGGGCCGAAGAAAACAATCGGCGACCGACCTGAGCCCTTGTTCAAACAGGTTCGAGAATTAACTCTCCGCAAATGCGCACCCGAAAAGGAGAAACAAATACACGCGATTTTCGAGAAGCAGCCCTTCGGCGAACTTGAACACCTGATCACCCAGAAGCTCTTGGACGTAGTCAAGAGAATCGCCAAACGAGAATTCGAAGACGAGAACTGGCTCCGTCTGGTGGCCCGACTCAGCGACCGCAGCGAGGTGAGCGCCTGCGCGGACCTCCTGGTCGCCGCCCCCCGGAAATTGGCGGGACTAACATCAAGTTCCGGAAACGCAAAGGCTCGTCGCCGGGGTCGAAAATCTCAAGCGGCGTCCTGCCACCGTTCGCGAGATCGTCCGTGAACTTCCTCGGTCCGCTTCGCTACCCACTCCGCTCGAGCCTGGTCCGCCGCCGACCTGCTCGAAGCTGAGAAGAAGTTCCGTCGGGTGAACGGCTGTCGAAAACGGAACGGGCCGAACCAAATCCTGACCCCGGAGTTGCACGCCCAGGCCAAGTTGGCCCAGCATGCCGCTCTACGGGAGTCGCCACTTTCAATTGATGCGGGGACAATCTCCGGCCTAGAACTGCACAATCTTATTGCGTAAGGCGTAGCGAATCAGGCCGCTCAAGGAATGGGTGCCGAGCTTGCGCATGATGTTGCTTCGGTGGGTTTCCACCGTGTGAACGCTGAGCCTCAAGGTTGCCGCGATCTGCTTGTTACTTTTCTCCTCGGCGAGGAGCTGGACAATTTCCCGCTCGCGAGGGGTCAGAAAGTCACAAGTGGGCTTCCTTGTGCCGGTTGTGCTGCCCTTTTTCAGATGGCTCTCTACTACGAGCGTTGCGACCTTGGATGAGAAAAAACCTTTGTGCCGGCTTAGCGCTGTCACACCCTCCACCAAGTTTCGTCCCGCGTCGGACTTCAGGACGTAGGCACGGGCACCTGATTCGATTACCCGACGTATTAACTGTTCGGACTCATGAAGCGTCAGGATCAGGACCTCGGTCCTGGGCAGGGCTTTCAGGATTTGGCGCGTCGCTTCCAGGCCATTCAATTCCGGCATGCTGATATCCATCACCACCACGTCGGGCTTCGTCTGTTTTGCCCGTTCAACAGCCTCCCGGCCATCGGCCGCCTCCGCGCAAACTTCCCATTCGGGACGGGCTTCCAGAAGGGCGCGCATTCCCTTGCGCACAACTTCATGATCATCCGCCACCAGGATACGAAGCGTTTTCACGGAACGACCTCGGAATGCGGGATCACCACTCGGACGGTCGTGCCTCGCCGGCTGGAATCGATTTCCAGCCGACCCCCGAGTTGTCGGGCTCGCTCGCGCATCCCCATAATGCCCACTCCAAGCTGTCCGCTATTCTGAGTACCCGAGTGGAGCGCCTTCGCGGGCATGCCCTGGCCTTTGTCCGTTATTTCTAACTTCACCTCAGCCGCACGACGCGAAAGCCGTATCCTGGCTGTGGGACTTTTGGAGTGACGGTGGACGTTCGTCAGGCTTTCCTGCACGACGCGAAAAAGGGTCGTCTCGACCTCCTGGGGCAGCCGGCCAAAATTGGGAGATACTTTGAGGTCGATCTTGATTTGGCTTCGCTCTCCAAACCCCTTAACGTACCAAGCCAGGGCCGAGGCCAAGCCATCTTCATCCAGCAACGGCGGGTGTAATAAGTAGGAAAGGGTACGCATCTCGTTCAAGGAGTGCTCGGCCAGCTTGAGACTTCCCGAGATGGCTCGATGTGCTTTCGGATCAAGGTTAACAGCCGACCGTTGCGCCAGCGTAAGGTTCGTCACCAAAGCGGCGAGGTTCTGGCCGATGGCGTCGTGGAGTTCCCGGGCAATGCGCCGCCGCTCCTCATCCTGCAACTGCAGCAGACGTGTAGAAAGCCCGCGGAGAGACTTCTCAGCCTGCTTGCGTTCAGTGAGGTCTCGCATGACGGCCAACATGCAAATTGATCCCTTCTCATCAGCAATGGGGGCCGCATAGGACTCCACCCACCTCCGCGTACCTTTGAGCCCGACGATCTCGAATTCTAAATTGGCTTTATTGCCGCTGCAGACTCCCCGCAAAAAAGCTTCGAACGCCGCCCGGTGCTCAGGAACAATCAAGGGAAGGACCGAGTTTCCAGGGACTTCGGCAAGGCTGCCAGCCTCGATCATGGCCAGGCCCGCCGGGTTCAATTGCAGGAGGTTGCCGTTCGACGCGACCATCGCGACACATTCCGGCTCGGTTTCAACGATGGCGCGCAACCGATTTTCACTTTGCTGTAGCGCCTCCTCAGCCTGCTTTCGCCGGGTAATATCGACGAAGGTCCCCAGGATGATCGGCGGGCTGCCTGCCTCCCATTCGACAAGAGTCTTGTTCGCCAGGACCCAAACCGGGCTTCCATCTTTTCGCTTCAGGCACAACTCGATGTTTGACAGAGCGCGTTCCGCCCTCAGGCGGACTATGAGTGCCTCCCGCTCACGGGGATCAAAGTAAAGGTCGGACATGGGACGAGCCGAGATCTCTTCCCCAGAGACATATCCGAAGAGCTTGGCGAAAGCGTGATTACAGTCCATGATGTGGCCGTCCAAGGTGGCCCGGTATACCCCCGCATGGTTTTTTTCAACGAGCAGGCGATAGCGCTGCTCACTTCTCAGCAGTTCTTCCCTTACTTGCATCCGCTCGATGGCGTAGAAGATGGCGCGGCAAAGCCACGTGCTATCCACCTGCCCTTTGACCAGGTAATCTTGCGCCCCTTCCCGAACGGCTTGAAGGCCCAGATTTTCGTCGAGAAGACCCGTCAGCACTAAAACGGGAACACGGGGGAATTGATCGTGTATCTTCAAAAAAGTATTGATGCCCTGGCTGTCCAGGAGCCCGAGATCCAATAACACCGCGTCGATTCCGCCCTTTGCCAGGCGCTCGACCGCCGTCATCAGGCTTGGGGTTTCTTCCAGGGCAGCCAAGGCGGGCTTTGCTTCCTTCAACATTTCCCGGATCAGGCGGACATCTCCCGCATTGTCCTCCACCAGCAAGACCTTAATCGCCTCGGATTTCACGGCGTTTTCCTTAGGGAAGTTTCACGATCGTCAACCAAAAATCTTCAATCGACTTCACCACCTTGACAAACTGTTCCAGGTCAACCGGCTTGGTCACGAAACAATTGGCATAGAGGCTGTAGGTCTTCGCGATGTCCTCTTCGGCCTTCGAAGATGTCAGGATCACGACCGGGATAAGTCTTAAATCGGGGTCGGCTTTGATTTCCGCCAGGACTTCCCTGCCATCCTTCCTGGGCAAGTTCAGATCGAGCAAAATGAGGTCCGGCCGCGTGGCGTGGGTATATCGGCCGGCCCGGCGAAGCAGATCGAGTGCTTCAACGCCGTCGACGGCGACGGTCAGGGTGTTGCGGACCTTGGTTTCCTTCAGGATTTCCACCGTCAGGCGGACATCGGCAGGATTATCCTCGACGAGCAGGATTTCAATCGGCCTCCCCGCAGTCTCCATTTTTGTCTCCAAGCACAGACTGCCGCGGACAGCTCAAGCCGGCAAGGTAAAGCAAAACGTTGACCCCTTTCCCGTTTGCGATTCGACCCAAATTTTCCCTCCGTGTCGCTCGACGATCTTCCTGCATATCGTTAAGCCGACCCCCGTGCCGGGATACTCGCTCTTGCCGTGCAGCCGCTGAAAGATCAGGAAGACACGCTCGAACTGATCAGGATCAATGCCGATACCGTTATCCCGAACCGAGAAAAGCCATTCGTTCCCTTTTCGTCGAGCTGAAACATGAACGACGGGCGGATCCGTGGCGCGAAACTTGATTGCATTGCTGAGCAAGTTTTGAAACAGGCGGCTCAGTTGATCCTTGTCGGCCATGACGGTCGGCAAGGGATCGTGGGTGACCGTGGCTGCGCTCTCCTCCAGCGCGCCTTC
>CAZKXX010000034.1:0-34479 GCA_964556705.1 uncultured Acidobacteriota bacterium
CGCGACCGGACTTGCCCGAGGCCCACAATTTGCTCGGCCGGATGCTCGGCCTGGCGGGCGGCGACGCGCAGGAGGTGATTCGAGCCTTCCGCGAAGCCGTGCGGCTCGAACCGCGGTTCGTCGAGGCGCGCAACAACCTGGGGCTGGTGCTGGCGCAGATGGACGACGTGGAAGGCGCCGCGCGCGAATTTCGCGAAGCGCTCCGGATCGACCCGGATTTTGCCGACGCGCACAGCAACCTCGGCTCGGTCCTCACCGAGACGAACGTGGACGAAGCCGTCGAGCACCTCGAAAGGGCCGTTGCGCTTCAGCCGAACCACCTCCGGGCGCACTACAACCTCGCCCTAGCCTACAACCGCAAGTACGGAAACGATCGGGAGATCGAGCAGCTGCGTCGCGTCCTCTCCCTCGACCCGCGTTTCCCGCAGGCCCACCTCTCGCTCGGCAAGAGCCTGTTGCGCCAGGGCGACGTCAAGGAGGCGATCCGCCACCTGCGCGAGGCGGTGCGGCTCAATCCCGGCCTCGGCGAAGCTCACTATCAGCTCGGCCTGGCGCTGGGCCGCGCCGGCCAATCGGAGGAGGCGACGGCGGAACTGGCGCGCGGGCGCGAGTTGATCTCGCAGGAACGCCGCGGGCAGGAGGCCAATCTCCTGCTCAACCAGGCGAGGGCGGAGCGGGCTCGGGGCGAACTGGAGAAAGCCGTTTCAAACCTGCGCAAGGTCGCGCGCCTGTGGCCCGACAACCCCGACGTGCTCACCGACGTTGCCACAGCGCTGCTCGAGCAGGGCAAAGCCGACGAAGCCGTGACCGAATTCCGCCGCGCGCTGGAGATTCAGCCCGGTTCCTATTCCGCGCACTTCGGTCTGGGACGCGCGCTGCTGGCGGGGCAGAGCGCCGGCGAAGCCGCTGAGGCGTTCGAGGAGGCGCTTCGACTGCGCCCGTCTTCCGCGGAAGCTCATTACTATCTCGGCCTGGCGTTCGCGCGGCAGCGCGAACACGCGAAAGCCGCCGCCGCCTTCGAAAAGGCCCTGTCGCTCGACCCCGCGCACCCGGCGGCACGAGAGGAGCTCGAGCGAACGAGAGAACGCCAGCAGGCTGCGATCCGGCAGGCCCCGGCTCCCGCCCTCCGGGACGCACCCGCTCCCTCGGCCGACGCGTCGGGAGCCGACGACCTCGCGGAAATCGCAAAGTTCAACCAGCTCATCGAGCAGGAGCAGCTTGACGCCGCGGAGCCCCTGCTGGTCGAATACCTGAAGACCCGTCCGAAATCCTGGCGCGCGCTCTATCAGCTCGGCTACGTCCAGTTCCGGAAGAAGAAGGTCGGCGAGTCCATTCAGTCTCTGGCCCGCTCGCTGCAACTGAACATTAACAACGCCGATGCGCACCTGGTGCTGGGACGCGCGCTCGGAGCCATCGGCCGCTACGACCGGGCGCTGATTGAAATGGAGTTTGCGGCCAGGCTGCGGCCCGACTCGCCGGAAGTCCACTACAACCTGGGACGCGTTTATTCCATCCAGGACGATTTCGAGCGGGCGCGCGAGTCCTTCGAAAAAGTTCTTCGTCTCGACCCCGAGCACCTCGAAACGCTCAACGCCATGGGATTCACGATGGAAGCTCTGGGCAATGACGAGCAGGCCAGAGAATACTATCGTAAGGCCATCGAGCTCAGCGAACGCCGCAAGCGGAAGTTCGACGCACCTTACGTGAACCTGAGCAGCCTCTACAACCGCCTGGCCCAGCCGCGTGAGGCGCTCGAGTACGCGCGCCGGGCAATTCAGGAAAATCCCGAATCTGACCTCGGCTACTTCCAGATGGGCAAGGCCTACCGGGCACTGGAGGAGTGGGAAAAATCGGCGGAGGCTCTGGAAAAGGCCATCGAACTCAAACCCCATGCCGCGCAGTACCACTACGTTTTGAGCTTCGTGTACCGCCGGCTCGGCAAGCCGGAGGAAAGCCTCGTCGCCCTGAGGGAGTTCCAGAAGCTGGACAGCCAGACCGCGTCGATTGAACGGAAAAGGCGCGGGACGCGGTCGCAGGCGACGCGCCCGCAGGTGGGCGACCGTGAGTAACGGGCGGCCGTCCATTTGGAGGAGCCCGCTCCGCCGAACAACGCGCCGCCAGGCCCTCAGATTCCTCGGCGGATTGGGTGCGACCGCGACGCTGGAAGCAATTTCCAGCCTGCTGGGCGCTAGCCCCAGGGCGCTCGCGGCCGGCCGGATGCTCGCGGATTCGCAAACGAAGCCGAGGACATCACCTCCGCCCTGGGACGTGACCTTCGTGAACGTGGCCGCAGAAGCCGGCCTGGGAAATGCTCTCAACGTTTACGGCGGCGTCACCACCAAGAAATACCTGATCGAGGAAATCGGTTGCGGGGTGGCGTTTTTCGATTACGACCATGACGGCTGGTTGGACATCTTCATGGTCAACGGCACAAAGTTCGAAGGATTCCCGCCGGGCAAAGAGCCGTCGAACTATCTCTTCCACAACAACCGCGACGGGACGTTTAAGGACGTCACCGAAAAAGCCGGCCTCGTCCGCTCCGGGTGGGGCCAGGGCGTGTGCGTGGGGGATTACGACAACGACGGCTTCGACGATCTCTTCGTGACCTACTGGGGCGAAAACGTCCTCTACCACAACAACGGCGACGGAACTTTCACCGACGTGACCGCCAAAGCCGGCTTGGCCGGAACAGGGCGGCGCTGGAACTCCGGTTGCTGCTTTGTGGACTATGACCGCGATGGAGACCTCGATCTTTTCATCGCCAATTACGTGAATTTCGATCCGGCAGCAGTTCCCCTCCCGGGAGAGAACCCCTATTGCATGTCGTACGAGATCCCGGTCGGGTGCGGGCCGCAAGGGCTGGGCGGCGGGACGAACATGCTCTACCGCAACCGCGGGGACGGGACGTTCGAAGATGTGTCGGAAAAATCCGGCGTCGTGAACCCGCGCGGCGTCCCCGAGCCGACTTCGGTGAACGCCAACTGGGTGCCCGTCGGTTCGTACGGCCTCACGGCCGTGGCGGCCGATTTCGACAACGACGGCTGGCCGGACCTCTACGTGGCCTGCGACTCGGCGCCGAGCCGCCTTTACCGCAACAACCACGACGGGACGTTTTCCGAGATCGGAATGCTGGCCGGGTGCGCGCTGAGCGAAGACGGCGTGACGCAAGCGGGAATGGGCGTGGCCGTCGGCGACTACAACAACGACGGCTGGCTCGATATTGTGAAGACGAACTTCTCCGGCGAAAACACCAACCTCTACCGCAACGTCGGCGACGGCACGTTTTACGAAGCGGCGTTCCAGGCCGGATTGGGAATCAACACGCGCTATCTGGGTTGGGGCGCGGGCCTCGTGGATTTCGATAATGACGGCTGGCGGGACATCTTCCTTGCCAACGGCCACGTCTGGCCGGAAATCGAGGGCCGCAACCTTCACGTGACCTTCAAGCAGCGGAAAGTCGTTTACCGGAATCGCCGCGACGGCCGCTTCGAGGACGTGACGGCGCGCTCGGGTGAGGACGTGACGGCGCTCTATTCGAGCCGCGGCTGCGCTTTCGGCGACTTCGACAACGACGGCGACATGGACGTGGTCATCATCAACATGAACGAGGCGCCGTCACTGCTCCGCAACGACAGCACGAGCCCGAACCACTGGATCAAGGTGAAGTGCGTCGGGACGCGCTCGAACCGCACGGCCATCGGCGCGCGCGTCCGGGTGCAGGCCGGAGGGATTTCCCAGATTGACGAGGTGATGAGCGGCGGGAGCTACGTCTCGCAGAACGATCTGAGACTGCATTTCGGTCTGGGCGAGGCCCGCCGCGTGGACCAGCTCGACGTGCGCTGGCCCACGGGCGAGACCGAAACCTTCCGCGACCTCCCCGTCAACCGGCTCTTCGTCATCGAAGAAGGCCGCGGAATCGTGAGAAGTGAGGAGTTCACGCGGCGAAAGTGAGCCGCCCCGCCGGCAGGGCTCCCCAGGGTTGCTGCAACCCCTTTCAAGCCAGCTCCAGGGTCAGAACCGTCACCGAAGCGGGCGGGAAGGCGTAAACAAACGACCTCCCCTCGGCCTTCACCGGGCTCTCCTTCGGCTCCAGCGCGCTCGGATTGGCAAACGAGTTGTGCGCGCGCAGGTCCGTGGACACGAGCGTCCTCGTCTGGCCGGAACGCACCGAAGCGCCGCGGATGAAAACCTCTGTTTCCCGCGCTTCCGTGGCGTGCGGGTTGACCACGCTCAGCACCAGCCGCTTGTCCTGCAGCGAAGCCGACCCCGCCAGTCCCCACAGCGTTGCCGGCTTGTCCTGCGCCTGATAGCTCACCGTCGGGGCCGAGAAGACGGTCCGCACGGACTTCCCGCCGTAATGGGCCTTGTACATTTCGAAGACGTGGTAGTTGGGCGTGGCCACGAACTTGTCCTCGTGGGCGAGGAACAGGCTGTGGAGGCAGTTGATGAGCTGAGCGACGTTCCCCATGACCACCTTGTCCGCATGACGGTTGAACGTGTCGAGAGTGAGCGCGGCAACGAGTGCGTCGCGAAGGCTCGAGGTCTGTCCGAACAGGTGCGATGGATGGACTTCCGTCCCCCGGCGGTGCCAGGCGCCCCATTCGTCCACCACCAGCTTCACCTGGTGCTCGGGGTCGAACTCGCCCATCGCCGACCAGTGCAGCTTGATGAGTGAATCCATGCGGTCCGCGCGGCCCAGCAGCTCGTACCATTCGTTGTCGGAGAAATCGAGCGAGTTCCCCTTGCCCGTCGTCCCGCAGTAGTAGTGCAGCGCCCATCCGTAAACCGAGCGCAGGATGTTGCGACTTCGTTCGGTCAGACGGCTGAAGAAATCGCGCGTCCAGTTGACGTCGCCCCCGCTGGGGCCCGCCGGGATGAAGGCCAGTTCGACGCCGTAGCGCGGCACCCAGGCGATGAAGCGGCGATACTCGACCGCGTACTCAGCGCCCGTGAAATTCCCGCCACAGCCCCACGACTCGTTGCCGACGCCCCAGAACTTGACGCGATAAGGCTCGCGATCGCCCTGCGAGGCGCGCAGATCGGAGAGCGTGGTCGCGCCCGCCGGCGCGTTGCAGTATTCCACCCACTCGTAGAAGTCCTTGGCCGGCAGGCTGCGCAGGTTGACGGCGAAGTAGGGCTCCGACTCGGTGAGCCGACAGAAGCGCATGAATTCGTTGGTGCCGAAGTGGTTGGAGTCGTACTTCCAGGGGCCGTCGGGTGCCTCCCGAAGCTGCGGGCTGTCCAGCCAGAAATTGCTTCGGCGCGGACGCTCCGAGCGCGGGCCGACGCCGTCCCTCCAGTTATAGCTGTCCGCAAAGCAGCCCCCGGGCCAGCGCATGACGGTCCTCTTCAGCTTGAGCATGCGGTCCACAAGCGCCTTGCGGATTCCCCCGACGTTGGGGATTTTTGAGTTCTCCCCGACCCAGATTCCGTCGTAGATGACGCCACCCAGATGTTCGATGAAGTGCCCATAAAGGTCCGGCAGGATGGTGCCAATCGGCTCGTCGAGAACAACGTCCACTCGGGACTCGGCGGCCACGGCCCTCGGACCCAGCAGCAGGGCCGCGGCGCCGCCCGCCAGCGAGCGGGCAAGAAAATCGCGACGGTTGAAGTGATTCATTTTCACGCCTCCTCAGAGAAGAGTCCGTCCGCGCGGCGGGGATTCTATATCAAAAGGAAGAGGCCGGGAACCCGGTCCCGGCCTCCTCGCGTTGGGGTTGATGTTGCAGCCCGCTAGAACTCGATGCGAGCACCGAGCTGGATTCTCCTCGGGAGGTTGCACTGCGCCGAGATTCTCCCGAAGGGGTTGCCCGGCTGGGGCTGGAAGTTGCGGACGCTGGTGTCCGGTCCGCAGAAATAGGCGCGGTTGAAGATGTTGCCGAGAGAGATTTCAAATCTCAGCCTGACGCTCTCCTGATAGACGAACGTCTCCTTGAAGATGTTGAAATCCTCGGCATACAGCGGGAATCGCCGGACGGAGCCGTCCACCCGGGGAGCGTTGCCGAGCGTTCGCGTTCCCGGATTGGCCCAGCCGTCCAGTGTCAGGTATCGGTCGGCGTTGGGGTCGAAATCGCCGCCGGTCCAGACACCACCGGACAGCCGGTTGGGTCGCCGCTGTGGGTTGAAGAGAAGGCCGCCCAGGTCGTTGTCCATGACAATGGGCAGAGGTCGGCCGGATTCATACCGCTGGAGAGCGGCAACCTTCCATCCGCCGATGAATTTGTTTGCGATGCTGGAAACGTCCCGTCCCAGTCGCTTGCCCCGTCCGAAGGGCAGCTCGTACGTGTAGGCGACGATGAGCACGTGCGGCACGTCATCATCGCTCAGCCCGCGCTCGACGGCGGCGTTCACCGGATTCTGGTAGCGGCCGTTCCGACCGTCGCCCGCCTGGCCGGTCTCCGCGCCGTTGTTAATGAGCTTCGACCAGACGTGAGCGACGCGGAATTGCACGCCATTCGCGAACCGCTTATCGAGCGTCGTCTGCAAGGAGTGATAGATGCTCGAGCCCGCAGGAACGTTACGCCAGTTGATGATCTGATACTGCGGGAACGGGCGGATGGCCTGCGCGACGTTCCCAACGAATCCAGCGTAGGGTGGCGCGATGTTGGAGCCGGCCGGGCAGTTGGCTGTCAACTGAGCCGGGTCGTTAACGTTTGACTGCAAACAAGCGACTCCGAGGTCCAGGACCGCCGGGTCGTTCATATTCGCTGCCGTGCCCAGGATGAACCGGTGCGCGGGCAAGCGAGTCCCGCGGTTCCCGACGTAGGAGACGTCGAGAAGCATGTTGTCAGTGACCTGACGCTGGACGGACAAGCTCCAGTTCTGGTAGCGCGGCAGGTTGACACTGTCCAGAGGAATGCCCACGGGAGACCCACCGTTCGAGATCGTCGGATCGATGAACGGCGGGAAGATGATGCGATCTTGCGGGAAGGCAGTGGCGACCGTCCCGCAGGCCGCATTGAGAGCCATGGTCCCGCCCGGACTGCCTCCGAAGAAGTACGCCGGGCAGAGACCGTTGGTCACGTTGGGCGCCGTCGGATTACTTTCAAATCCGATCACGGGGAGGGCATTGAACTGCGAGACGCTGATCCCCGCGTAGTAGATTCCGTACCCGCCCCGCACGACATTTCTGTCCGACAGGCGGTACGCGAAGCCGAAACGCGGACCCCAGGAGTCCTTGGAGGGATCCTCGAACGACCTCCGACCGGCAAGGCCGGTTCCGGTGCCCGCGAATATCACCGCCCCAGGCAAGCCTCCGGCCCCGGGGTTGGGTACGGTCGGATCGAATGTGGACCAGCGGTCATGCTTCTCCACTTTGCCGGTTTGATAGTCCCAGCGGACGCCGAAGTTGAGCGTCAGCCGCGGGGTCACCTTGTACTCGTGCTGGTACCACGGGGCGTAGTAGCCTTCGTAGATCATGGGCTGGGTGCGAATTGAGAAGTTGGCGTCAAACACCTGGCCCAGCAGGAACGCAGCAAAGGGGTCGCCCGTAGCCCCGACGTTGTTCCCGGCCGCGTCGTACCCTGCTGTGCTCAACCGGTTGAAGTTAAAGGTGCCGCCGTTGTTACCCCCCCATCCGTTGTTCATGATCTGGTGACGGCGGTATTCGAACCCCACCTTTACCGTGTGCTTGCCGGTAATCCAGGTCAGGTCATCGAGGAACTGCCAGCGGTTGTTGACGTCTCCTCCCTGACCCGTGCTGACCTGCCAGGGATTACCGAGAAACGCGTAACCGAGCCCGCCGCCGAAGTTGAACTGTCCCGGGGCGGCTTCATTATCGAGCAAGCCCTTCCCCAACCGCTGATTCCAATTCGCGCCGGCCCCCAGGTGGTGTCCTTCCATCACCCAGCGGTCATAGGAAATCAACGTGTGGTTGAACAGGTTGGGCTTGATGATCCAGTCGAACTGCTGGTGGGCGAAGCGGTTGGCAATCCGCTGGAAGAACCCGTGGCCGATGTAGTCGGGGTTCTGCCCAAGCGAGTTCTTGCCGACCGAGTTGACGTTAAACGCGCAGTGGTCCGGACCTTCGCAGTTTCTCGCCTTCCCCGGCCGTTCGTTCATGAAGAACGTGTGCGTCATCTTGAAGCTGGGGCTGAACTGGTGGTCAATTCGCGTCAGCCACGTGAACACATCGATATAGCGGATCGCATCGCCGAACGCGCCCTG
Organism: uncultured Acidobacteriota bacterium; assembly: GCA_964556705.1. Taxonomy (GTDB): domain Bacteria; phylum Acidobacteriota; class Terriglobia; order UBA7540; family UBA7540; genus CAZKXX01. Next base: position 8,167 of record CAZKXX010000034.1, read on the forward strand.
AGTGTTGAGCGTGAGACCGTCCCTCTCGGTGGGCGGAATCAGAGGGACAAGCACGTTATTCAGGGGATTGTTCAGAAGCGGATGCCCCGCCGGAATGATGTTTGCATTCGCCGTGGGCAGCCCGGTCACCGGGTCGAAACCAAAAGCGTCGCGGACGGGAAGCCCATTCACGATGCGGGTGGTTGTGGGATCGTAGATCTGTCCCTGGAACATCGGGCGGCCCAGCACGTCGAGAATCGGATTGCCATTCGCGTCCAGCAGTTGACCCCCCAGCAGCGCGCTGAAGTCGCCCTGCCGGAACGCGTTGACGGGCATCGTGTGCACAAACCCCGCGATCGGGATCTGCTGGAGGTTCATCACGTCGAAGTTGGTGAAGAAGTGGGTCTTGTCCTTCCTGATGGGTCCTCCGAGCGTGAAGCCCAGGGTCTTCTGGTTCAAAGGATCCTTCTGACGTTCGAAGAAGTGGCGCGCCCGGAGGCCCTTGTTGATGTAAAAGCCGTAGACGCTGCCATGGAGTTCGTTCGTCCCCGACTTGGTCACGTACTCGGTAAACCCGCCGCTCGTGCGGCCGTACTGGGCGGAAAGCACGCCCGTCGAGACCTTGACCTCCTTGATGGCCTCGATGGGGGGTGAGCTCTCCTGCGTTTGTTGGTGACCCTCGGCGTACCCGAAGGCCGCGCCGTCAAACCAGTTTTCCGCCGCCATGGTCTGCCCGCCGTTGATGCGCGAGTTGAACTGGCTGCCGCGGAACATCGAATCGCCGTTCGGTGCCATGGGCGTAAATCCCGGTTGCATGTAGAGCAGGGATTCCGCCAGACGAATGTCGGCGCCCATCACCACGGGAAGGTCTTGGTAGTATTTCTCGTTGACCGTGTGCGCGGTCTCCGCCGTGGCGGTCTTGATCATTTCGGAAGCGGCAACGACTTCGACGGTCTCGATCACGGCGCCCAGTTCCAGCGCGGCATCCTGCCGGAAGACGGCGCCGGGCGTCAGCACGATCCCGCTCCGCGAGAAGGCTTTGAAGCCGTCGCGCTCCACCCTCACCGTGTAAGTGCCCAGAATGAGCAGCGGTGAGGTGTAGTTACCGGCGTCGTTGGTCGTCACGACCGTCTCGACACCGGTCTGTTCGTTTCGGATTGTCACTTTCGCCTGAGGAACCGCGGCGCCCACGGGATCGCTCACCAGACCCGTGATGACGGCGCGATCGGCGCGCTGGCCAAGCAGGAGGCCAGCTAAGAAGAGGTTCAGCACCAAGCTTCCTATCACAACCCTCGTTTGGCGGCTCATTCCTTTCGCCTCCCGGTGCAGATGCCGCTGAAGAGGACCGACTCCCTTCTTCCAGAGTTGGCACCGATCAAGTTCGCGTCTGCCGACCTGATTCTGCCAACTTGAATGGGAAGGAGTTCAGATTCCTCAGCGTTGGAGTTTCGAAAACGGACCCCGTGTCGCTTAACGCTTAAGAGAAATTGAGCTGCTTACAGCGCTTCTTGTCGCGCTGTGAGCGCTTGCATTTTTTGCAGTGGCCCTCGTCCTACCCCGACTTAGCTGAGCCTGATTATCATGCGTAAATATGGCTTGTCAAGGACATTTTGTTCCTATGTGAAGCGCTCTCATCAAGCTCTTCGCGCAACCGTTTGCGCTGACGTGTACCATTTGTTGAACGCGCGCATGGACCGCTTTCGCACTTCTCGCGTAAAGCCCTAGTCGCAAGCACACGGCGCTTGACAAGACGGGTATCAACCCCGGATAAATTGGGAGGTTGCCGGGCCGAATCCCTCGTCTATCCCGGCGGTCCAGATCGAGATTCTGCGTTCCGCTATCCCGGCGGTCCAGATCGAGATTCTGCGTTCCGCTTGATTCAAGAGATGACTTGAAGCAGCCCTTTCCGAGGGCTGAGAACTGTCGCGGATACGTTGAAGCGAGATATCGTGCTGCCCGACGTCCGGGAAGCGCCGGTTCTGCCGGCAGGTCATCGCCCCAGTCTTCTGCTCCGACGAATGCAAAGCAAGTCATCCTGGGACGGGGGCCGTGAAGGAGCGATATGGCGACGCGAATGAAAGACGTGGCGGAGCGAGCCGGCGTCTCGGTCACGACCGTCTCGCACGTGGTCAACCGGACACGTCCGGTGGCCCCCGAAACTCTGCGGCGCGTTGAGTCGGCCATCGAGGAACTGAACTTTTACAAGAACGTTCACGCGCGGCGCCTGGCGCGTGGCGGGAGTGATTTCCTCGGTCTCATCGTTTCCGACATCGCCAATCCTTTCTTTCCCGAACTCATCAAGAGCTTCGAAGCCGCGGCGCTGGAGTGCGGCTTCGACCTGCTGCTCTTCAACACGGACTATCACCTCCATCGCACGGAAGCCGCCGTGCGCAAGATGATTGAGAACAAGGTGCGCGGCGTGGCGGTGATGACCTCGGAGTTCGCTCCCGGCCTCGCGGAGGATCTGGAGGCGAACCACGTCTCGGTCGTCTTTCTCGACCACGGCGACGTGCGGGATTTCGTCAGTGATATTCGCGTGGATTATTCCAGTGGAATTTCCGACGCGATCCGCCACCTGTTCGACCTGGGCCACCGGGACTTCGCGTTTATCGCCGGCCCGCAGAACCTGAAGTCGGCCGTCATTCGCCGCAAGGCCTTTATCGAAACGGTGAGCCGCTGGGGAATGACTTCTCATCGGACTCTGGAAAGCAACCACAAGGTCGAAGGCGGCGTGGAAGCGGTCAAGGTTTTCCTGGCGCAACCGAACTTTCCGACCGCGATTCTGTGCAGCAACGACCTGACGGCGATCGGAGCGCTGAGTGCGCTTCATCAGGCGGGCTTGAAGATCCCTGACGACGTCTCCGTCGTGGGCTTTGACGACATCTTCTTCGCCAGCGTCACGCACCCCCCGCTGACCACGGTGAGTCTCTCCCGCGCGCGTCTGGGACAATTGGCATTTGAAGCCCTGGAACGCATGCTCCATCACAAGACGCATCGAGGAGCTGAGTACGTCGTCGAGACCCGCCTCCTGGTACGGCAGTCCACGGGACCGTCCCGGGAATCGAAGGGCGAGGGGACGCCGAAGGGAGCGGCCTCGCAGGCCCACAATCGGCACGCCAGCGGCTGACTCCTTTGCGGCCTGGCGCGACGGCAAACGGCGGCTGGACTCCTGCCTTGGGATTTACTATTTCACTTTCAAAGTTACGACGGACACCGAGTGTCTGGGCAGCTCTACCGTAAAGCTTGCGCCGGCCCGAATCGTGGTCTGCCTGAGTGCGACGGCTTCGGGCTCCCGAAAACTATTCGCCGCCTCGAGCGATTCGGACGCGATCGTCTCCAGCGTTGCCTCCGGTTCCACTTCGGCTCCCCGCACGCGGACTTCGGTCGTCATGGGCTTATCGCTGTCCGTGTTCACCAGCTTGAGGTAAAGCTCACGTCCGTCGGCGGAGCGGCTGGACACCACGTCGAGGTACGGCACACCCTTCCCTTCTCGGCTGCTGTCGAACGTCGGACTCTCCACGGCGGTCGCCAGGCGCAACGATCCGAGTCGCGAGTTGTAAAGTTTGTTGACGAGATAGGTGGGCGTCACGAAGACTTCGTGCCGGCTCGCCTGAATGATTCCCCCCGGCCAGCCGTTCACGAGATCGGAGACGGCGGTCATTTGTACGATGTCGCTCGACCGCTCGAAGACGTTCATCAGGCGCGCGCCATAGAGCCCTGACTCCATCGAATGCTGGCGCGGCACCGGCAGCGAAGTGTTCCACTCGTTGATGATGAGCTTGATGTCGCGGCCGGGAACCAGCTCCTGGATCAATTTCTGGACCTGACGGTAAAAGCGCTCGTAATGGAGCGGACGCGCCATCAGGTTCCTCACGTCGCCCTTCATCTCGGCGGCGCCGTAGTAGTGGTGGATCGCCAGGTAATCGATGTTCGGGCCCGCAACCCTCAGCACGGTGCGGTTCCACTCCATGTCGTTGTCGCCCACGGCGATGAACTTGATCGTGGGATCCACGGCGCGCAGGGCGGAGTGATATCGGTTGTAGCGGTGCGCGTAGGTCTCGGCGTCCGTGTGACCGCGCACCCAGTCGCCCCAGATTTCGTTGCCAATTTCCCAGTACTTCACGCCAAACGGCTCAGAGTTTCCGTACTGCGCGCGCAGGGCTCCGTATTTGGACGTCGCGGGGCCGTTGGCGTACTCAACCCACGCCGCGGCCTCTTCCGCCGTGGCTCCGCGGCCCTCGACGTTCACCACGAGGTGCGGCTCGGCGCCGATGTTCCAGCAAAAGCGAATGAACTCGTCCGTGCCGAAGTCGCCCGGTTCGGGTTCGTTCCACCACGAGAGGTTCGTCCAGGTCGGACGGCGGTCGCGCGGCCCGATACCCCACATCCAGTGATAGTCCTGGGCGACGTTTCCGCCCGGCCAGCGGACGAAGGCGGGGCGCAGGGCCTGAATCTTCTCGTACACGTCGCGGCGGACGCCGTCCACGGCGTCGCCCGGCATCAGCGAGACCTGGTCCACCCAGACGCGGCCCCGCCCGTAAAACAGAATCGAAAACTTGGCCAGGGGATCGCTCTTGCGCGGCCTTAGTGTGAACTCGTATTTTTTCCAGTCGCCTTCGAGGTTGGTGATGTCCGCGCTCGCGTAAGTCTCACCTTCGGTGCGGTCACGCTCGAGCGCCACCGTGACGTGGCCGTCGAAGCCCGTTGTCTTCAGCCACAGATAACCGCGGTATTCGACTCCCTCGCGGACGGGTATTCGGCCCTGGCTCAGCCCGCGGCGCTGCCCGTCCCGGGCCGTGAGGTCAAGCCGGAAGGAGTGCTCGAGCGTCGCAACATCGAAACCGCGCGTTTCGGGGTAGGAGACCCCGTCATCGCGGCGATAGTTGACGAAAGGATCGTGGTTCCGGTCATCGGGTTCGCGTTCCCAGTAACGCGAGATTCCGATGTGATTGCCGCCTTCCTCGAAACTTCGATTGCGGATCATCTCGGCGTGCATCCCGCCTTTGATGTTCTCGAACATGAACTCGGCAAACTGGCCGTACATCACAGGGCTGATGGGCGCTTCGACCTTGGCCGCGTCAACCGTGACGCGGGCGCGCTGCGGCGCTTGCGCCTGGGTCGCATCCGGAGGGACTACTGCCCAAGCAACCGCAAACAGCGCCATGACCAGTCCCCTCCAACCGTGTCGATACCGTTTCCCAACCTTGAGCTTCCCACCAACCATTTGTTCACCTCCCTTTGTCTGATTTTCTGCGCCGAGTCAAAATACCCGCCACCCCCCACGTCGAAGATCCAAGATCGGTTCCACCGGAAGGCCGGGGGATTCTACAGGAACCTGCCAAAGATTCGCTCCGCGATTCGGCCGTTTCGGAATCGAAAGAAACGAAATAAAACGAAACTTTCTCTTCACATTCCGAGATTTCTTGCGGCTGTAAAGGCTTTCATGATATGAAGCCCCGGCCAAAAGTTGCAAGCGCATTGACGAGGAATCCAGTGCATTCATTTTCCGAAGCGAGGTGAGTTTATGTTTTCACGAGGGAGGAGACGCTTCTTTGGCCAGGCTGGCGCGGCCAGCTTGGCGTTTGCGACAGGCGGCTTGGGAAACCGTCCGGCGTTCGCCCACACCCCGCAGGGGGCGGCGTCAGGTCCAGCCCGCATCTTCATTGACCCGGCTCAACGCATTGCCAAACTCGACCCGTTCGTCTTCGGAGGCTTCATCGAACATCTGGGCCGCGCGATTTACGGCGGCCTTTACGAACCTGGCTCCAGGCTGTCCGACTCGCGCGGGTTCCGCAAGGACGTGCTGGAGGTCTTCCGCAAGATGCGCGTCCCGACCATCCGCTATCCGGGCGGCAACTTCGTCTCGGGCTACGACTGGCTGCACGGCGTCGGCCCGAAAGAGAAGAGACCGAAGGTCCTCGACCGCGCCTGGAACACGCTCGAGTCCAACCAGTTCGGCACCAACGAATTCATCGAGTGGTGCCGGGAAGTGAACACGGAACCGATGCTGGCGGTGAACCTCGGCACGGGGACGCCGGAAACGGCCGTGGCGCTCGTAGAATACTGCAACGCGGACAAGGGCACCCACTGGAGCGACTTGCGGCGCGAGCACGGGATCGAAAAACCGCACAACGTGAAGTGGTGGTGCCTCGGGAACGAAATGGACGGGCCGTGGCAGATCGGCCATATGCCGGCGCGCGAGTACGGGCGCAAGGCTCGCGACGCCGGGCGCCAGATGCGCGTCATCTCGGACGGCCTCCAGTTGATCGCCTGCGGTTCGAGCAACAACCGCATGCCCACCTACCCCGACTGGGACCGCGAGACGCTTGAGGAATGCTATGACCAGGTGGATGGCCTTTCCCTCCACCGCTATTACGGAAACGACCGCGAAACCGGCGGCGACACGGCCAAATACCTGGCAATGAACCTCGACATGGATATCCAGATCAAGGAAACCGTGGGCGTCTGCGATTACGTGCGCGCTCTCAAGCGCTCGCGGAAGACGCTGTGGCTCTCCTTCGACGAGTGGAACGTCTGGTACCGCGCTCGCGGTCCGGAACACTCGGACGGCAAACGCCAGGAAGCGCCCAAACTGCTCGAAGAGATATACAACCTGGAGGACGCGCTGCTGGTGGGCGGCCTGCTGAACACCCTGCTGCGCAACTGCGACCGGGTGCGCGTCGCGTGCCTCGCGCAGCTCATCAACGTCATCGGGCCGATTTTCACCAACCCCGAGGGACTGTTCCTTCAGACGATTTACTATCCCTACGTGTGGATGCTCCATCACGCGCGCGGCGAGGCGCTGCGCCTGGCGGTGGAGTCCGCGACGTACGATATTGACGGCTTCGGGCCGGCGCCCTTCTTCGAGGGCGGTCCGGGCAGGCGGACGGCGGTGCCGATTCCGTACCTCGACGCCGCCGCCACGCGCGACCCGGGCACCGGAGAGGTCGCGCTGTTCATCCTCAACCGCGACCTCAACAAGGCGCGCGAGGTGGAGCTGGTGTGGCGCGAAAGCCCGCCGAAGCGCGTTGCCGTCAGCCAGACGCTGACGGGCACGGACTTGAAGGCCGTCAACTCGTTCGAGAAGCCGAACAACGTGGCGCCGCAGGAATTCAAGGCGCCCGCCGTCGGCGACCGGATGAAGCTGGAGTTACCGCCCCGCTCCTACACGGTGCTCCACTTCACGAACGCATAGGACGGGACGCAGAACGGCTGGACCACGTCAGCGTGAGGGAGCCGCGGACGCCGGAGCCCCCTGTCGAGCGGGCTCGGACCGCGGCTCCTCAACCTTCAGAAATTGGTTTGGCTGAATCTCGGTGAGGACCTGCGTCGTCCCGCTCGGCCACTCGATTCGAATTTCAGCGACAAGCTTTTCCTTTCCCAAGCCGAAGAAAACGCGCGGGTCGTTCGAAGCCAGGTAACTTCCCCCGACGCTTGCCGTCGCATGCTGCGCTTTCCCGCTCGGCGCCGTCAGCCGCACCTGAGCCCCCATGCCGTCGCGGTTGCTTTTTGAGCCGCGCAGTTCGAGGGCAATCCAGTTGTTGCGGTTCCCGCCCTCGTTGCGGAGCAAATAGGCGGGCCCGTTGACGGACGCCACGACGACGTCGATGTCTCCGTCGTTGTCCAGGTCGCCGAAGGCCGCGCCGCGCGCCGACCAGACTTCTCGAAACACTTCTCCCGACTGCGCGGAAATGTTGGCGAACTTTCCCTCGCGGTATTTCACGAGCAGCGGCGGCTGAAGGTAGCTGACCTGCGGCTGGGTGACTTCGATGTTGTCCATGACGTGGCTGTTGGCGAAGAAAATCTCCCGGCCGCCGTCGTTATCGAAGTCGAAGACCTTCATCCCCCAGCCGCTCAGCAGGCGCGTCGCTTCCGCAAGGTTGCTCACAAAGCTCGCGTAGGTGAACGTCGAGTCGCGATTGTTCCGGAAAAAAGCGAAGTACTGGTACGGCAGCGCCGTCGTCACGATGTCGGGATAGCCGTCGCCATCCAGGTCGGCCAAATCGGTGCCCATGCCGGCAAACGTCTGCCCGTCTTCGGTGTAGCCGGCGCCCGAAGTCGAGGCGATTTCCTCGAACGTTCCATCGCCGTTGTTGCGGAAGAGAAACTGCGGAAAGGAATCATTGGCCACCGAGATGTCGATCCAACCGTCGCGGTCGAAATCGGCCACGGCCACGCCCAGCGCCTTGCCGCGGCTCGCGCCGATTCCACTCGATCCGCTGGCATCGCTGAACGTCCCGTCACAGTTGTTCCGGAAAAGGTAGTTCGCGACGGGCGGGAATTCGTCCGGGTGGCAATAGGCCCGGCCATCCGGCGTTTCGATCCCGCAGAAGAGACTGCCTCGTTTGAAGTCCCAGTCGAGGTAACGGCAGATGAAAAGGTCGAGGCACCCGTCGCGGTTGTAGTCGAGGAAGGTGGCGCTGGTCATCCAGCCGTCCGCGTTCAGGCCCGCCTGCCGCGTGACGTCAGCGAACGTCCCGTCGCCGCGGTTGCGGTAGAGAATCGCACTTCCGTAGTTGGTGACCAGCAGGTCGGGGAAACCGTCGTTGTCGTAGTCTCCCGCGGCCACACCCATCCCGTAGCCGTGTCCGCGCACTCCGGCGCGTTCCGTGACGTCCGTGAAAGTGCCGTCGCGATTGTTCCGAAAAAGCCGGTTCCAGAATTCCGGCGCGGACTTGTCCGGCGGCTCGCCGTCCGGGTGGGGATGCTTCAGCCGCGCGCCGTTCACAAAGTAGACGTCCATCCAGCCGTCCCGGTCGTAATCGAGCAGCGCGACTCCGCCACCCATTGTTTCAATCAGGTATTTCGAAGGGGTGGCGGAATTCACGTGACGGAAGTTCAGTCCCGCTTCCCGCGTCACGTCCACAAAAACCGGTGGAGAAGTTTCCTTCGTCTGCAAAACGCCGCGGGGAGCGGGCAGCAGCGCTGGCGAGAGGAGCAGGAGGACCGGCGCCCATCGCCAGGCGAAAAACCCGCGTCGGCGCCGCCCTGCACAGCGGCTGGACATAGAAACTTCAGATGCGTGGCTGGACAAAAGGGCTACCCGGTGTGCGTCTCCCTCCGCAAAGTCCCGTCGCGAAACAAATCGGGCCCGGCCGGCCTACTGGAGCCGCTTGAGTTCCTCCAGACGTTTTTCCGCGTAAGCCTTCAAAACGGTTCCCTCGCCCAGCTGAGCGGCCATGCCGAAGGCCTTCATCGCCTCGCCGTTGTTCCCATGCCGCTGGTGCGCTTCACCCAGGCGGAAAAAGTACTGCGCGCTGGGCTTCAGGAAGATGGCCTGGTTCAAATCCTCCACCGCTTTCGCGAAATCGTCGCGCATCAGGTGGGCCATGCCTCGCGCAAAATGCGCGTCCGCCAGGAGGGCCGTCTTCATTTCGCCGGAAATCGGGCTGTCAGGTGTGGGCGGGGGCAACTGGTCAATGAGTTGAATCGCGCGGGTGGCATAAGTCTCCGCCTCCGCGAGCCGCTTGTTCGATTCCACCGGAGCTCCCTGGAGCATGCGCGGCTGCGGAAGAGTCAGCGCCACCAGCACCAGACTGTACACGTTGTCGGGATCGAGCTTCAGACTCTTTTCGCCGTATTCCAGCAGCTTGTCGAGGTCGCCCTTCATCTGCCAGGCTTTCGCCGCGCTGGTGTAGGCGTAGGACATGAGTTCGCTGTCGGGATAAGTTTTTTCGAACTGTGCCACGAGGGCGAGCTGGCGGTCGGGGTCCGAGACGTTCTGAAGCTCGTGGAAGTCTTTCGCCTCCTGCGGAGTGGCCTGGAGCTGCACGCCGGCGGCGGTGGTGAGCATGGCGCGCAGCGAGGCTTTGGCCGTGGGCCCCGCCTGCCAGATCTTCGCCAGAACGTCTTCGCTCACGCCGGCACGACGGAATTTCCGCGCCACCTTGTCGTCCACGTCGAAGTCCACGCCCCGCTCTTCAACGAGGGCGACGACGGGCGCGAGATCCTTCTTGTTTCGCTTGATCAGCCGCTCGACCTCGCGCTCCGTCAGGGGTGGCTGTTCCCCTTGCGCCTGCGCGCCCGCGATCGGCACGGCAGACAGAAAAACAGAAATCATTGCGGCGATGAATAGGTTTCTGGTCATGACGCTCTCCAAAGAAATCCCAGGTCTCCTTCCAGCTCCCCTCGTCGAACGTAATCGCGAAAGCTCGCGCTTGTCAAACGCCGGACGCGCATCCATCGGTCTCGCGGCGGTTCGCGACGCTTCCTTTCGACCGACTTGCGTCCTCAGTGCGGGACCATCAACCGAAATTCCGGCGGCGCGTTGCTTTCCTTCTCCTGAATCTTCTTCGCAATTTCCAGATGCCTGGCGGAGGCGTCGCGATTGCCAAGCCGCGCGTAAAGCATCCCGAGCTGGTAGTGAGCCTTCCCGGATTCGGGTTTCAGGGCAATCGCGCGCTCCAGGGCCTTCCGCGCGTCTTCGTAGTCTCGCTGCTTGAAAAGGACCGTGCCCAGGGCTTCGTGGGCCGGAGCGTGCTCAGGATAGCGACTCAAAAGGTCGCGGAATATTGCGGCCGCTTCGGGTTCCTCCCCTTTACGCTCCGCGAGCAGGCCCAGATAGTAGTAAGCGGCCAACTGTTCCGGGTTGAGCTGAATGCTCTTCTTCAGATAGCGCTCCGCTTCTTCGAGATTCACTTCGAGAAACAGTACGGCGCCCAGCGCGTAATTGAACAATGGGTCTTCGGGATGACTCTCGAGCAGTTTTGAGAGCAACGCGCGCGCTTCCGGATACTTCTTCTTGGCCACGTGCGCCGAAGCAAGGACGTAACGCGAGGGCTCGTGCTCGGGCCGAAGCTGGTGGGCTTTCTCGAGCGCCTCCAGCGCATCCTCAATCAGGTCCTTCTGAAGGCACAGCCTTCCGAATTCAAACAGGACGTCGGGATTCTCCGGCGCGCGGCGCTTGGCCATGATGAGATACGCCATCGCCTGGTCGAGGTCCTGCTGCTGCTCCGCAATCCGGGCAATCTGCCGGTAGCAGTCAATGCAGTTTTCGTTGAAGCTGAGCGCCACCTGATAGTTGGCCGAAGCCCGGTCCCACTCGCCCGCCAGGAAGTAGTAGCCGGCCAGGTTGAACGAAAGATCGAACGAAAGCGCTCCTTCTTTCTTGGCCTTTTCCAGAACTTCAATCGCCTCGCGCACCAGCCCGCCCTGCGCCAGGACGTGGGCAAACATCAACGCGGCGCCGGGAGGAACGCCGCTGAGCGCGCGCCAGTGCGAGAGGAGTCCTTGAGCCGAGGCGCGGTCCTTGATCCCCAGATAGTTCCCCGCGAGAAGCAGCAAACCGTCCGGACTTTGCTTCAGCGATTCCAGGATCGGCTGGACGACGTCGAGCGATTGCCTGAAATTCCCCAGCGCGCTTTCCGCCTGCCCCAGACCCAACCGCGCGCCCGCGCTGTTCGGGTCCTGCTTCAACGCATCGCGAAAGGCCCGGCTCGCGCGGTCGTGCTTCCCCTGCAAGCCGTAAACCTGGCCGAGGTTCAATTTCGCCCCGAGCATCCGAGGGTTGAGTTCGAGCGCCTTGAGGAGAAAGTCTTCGCTTTCCTCAAACCGCCCCTGATGCAGGCGAATGGCGCCGAGCGCCGACAAGGCGACGGGCCGGACATCGGGCTCCGCCAGCGCGGCGCGCGCTTCCCTCTCCGCCTCTTCATAGGCCCCGCGCGCCATCAAGTCGAGCGAGCGCTTCAAATGCTCCTGCGCGCCGGACTCGGAGCCCGCGAGAATGCACTGCGGCGCCAGAAGGAAAACAACGGCGACGGCCGCCCGTGCGAGTGACCTTCGAGGCGCGACGCTGCGCGGAAATCTATTCATGCTGAAGACCGGCCTCACCAACATCTGGTCACGCCGACAAGCGGGCTTTCAACCGACGTACACTGCCCTGACGCCTGAGCTGTCGCGGCGGTCCATGCCCGCCGCTCCGCCAGGACCCTCATTCAGGCTACCGCAGGCCCGCGCGGGCCATCAAGTTGCGCCTGCCGGCTGTTTCAATCGTCCAACGTCACCAGCTCAACTGCACAAGCGAAAGCCCCTGTCGCGGCAGCTCGAATCGTAATCGCACCCGGCCACTTTCCGTCTCAACCCACTCGGGTGAAGTCAGAAGTTGAACGTGGCCGGCCGCCTCGAGCCGCGCATACTGCGCGGGCGTCGGCTGCTGGGGCGAACCCATTTCCTGCCAAACCGCGTACGCGTTGCTCGTGCGCGAATCGACGCGGTAGTGCCGCACCAGCGCCCGCCGGACGTCTTGAGGGAGACCCTCGAAGGATATTTCCAGCGGCGCGGCGGGAGCCGAAACGTCATCGTCGTGATAGTTCCAGACCAGCAGTGAGACTTCGCGCTCGCGCCGGCTCGCGAGCGCGTTGATCTCCGGCCGCCCGCGCACGCCGGAAGCGAGCACTTCGTCCACCTTGACCGCGCCCGAGCTCTCGACTGCTACCCTGTTCCCACCCATGAGTCCGATCAGACGGAAGAAGTTCAGGACAGGTTTATCGATGCCGTTCGTCGAAAGCGTTCGGAAGCCCGCGAAATAAGGCTGGTCTTCGAACAGAAACGCCCAAGTCACCGCTCCCGCCAGGTTGATGCCGTGTCGCGAGGCGAGTTCGAGCGTCCGCTCGTAGGTGGCCGCCGTGTACGCCGCGTAAAGCGGCCCGTTACGGTAGGCGTTCTGCGGGTGAGTCCGGGCCGAGCAGGCCGCGCAGCCTTCCGGGTCGGATTCGCCGAGGACGACCGGAAGATGCTTCAGCTCCGGGAAGGAGGCGATGATTGCGAAGCCGCGGTCAATGTCTGCGAGCTGCCTGGCGAGGCCCATTTGGACGCGGCCTTCGACCATCGTGGGCCGGCCCTTGGCGTGGAAGGCGATGTAGTCGAGCGGCGAGCCCGTCTTCCCCGTGGCGTAGTTCTTGCCGCGCACGCAGTGTTCGAGAAAGTTACGAAGAAATTCTGCCGCGCGGTCGCTCGACGCACCCGTCGTGTGCGGCCCGCCGAATCGCGCCGTGGGCAGCGCGCGCTTCGCCGCCGCCGCCGTGTAGTCGTACAGCTTGTGATATTCCTCCGGCGTCCCCTGCCAGTAGCCGATGTCGGGCTCGTTCCAGAGCTCCCAGTACCAGGTCTCGACTTCCGCTCTCCCGTACCGCTCCACGGCGCGCCGAACCCACTCGTGGATGAGTTCGCTCCACTTGTCGTAATCCCTGGGAGGGTGCGCCCAGCCGGTCCAGAGCGTTCCCTCCGGCCAGGTGTGCCGATAGGGCTGCGGCTTCACCGAAAGCGCCTCCGGCATGAATCCGATCTCCACCAATGGGACGGTTTTCGTTTCCTTCAGCGCATCGAAGATGCTGTCAACGACTTTCCAGTCATAGACAGGCCTCCCCGAGGCGTCCTCCGTGTACACGTTCGTCGAACCCCACTTGAGCGCCGGCTTCCCGTCGCCGCTGGTGAGCAGGTTGTGCATACGGATGTAAACCGGTACGGGCGCAAGCGACCGGAGCTTGGAAAGGAGTTGTTTTCCGGAAGCCCGGTCCGTGTAATTCGGCTCGTCGTAGCCGAAGTAGGCCCAGGAGGTCGGGAACGGGCCGAGCGACTCCTCCGCGTGGACGCGGATGGAGACGGTTTCCTGAGCCGGCAAGAAGGCCGCAAAGGACAAAACAAGGATGGCGAGAGAAATGAGGCGGCGGGTCATCAATTCCTCCTCGGAGATGGATGCGAGTTCGATGTAAGCGTTTGCGCCGCTCATCTTAATTCTTCAATCTTACTTTCACAAGACCGGATTGGCCGGGTGCTCCTCCACGCCCAACGGTCTCGGATCATCCTCTTTATTGCTGCCCGAGGACATCCTCCGGGATCTCCGGTTTGCGTTGCCTTTTTCCACAGTCCGAATATAGAATGCGTTTTCGCATACGAATAGTCGCGCTCGGACACTTCCCCTGACGTATTTGGGCAAAGGCGGTTATTTCGAGAATCCGCCTGGTCAGGAGACAGGGGGACTTCGCGGGCTGGCCGACCGGAGGGTATCCATGAGAGCGCAAACCCGATTTGCGGCCGCCGCAGCCCTCGGGGCAATTTTCCTGGGAGCGCAGGCCTTCCAGATTTCCGGCGCTGGGGCGCCCGGGAAGGAAGCCGGCATCCTGGACCTCCGAAAGTCTCCCCACGCCAAGCTCCAGAACATTCCCGTGCGCAGCGTGACGCTCGGCGAAAGCGCGGCGCAGGCGGCGCGCGCGGGGCGCGAGGTCGAGCTCACATTCATCCCCTACTCGGTCTGGGCGAACCGCGAGGACACGCCGATGCTGGTGTGGGTGAGGTACGCCGCGGAGTGAAGTCTGGCGCGACGTTGCGCCCACCTGCTTTGCGCGCGACAATGTGAGCCCCCGAACGGTCCCCGCCGGAGGTGCTCCTGTGACCAAAGGGGATTTTCGCGAGCTCGTCCTGCGCGCCTATCGTGCGGCCCGAACGCTCATCGGCATGTCGCCCGAGGACCGCCTGGCGTGGCGGCCGGCAGGAAATTTCATGACCCTCGGCCAGTTGATCTACCACGTCGGCGACGCCCTGGGCGGCGACCTGCGCCGGTTGTTCTCCGGCGACTGGCCGGCCATCACGCCCGAAGAATTGGACGAAATGATGAAAGTAGAAAACCGGCGGTCGTGCGCGGCCGAAGAAGCGCTCGCCCGGCTCGCGGAGGATGAAGCGGTTTTCGAAAAATTCCTCGCAGGCATCAGCAAAGACGAATTCGCCTCGAAGCCCGTCTCCACCCCCTGGGGAGTTCAGGGAAAGATGGAGCCGATGGCCGTCACCTTCCTCGAACACTTCAACAACCACAAAATGCAGCTCTTCCTGTATCTCAAGCTGCTCGGTTTCCCCGTCAATACCGGCACGCTCTATTTCGGCGTGCCGATACCGTGAAGGGCTTCGGGTGACATGCTGAGTTTTTGCCGCCGAGGCGCAGAGATGCACCCACGAAACGCTGTCATCCGGCGGACCTTTCAGTTCCCGCAGTGCGGGACCGGGGAACGAAGGATTTCTATTGGTCTTCGTAGAAAAGGAGAGGATTAGGCCGCGGGATGGGACCTGGCAGCACGTAAAGCAGCGGCGGCCGATCAGTTATGAAATTGATTTCAATCCGAACCCGCATGATAGCGGGTGCGCGGCGTGGGCACACATTACCGCGCGCACGGGCCGCCGGGGTCCAAATACAAATCTAATCGCTACTCCCCATCCAATCGACTCCGCAAGGCTAGGCGTCTCAGCACGAAAAGCAGTCCAAGCGCAGCTGTAAAACCGATAGGGATAGTGAAATCGACAAAGTATCCCCAGCCCAAGTTTCTTGACACCACGTGGGTTTGCCTCCCTAACGTTTCAGCTCCTTTCCATACCCACAGCGCGCCCGCTAGAATCAGGAACGCTGAATCCGCGCGTCGGCTAAGCGTGAGGGCCCTGCGAAAGCTTTCCATCCGAAACTCGCCCTGGAAGCGGCTGCAAAAAGGCGTCGGCCCATTGAAAACAAAAGGCTTATCTTGCCAAATCGAGGTTCTGCAATAGGTTGTAGTCGGAAGAACCAGGTCAATTATTTCGGCACGTCGTTAACCCGTCGACCCGACTACATATCTTCTCTGTTCAATTTCATGTCTTCTTCGGCAGTCTCAATGGACCTCAGTAGGCGGTCTGACTCGACAGGATAAAGAGCCTTTCCGGCTGCCTCTTTGAAAAGCTCGTCAGCTCTGCCGGGTTCCTCTCGCAAGATTTGCCTGATGGTCTGTCTCGCGTTCTTGCTTTCGATGGAGTCGAAATCTCGCGTTCTTACAACCTCGAGGAGTGATGGCAAAGCGGGTTCTCCTATCGCGAAAAGCGCTCCGGTCGCGGGATACCGACTGCTGACACCGATGGGCCTTCTTCGGAGGCCCCCTTCAGAAGGTCGTCTGTATCTGAACCCCAGAAGATCAATCAGGTAGGGGATCGCTGCTTGGGCCTTTCGCCGCCCTAGGCTCCTGATGGCTTCCGCAACTTTGCCTGGATCGCGGTGTACTAACTCCGAATCCTGCAAAATCTTTATCAAGCCTTCGATAGTCGGAGCAGTCCCTCGATCCATGCTCTGACGCGGCAATGTATCTCCGCCCGCCGATACGAAACCGCACAGTATCAACAATACGACTCGCGTAATCAAGTCGCACCATCCTTTCGCGAGGCTTATGGGGTCGGTTCAAATCGTTCCGCAGGCTCACTGTAAATTCCATGTCGTTTCAGTCTGTCCAGCACCAGCAACGTTGTCGCCAGGGATGTCATTCCTCAGTTGGTCGCCGGAAGTTGTCCCGATGATGGACACGCGCGAGTACCAATAGAGGTCTATCGGTGAAACTCTGAGTCCTCCCAGGGAGTTGAGAACGGCCCACTGTCGAAAGTTCACCCGAAACCGATTTATAGTTCCCACAGATGCTCCACCGATACCAGGGGCGTCTAAGTCGTACACTCTGCCTCCGGGCTGCGGGTTGTCATCACGCAACTCGTTGTCCGATGTATCCAAATAAATCGGAGGGGCCGATTGTTGAATCAATATGCTACCAGCATAGAGCTTCTCCTCGCGGACTTCTCGATGAATCGTAATTGACCCGGCGAAGGAGCTAGGGAAGACCTCGCCCGCAATCTCAACACCTGTTCCCCAATAAGCTTGAGGCGAGTAGTATCTGGTTCCGAGACTCGTTGTGCCAAGCCGCCGGTTAAATTCGCTGCTCGCGGCGTTATCGCTAGAGATACTCCCGCTCGTCCGCAGTGAAAGGAGAACGTAGGGCACCGTCGTCCCCGGCGGGTTGAGGGCGACATTGGAGATGAACCACCCCATGAACACGCAATATGCGTCGTGCACGCTCCTGAAAGTGTAGACGCCCAGGTCATTCGCGTCGTAGGCCAGCGACGTGTCCGCGCGCGCCCAGCCCAGCGCAATATTATCCTGGCGGTATGCGCTGACATTCCGCCCGTTTGGGGATTGAAGCGTGATTCGAGCGTGCGCTTGGTGCTGCATGTCCTGAACATTGGTGACGGACCAGGCGCTCACCCTTCCCGTCGTGTCAACTGAAGAGCTGATATAGATCCCGCCTTGAGCATAGGCTCGAGGAGTTTGGGGCCAACATAGGGCCATGACGATCAACAAGGTCATCAACACTCCGCTGCGTGGCAGCAAACTCGTAGGTCCGCTTAGCTCCGCCGTGTGCTCGCAAGACATCCTGACCCTTCCTCCATTCAAGATTGGAACGCTCAAGCCTCCCAGAAATTCTAGCGCCTCTCCCTGGGACCTCCAAGAATTGGAATCATCCATCTCTTTTAATCCCCTGAGGGTTGTGCCATTGGAAACATTATCATTCCGCGCTTCTCGCGCTGAAGATGTTCGTGCAGCTTTACCAGACCATCTTCACTGAGTCGGGCGGCAAGCAGATTAATCGTGTCGCGCGTCAATTGTTTTCTCTGCTGGTGAAGCTCGGCAATGAGTAGCCCGTCTGGACTCGACGGAGGCGCGATCGGACTTCGCAGGTTGATTTCAGCGAGTTGAGTGCTAATTAAGTCCGACCTTTTTCGGAATTCGGTGAGGGCGTTCAAAAGCGCCGCCGTGTCATCCTCATCGAGCAAAGCCTGGGCGAGCTTTGAACGGGCCCGGGCAAGCTCTTCCGGAGCAGCGCCCTCGGGTTCAGCTACGGCGATAAAGAACATCTCGTAGGCGAATTCGTCCGGAATCAGTTCCGGGTTCTTCGCCCCGTCAATCGACCCGGGTGGGTAGGAGCCACTCGCCGCCTCCGGTTCGACGGTTGTCGTCCCTTCCTGAAAGGCGGCCTGAGTTGTGACCGTTTGCAGAGCCAGAAGGGTCAGCGCCGCGACGAGGAGAAGTGCGGTATGGACTCGCCGCACGGCGCGCTTGTAGGCCAAGGTTGCCGCGACAATGGACGTCAGTGGTCGGTGCCAGTCCTTTCCAGGGATCATGCGTCGCATCGTTGTATCTCCGCGTTAATTAGCCTCAACTAATTCACTCGGCGGTATACACCAGGGGGGGGGGGGGGGGGTTGTCAAGCGGAAATTTTGAGCAATGGAAGCAGCCCTTTTGCTATCGCCCAGATCTGGCAATGAGGCTCCTCAGAGTTTCAGGAAGTGCCGCTCCTTCGTCAGCGGGCGGCTGGCGAGGCCGACGCCTTTGTCTTTGGTCACCAGCACCATGTCGGAGGGGTTGTAGCCGTAGCCGCCTTCGGGATTGAAGAGGCCGGGCTCCATCGAAAACGTCATGCCTTCTTCGAGCACGGTCTCTTCGCCGAGCGAAATGTAAGGTTCCTGATGTCCTTCCATCCCCTCGCCGTGCGCGACGCGCTGGTAGAGGTATTTCTGCATGCCGTTCCGGAGCTGATATTCGTGGACGGCTTTGGCGATTTCCTGGCAGCGCACGCCCGCCTTCGACATGCGAATCTGCATCCTCGAGCCTTCCGCCATCACTTCCCACATTTTTTCGCGCGCCGAGTCCCATGGGGCGAGCTGGTAGGGGCAGTAGAGTTCGCCGCCGTAGCCGCCGATGCGCACGCTGCCGGAAACCTGAAGCGAATCGCCTTTCTTGACGCGGTTGTGATGGAACTGATTGGGGTGCGGGTAAGCCGTGCCGACGCCCGTCCGGCAGCCGATGTTGACGCTGATGCCGACCGCGGTGTGCGGCCGCCCGTCGCGCTTGATGTCTTTCAGGATGAGGTCCACGCCGTATTCGCGCGCCGCGGAGGCGATTTTGAAATCGGTGAGGTCGGTGCCGTGCTTCAGGATGTAATCGCGCGTCCAGGCGTGGATCTGGCTGAAGTAATTGTAGGCGCGCTGGCAGAGGGCGATTTCTTCCGGCGTCTTCACACGCCGCATGCGGATGCAGATGTCGCTCACGTCGTGGAACTCGGCTTTCGGCAGTGCCTTCTTCATGCGTTCGAACTGCCGGACGGTGGGCGGCGTCGCGAGGCCGATTTTCTTCTCGCCGAAGCCGCGTTTGGCAACTCCCTGGAGTGTCCACTGGAGCAGGTCCACCGAGGGCCCGGTAACGACTTTCCCCTGGTCGGGATAGCCACCCTCGGCGTGCGGCCAGTCGTAGTAGTAATCGCCGTCGGTGAACCACCAGGTGCGCACAAGGTCGTAATCGAGCCGCGGATAGAACCAGTACACGGCGAGCTCGCTGGTGGGAATGAAGCAAGCAAAGAGGCGTTCGGTGGTCGTGTGCAGCAGGCCCGTGAAGTAGATGAGGTTCCAACGGTCCATGATGAGGATGCCGTCGAGCCCGCGCTCGCCGAGCTTTTCCTGGAGACGGCGCACGGTGCGGTGATACCACTCGAGCGGCAGGCGGTCGTAAGTGGCGGGCTTGGGGTGGTCGGGATTTGAGACGAGCAGCCGCGCCGAGCCCGAAGCCTGCGCCTGCGCGTCGGAGTGCGAGAGGACGCCGAGACCGGCTCCCAGGGCGGCCGAGGCTTTCAGGAATTCGCGCCGGTTTTTGATGCAGAGTTCACCTCATCGAAGCGATTACGGTTTCACGCGGAAGTAAATCCCGTAAGGCCATTCGAGAATTTCATAAAGGGGCACGAACTTGACGCGCGGGTTCGGCGGACGCGTTTGAAACGTCAGCGCGATGCGCTCGCGCGGCAGCGTCACCTCGTGGAACGGGTCCGAGTAGTACGACCGGAAGTGCTCGGGATAAACCGTCGAGGGGAGCTGGTCGTGCACGACGCGCAGGTGGGAAACGCGCGGGCGCTCTTCTTCCGGCGCGCGCTCGAGCCACGAATCAAGATTGTTCCTGTCGCCGCGGAATTCGACGTCCTCAAAGACCAGCCCGGCCATCACCAGCGGGCCGTACATCACGGCGATCATTTCGGGGTCGTCCGGCAAGGGCTCCGCGTAAAGGCTCATCGGCATCGAGACGTCCACGGCGTCGCCGTTCTTCCAGGTGCGGCGAAGCGCCAGAAACGATGAAGGCTTCGCTTCCGCGGCCACCTTCTCGCCGTTGACGCGCACTTCCACGCCCTTCCGCGCCCACCACGGCACGCGAATTCTGACGGCGAATTCCGCTGGCGAATCGAGCATGAGCGAAAGGCGCGTCGCGCCGCTCACGGGATAGTCGGTTTCCTGCGTGAGCCGCACGGTGCCGCTCGCGCGTTTCCAGGAGACTTCGGAAGGAATGAAGAGGCTGACGTAGAGGCTTTCGGCGTCGTGGAAATAGATTCCGCCCGCCAGGTCCGCGTACGCCTGTACGCCCGTTCCGTAGCAGCACCAGAAGCTGCCGAGCGGCGTTCCGAAGCGTTTGGTCGAGCCCGCCTTCATGGGCGTGAAGTAACAGAACTGGCCGTCGGCGGGATTCTGCGCGGTCAGGATGCCGTTGTAGAAGTTGCGTTCGTAGTAGTCGGCGTAGCGCGCGTCCCCGGTCGAGCGGAAGAGGTAGCGCGCCAGCCACATCAGGTTATACGCCGTGCAGGTTTCCTGGTTGGCTTCGCTCAGCGTCTCCTTCAGCCTGTTCGGCTCTCCCCAGAACTCGCGGTTGTTGCTGCCGCCGGTGGCGTAGGTGCGGGTGCTCGTGAGGATGTTCCAGAAATTCTCCGCGACTCGGCGGTAGCGCTCCTCGCCGCTGAGCTCGTAAGCGCGCATGGCGCCGTAAATGATGGGGTATTGTGTGTTGGCGTGCAGGCCGGTGAGGATATCTTCGCCGCGTGCGAGCGGATCAAGGATTTTTTCCCGCTCGAAACGGCGGGCGAGGTCGAGGTATTTCTTCTCACCCGTCGCCGCGTGGAGGTCGTAAAGCGTCTCACTCATTCCTCCGAACTCGACCTCGAGCATGTGCTGGAACTGCGAGTCGGAGAGTTTGTCCGTGCGCGCCTTAACGTAGTCCGCCATGCCGCGCGCGACTTCAAGCGCCTGCGGGTTGCCCGCGTGACGGTACATCTCGTAGAGGCCCATCAGGACTTTGTGAATGACGTAATAAGGCGCCCAAACGTCGCGGTGCCGCCCCGCCTCCAGCGCGTCGAAGACTTTTTCCGAGATGGGGCCGACGTAGCCATTGCCGTTGGTCTGCTGGATGCGCGCCAGCTCCGAAACGATCGCGTCGGCCTTGCGCTTGATCTCCTGGTCGCCGGTGGTGGCGTAGATGCGCGCGCTGGCGGAAAGAAAATGGCCGAGGAAGTGGCCGCGCACATCCACCGACATGGCTTCCCATCCGCCCAGCGGCTGCGCGCCCTGCGGCACGCGGAGGATGGCCTCTTTGTAGAAAGGATAGAGCAGCGAAGTGTTCGGCAAACTCATCAGGTAGGCGCGGTTGATTTCGAAGCGCTTCAGGAGGGGCCCGGGAAGCAGCTTCACGTCGCGATACTCGAAGGCTTCGACTTTCGGCTTCGCCGCTATTTCCGCGGCGGCGAGGGCGGCGGGCGCGAGGATCGCCGCCGCCATCACCGCGCGGAGCAGAACTCCGACTTTGTTCGCCGAACCTTTCATCACTTTCCCTCCCCGCCCCGAGCCGCGCGCCGGCTTTGCGCCGCGAGCGTGTACGGCACCCAGACCTGCATCTCGGCGGGCTCGCGGTTGGCCCAGGCGTAGTACGGAATGAAAGTGAGTTCCGCGTCGCGCGCCTCGCGGACGAACGCTTCGCCGAACGTGCGGTACAGCGGCAGCTCGGCGAGCGGCTTCATCGCCACTTTCGCGCGATGCTTCAGCACCAGGACGCCGCCGAGGAGGTCTTTGCGAAATTCCTCGCGGAAGCCTTTGGCCGAGGGAGACCCGAGCGCGAGCGTCGCGTCGAAAATGGAAGTGAGGCCCGCCTGGTCGTGCTGCTCGATGGCGTAAACGAGCGGGCCGCGCTCGACGGCGACCCGCCCGACGTTCTCGCGCACCAGCGGGTTCGCCTGGATGAGGCGCGGAGACATGTCGAGCTCGAGCTTCACCGTGTCGCCCGGCTTCCACGTCCGACGGATTTCAAAGTAGTGTCCGGCGGCGGGCGCGCCCCCGGCCGGCGAGCCGTTGACGCTCACCCGCGCCCAGGGCGTCCACCCGGGCACGCGCAGGAAGAAACTGAATTCCTTTGGAGCCGCGGGCGTGAGCTTGAACTCGACCGTGCCTTCCCACGGATAATTCGTGCGCTGCTCGATCCTGAGGCCCGAGCCGTCGGCGAGGCGCCAATCGAGCGTGGAGGTGTGGAAGAGGTGCGCATACACGCCCGCGTCGCTCGTGGAATAGAGATGGCCGGGAAGCGCCGCGAACGTCCGCTGAAGGTTCGGCGGGCAGCAGGTGGTGTCGTACCAGGGATTGCGGATTTTTTCGCCGCGCGATTCAAGCGGGTTGCGGTAGCAGTAGAGCGTGCCGTCGAGCGACATGCCGGAGTTGATGCCGTTGTAGAGCGCGCGCTCGACGATGTCCGCGTGGCGCGCGTCGCCAGTAGCCTTGAGCATCCGCCAGTTCCACATCAGGTTGGCGATGGCCGCGCAGCTTTCCGTGTAGGCGACGAGATTCGGGAGTTCGTAGGGTTCTCCGAAAGCTTCGCCGGCCGCGCGTGAGCCCACGCCGCCCGTGATGTACATCTTGCCGCGGATGAGGTCCTGGAAGAGCCGGTCGAGCGTTTCGCGGTAAGCCGCGTCGCCGGTCTCGAGGTAATAGTCCGTGGCGCCACTCGTAGCGTAGAGTGCGCGCACGGCGTGGCCTTCGAGCTGCTTCCGCGAAGTGAACGGGACGCCGCTGAACATGTAAACGATCTGCTGCGGGCGGAGGCCCAGCCGCTCGCCGTCGCCGTGAAGGATGTATGCGGCGAAATCCAGGAACCGCCGGTCGCCCGTCGTGCGATAGAGCTCGACGAGGGCCAGTTCGATTTCCGGATGCCCGGCGAGCGCGGGCTTTTTGGTGGGGCCGAAATTCTCAATCAGGTGATTGACAAACTTGATGCCACCGTCGAGCAGTTTCCGGTCGCCCGTGGCGCGGTAATAGGCGATTCCCGCCTGCAGCCAGTGTCCGAGGCAGTAGAGTTCGTGGCCCCGGTACTGCTCGGTCCAGCGAAGTTCCTTTCTATCGTCCACGTAGTAGGTGTTGAGGTAGCCGCTCGGCTCTTGCGCGGCGAGGATTTCGTCGGTCATCTCCTCAAATTTCGCGCGCAGGTCAGGACGGTCCTCGGACTGAAGGACGAAAGCGACGGCTTCCATCCACTTGTAGAGGTCGGAATCGGTGTAAAGCGGCCCGCGGCGCTCGACCTGCTTTCGGCCGGAGAGCCGCCGGAAATTGTCCACGATACCGTGCTCTTCGAGCAGATCGTAAAGCGCCGGAATGCTCCGCTCGACGTTGACGCGGCGGCGCTCCGCCCAGAACCCTTCGCCCATCTTCACCGCGCGGACCGGAACCGAACGCAGCTTCGCCTTCGGGCTCTTCTCGAGATGCAAAATGCCCTGCTCCGCCCAGTCCCCGGAAGGAGCCTGGGCCTCAGTGCGTTCGACGCCGAGCGCGAAAAGAAAACTCAGCGCAACAAGAAGTGCGAGCAAATAAATCCCGATTGTTTTTTTCTCCATGGATGGCCCCCAGAAAAAATGATTTCCGAATTCAGCGGCGTGCCGGCGCGCGGCCGAGCGAGACTTCGGTTCGCGCGCCGCTGAACACCACTTCCTGCAATTCCTCGCTTCCCGCCAGCCGGACCTTGAAGCGCCGCGGCGCGGCCGGTCGCGCTTTCGCGACGGAGTCCGGCTCGAGCGCGACGAGCAGCGCCAGGCCGCCGAAGAGTCGTCCTGCGACGGTGAGAAGTTTCATCGAAAACCTTTCCGCACAGCAGAAGACCCGTCCCGCCACGCGGCGAATCTAGGAAATTCCCGCGCGCGCTTTCGCCCGCGCGATGACCTCCGACATCAGCGAGCGGTACTTTTCAAATGTGTCGTCCACCACCGTCAGCGTCGGAATCTGGTGTTCGCTGAGCGAAAGCGTCTCGGGATCGAACCGGCGAAACCCGAACTCGTGCACGCCGGTCGAGCCGCGGCCCGGCGCCGGATGGCTCAGGTGCTGAAACGCGCGCGCGTATTTCAGCATCCCCGGCGGGTAGGCGTGCTGCGAGAAAACATGATGAAGCGGGATGAACGACAGCAGGGCGTCGTAATGCATTTCGCCGCAGGCGAGGACACGGGGAAATCGCGCGCGCAGGTCTTCGACCAGACGGCGCGTGCCTTCGTGCATGTCGGCGGCGGGATTGTTCATCCAGCCGCCGACGATGTCAAGGAAATAGGAGTCCGCTTCGTAGCGTTCGAGCACTGCGGCGATGCGCTCGGCCAGCCAATTCCGCCACGACTCGACGCCCAGGTTCATGTACGCCAGCCCGCCGTCCTGGTGCCGGTCATTGTCCCAGTCCACGTAGTTCAATTCGAACGGGTCGCCGTCAATGCGCGACGTGGCGGCGTCCGCTATGCGGGAGAACACCGGCTGCGCGCGGTGCGCGGCGTTGGCTCCGAACATGGGCATCATCCGGAAGCCCAGCTTTTTCCCTTCGCGGAGGAGCGTCCGGAAACCTTCCTCGCCGCCCAGGCTCGGGTCAGGCTCATAGACCGGGTAGTTCCAATAGTAGCGCCCGTCCCAGGCGGGAATGAAGGCGATGACGCGCGAGGGAGGAATCTGCTTCGCCACCCAGCGCAGGATCTCCAGCATGCGCGCGAAATCGTTGAAGATGTAACCCGTCCAGGCCATGCCGTGCAGCGCCACGACCAAAGCGACGTCCCGAGTCCAGGCGGGCATGTCCGCGCGCGATTCCCAGTCCGGAAGGTCGTACGCGCGCTCGAGGTGCTCGTAGTGCGGCCGCGAAGCGGCTTCCATCGTGGCCGCGCGGCCCACGCGCCAAGGCGGCATGCGCAGCGTGTTCTCGCGAATCCAGCCCTCTTTCTCGAACACCAGTTCGACGCGGTAACCCTTTTCGCCCGGCTGGAAGAAGAACCGCTTGGCGCGCACGCGGTCGTCGAGCGAGGAAAGGAAGACGAATTCCCTCTCGCCACTCTGGACGACGGCGAGCGGGGTCGTGATGCTTTGGGCGGCGTTGGGTCCGAAGAGCCCGCCCGCCGCGAAGGGGTAGCCGAGAAGGATTTCATTGTCGCTGGGGTCAATAAAGTTGCCGGAGCTGCCGGAAATCCTGCCGCGCGGAACGCCGCGAAGGATGAGCGAAATCGATTTTGCGCGGTGAGGCAGTTCGGCGTCGGCTTCGCATTCGACAAAGCTGCCGTTGCGGCGCAATCGTGCCGTCAACCGCCCGGGAGCTTTCTGCTGCCCGGCCGCCCACAGGAGTTGTGTGCAACGAAGTTCGAGCCCATCGCCCTTCGGCTGGACGGTCATCTGCGAGGCGTCGAGCGCGTAGGCGTTCTCGTAAGTGTAGAGCCGAAAGCCGAACTGGAATCCCTCGAATTCGACCGACGGTTCGGGAAAATCGTAGCTGAATTTCATGAAGCCGCGGCCGCGCGGATACGGCAGAACGTCGCTGGTATTGGTCAGCGGGATGATCTGGCCCTCCGAAACGCGGGCCGGAGGCGCTGCCTTCGCCGGCCGCGCAGACGGAGCAGTCCCCGGGACAGCCAACAGCGAGGCGGCCGTGCCGGCCCTTTGGAGAAGTTCACGGCGCGAGATTCTTCTACGCATGGATCGCCTCCTCGAAGGGGAAAACGCCGATGCGGATTTGCGGACTCCGGCCGCCCGTCCGCCGGCTCGCGAAACGGACTGCGAGAAGCGGAAACATCATCGTCCAACTCGATTCCAGAATGCCAGGCCCGAGGCGGCGAAGGACTCGACAAGGAGAGGATGCCTCAGGCCGTTCGGGCTTTCGCCCCTCGGGAGGCCACAAGGCTGAGGAGACCAGAAAAGTTGGGAACTCCGGGCACCGGCCAGCCCGGCGCCCGAAGTCCGTTGGTTTTCGCAGGCCCTAGAAAATTACCTTCAGCCCGAACTGGATGTTTCTCGAAGCGAAGGCTGAAGTGACCCTGCCGAAGTTGCCGGAAACGAGATTCCCGTCCGGCTGAGTCAGGTTGACGTTGTTGAAGGCGTTGTAGAATTCCCCTCGGAACTGCACCGTGGCGCCTTCCGCGCCCCAGAACCACGGGATCTTCGTGTTCTTCTGGACGTTGAGGTCCGTCCCAAAGTACCCGGGGCCGATGAAGGTGTTCCGTCCCAGGCTGCCGGTCTCACCAATCCCGGGCCGCGGGAAGTCCGTCGCCTTGAAGAGTCCGCTCAGGAACGTCTCCTTCGTGCCCTGGATGTGGTTCCCGAACGACGCTTCGTGCGGCCGGTCGTTGTTGAAGCCGTCGGCGTTGAAGTCGCACCCCGTGTTGCCGATGACCTGGCGGTTGGGGTCTGTCTCCGGCAGGTCAAACACCGGAG
>CAZKXX010000035.1:0-24439 GCA_964556705.1 uncultured Acidobacteriota bacterium
TTCTCCGCGCGGCGACTCAATCGTCTGGTACACCTCGCCGACGGGCGGGTGAAAACCCTCCGTGAAAATCTTGAAGTGGTAGATCAGCGCCTCGATGGAAGTCTTCATCTCCTCGCGCTCGGGCGGCACAATGTGGGGTGCCTTGGCCTTGACCGGGCCTTCCGGCAGGCCGTCCATCGCCTGGCGGATGATGCGCAGCGACTGGCGCATTTCCTGCATGCGCACGAGATAGCGCGCGTACACGTCGCCTTCCTTGAGCACCGGAACGTCGAACTCGAACTGGTCGTAGCTTGAATAGGGCTGGAGCTTGCGGATATCCCAGTTGACGCCCGAAGCGCGCAGCGACGGGCCCGAGAGGGCCATCGCCAGGGCGAGTTCAGCCGAAATCGGCGCAATCCCCACGGTGCGTCGCAGCCAGATCGGGTTCTTCGTCAGGAGGTCTTCGTATTCGTCGATGCGTTCGGGAAGGAGCTGCAACAGGCGCTCGACGCGCTTCATCCAGCCGAGCGGCGGCTCGAGCGCCAGCCCGCCGATGCGGAAATAGCTGGTCATCATCCGCTGGCCGGAGACCATTTCGAAAAGGCGCAGGATTTCCTCACGTTCGCGGAAACAGTAGAGGAAGACGGACATCGCGCCGAGTTCGATGGCGTGCGTCCCGAGAAAAACCAGATGGCTCTGAATCCGCGTAAATTCCGTGAGGATGACGCGAATCCACTGCGCGCGCGGAGGAATTTCCAGTCCCAGCAACTTTTCAACCGCCAGGCAGAAGCCGAGATTGTTCGAAAGCGGCGCGAGGTAGTCCATCCGGTCCGTGAGCGTGATGTCCTGGGAGTACGTGAGCTTTTCGAAGGACTTTTCGAACCCGGTGTGGACGTAGCCGATGTCGTAAGTGGCGCGCGTGACGGTTTCGCCCTCCAGCTCGAGAACCACGCGCAGCACCCCGTGCGTGGAGGGGTGCTGCGGGCCCATGTTCAGGATGATCCGCTCCTGCCTGCCCGGGATTTTTTCGAGGGTGATGGGCATTCAGCGGTATCCCTCGGTTGGATAGTCCTTGCGAAGCGGATGGCCTTCCCAATCTTCCGGCATCAGAATCCGGCGGAGGAAGGGATGGCCCTCGAAGAAAATTCCGAAAAGGTCGAACACTTCCCGCTCGAAGGCGTTCGCGGCCGGCCAGACGGGCACGAGCGATGCGACGCGGGGATTTTCTCCCGACAGGCGGGCCTTCAAGCGCAGCCGCCGGTTGAGGCGCAGCGAAAGCAGGTGATACACGGCCTCGAAGCGCGGCTCGTTCGGATAGTGGTCCACCGCGGTGACGTCGGAAAGGTAACTGAACTCGAGGTCGGGCGCGTCGCGAAGGAATCCGCAGGCGCGGAGCAGGCGGTCGGCCGGCACGTAAATCGTCAACTCGCCGCGGAACTCGCGCGTTTCCTCGACGACGGAGGGATCGAACTCGCGCAGGCGCTTGAGGACCGGATTGGATTCGATCTCAGCCGACATCGCTCCAGCCTTTTCGCCGCGGTCAGCAGCTCAGCGGCGCTAACGGCTCCACTCCAGCCCGCCCTTCTTCCAGACGTAGATGAACCCCGCCAGCAGGACGGCGATGTAAACGAACATCAGCCAGAAGCCATACCACGCGAGTTCCCGGAAGACCACCGCCCAGGGATAGAGGAAGGCGACCTCCACATCGAATAGGATGAAGAGCATCCCGACCAGATAGAAACTGATCGAGAAGCGTTCCCGCGCGTCTCCGACCGGTGGAATACCGCATTCGTAAGGGGAAGATTTCTCGCGCGAGGGCCGCTTGACGCCGACCAGGACCGAGAGAACCACCAGGGCCGTGCCAATCAGCACTACGGCCCCCGCGTGAATCAGGATGGGGAGGTAATCTCCAGCCATTTCAACGTGTTACAGATGATTCCGGGACAGAGCTATCAAAACCCTCACTATATTAACCGCCCCCGAAGGGTGTCAAGTTTTTTCTTGCCTGCGGCCCGTGGACTCGCTACCATCTGCCTCCAGTACGTGCAGAAAAGCCCCGCCGAGGGCCGGGGCACATCGCATGGTGACAGGCTTTAACACCGACATCAAGCATAACGGCGTGGTCTTTCACATTCAAACTGAACCGCGCAAAGATTTCGCCATCGAGACCACGGTGTACATGCGCGGAGCCGTCATCCACTCGCGGAAGACCTCCTATCAGGACTTCATGAACGCCCCCGACTTTACCGACGAAAAATTGAAACGTCTGCTCGAAGACCAGCACCGTCAAGTAATCGCGCGGATCCGCGCCGGGGAAATCGGTCCGCCGGCTCCGGCCGCGCCTCCCGCCGCCACGACCAGATAGCCCCGGGGTGAATTTGATTACGATTCAACTGAACGGACAGCCCCGCGAGGTTCCGGAGGGCTCGACGCTGGCTTCGCTGCTCGCATGGCTCGAGATCCCCGCTGACCGCGTCGCCGTCGAACTCAACCAAGCCATCGTCCCACGCAATCTCTGGCCGAAGACAGCGATTCAGGCGGGAGACCGACTCGAGGTGGTACACTTTGTGGGCGGGGGCAACGCTGGAGTCGGAGCGCGCCTCCCGTGAGCGGAAGCTTTCCTCTATGAATCCCGCGCTCAGCGAATCGCCGGTTCTGATTCTCGTCACCCTGCTCATCAAGCTGGGTGTGATTGCTTCCTTCGCCAGCATCATCGCCCGCTTCGGATTGTTCAAAAGCCTGATCTTTATCGAAATGAGGTCGCCGCGGCAGAAGCTCCAGTTCGCGGCCTTCCTGGGTGTTCCCTTCATGCTGGGCGTCATGGCGCGGCTCCTGGCGCGTTACCAGGGCGCCGACCTGAGTCTCGAAATCACGGTCGTGGCGGCGCTGTTGGGCGGCACCATCGTCGGCTTGGTCGTGGCCATGATGGTCAGCCTGCCCGCGGTGCTGATCGGCAACGAATTCCTGGCTCCGCTGCTCGCGGTTCTTTATGCGGTGGTGGCCGGGTCGGCCCGCTGGGTCTGCCCCGACAAAGAAGAAGTCTGGAAGTTTTCGCCCTTCATTGACCTCAGTCTGTACCGGTCCATCAAGCAGCGCTTCAAGCATCCGGCCATGGACTGGCAGGTGCTTTTCTTCCTCATCTGCGTCGTGCTCGAAATCACGCGCATCACCATCGGTCACATGGCGCCGCATCGGCTTTTCTATCTTGATTCCTCGATCTGGTGGGCCAAGGTGCTTATCGTTCTGGGCACGGTGATCGGCGTCGGCCTGCCGCTGCGCATCTGGAACAACACGCGCATCGAGCGCAAGCTGGAAATACAGGAACGCCTGCTGATGCAGGCGCGCATGGACGCGCTCATCAGCCAGATTAACCCTCACTTCCTCTTTAACACGCTGAACACGGTCTCGTCGCTCATCCGCTTCGACCCGGACACAGCGCGGACCGTGGTGCTCAAGCTCTCCAACATCCTTCGCCGCCGGCTGAAGACGCAGGTGCACTTCCTCCCTCTCAAGCAAGAGCTCGATTTCGTGGACGATTACCTGGCGATTGAAGAGGTCCGTTTCGGCCGCGAAAAGCTTCAGGTCCGCAAGGAGATTGACCCGGAAACGCTCGACAGCATCGTGCCGAGCATGATTCTCCAGCCGCTGGTGGAGAACGCGATCCGGCACGGCATCGCGCCCAAGATCGAGGGCGGAACGATTACGCTGCGCTCCTGGCGCAACCAGGGCCGGCTGTTTGTGGAAGTTCGAGACGACGGCGTGGGCATTCCGGAAGAGCGCGTCGCCGACGTGTACGACTCCGGCATCGGCATGAGCAACGTCCGTGAAAGGCTTCGAGTGCTTTACGGCCAGGATTACGCTTTGCGCATCGAAAGCCGGCCGGGAGAGGGCACCGCGATCCGCGTGGAGATCCCGGAAGTGACCGCCGCGGAAAGCTCCGCGCCCGTTGAGGCCGCCCAGACGCCCCGCTGAACCGCGTCTTCTTTTGACGCTCCGCCAGACCTCGGGAATCCTCAGGAAGTCCGCGCGGCGGGCCTTCTCAGCGATTTGTGCTTCCTCAAACTGTGCTAGTATCGGGAGTTTGCGGATGCGGGGGAATCCGCGGCCAAGGGCAGGCCGAAGCCCTCGATTCGATTCTCCAGAGGAGCGGAAACTCAGCATGGAAAAGAAGCAGAGCGGGTTGGAGAAAACCACGCCCGGCTCGATGAGCATGATCGAGCCGAGGTTTCGGAACATCTACAAATCTTTTTATAAAGAGACGTATTTCACGCCGACCGCCCTCGATTTGAAGACCAAGGAACTGATCGCGATCGGAGTTTCCGCGGCGGTCAAATGTGAGGGCTGTCTCGAGGGACACATCAGGAAGGCGCTCGAACTCGGCGTGACGAAGCAGGAAATCAGCGACGCGCTGGTGGTCGCGGTCGGCATCGCCGCGGCGAGCGTCGTGGACATGTCGGATAAGGCCGCCGCCAAACTCCACCTCCACCACTTCGCGAAAGAGTAGGCCCGGTCCGGGCGGGAGCTCCACCGCCCCGCGCCGCGTTGCGGGGTCGTCCAGCGCGAACCGTCCGGCGAATGGCCTGGGAGGATTCCGATTGGATTTGCTGGTGGTCGCCAGTCTGTTCCTTCTGCTCTTCCTCGGGGTGGCGGACAATCAGGTGATCGCCGCCCTCCTGCCTTCCCTTGTCCGCTCTTTTGAAATCAGTGTGGGGACTGCGGGCTTGCTCGTCACGTTCTACGCGGTCGCCGCGGCCGTGGCAGCATTCCTCGCCGGTTCGCTTTCAGACCATTACGGTCGCCGGCGGTTTCTTCTCGGCGGCGTGCTGGTATTCGCTTTCGCTTCCTGGCTGGCTTTTCGCAGCGAGACGTTTTCGCAACTGCTCGCGGCGCGCGCCCTCACGGGCCTCGGCGCCGGGACGATTTCGACTTGTGCCATCGCCTACGCGGGCGACTGGTTCGACTATTCAATCCGCGGCCGCGCCATCGGCCTGGTCTCCTCTGCCTATTTCGCCGCGCCCATTCTTGGGGTCCCTGCGGCCGCCCAACTCGCTGACCGCTTCGGATGGCGCACGGCCTTTCTGGGCTTCGCGTTGCTCGCGGTCCTGGCGAGCCTCGCGACGCTGACGCTGCCCAAACCTTCGACCGAACACGAGTCTTCCGAATACGGATTCGCCGTTACGGCGCGCGCGTTTCGCGGCTTTCTCGCCCGACGGGATACGGTCGCGGCGCTCGTCATCGCCTTCCTTGTTTCGGCGGGCCTGGTAGGGTTTCTCACTTATATCGGCGAATGGCTGCATGCGCAGTTTGGCGTCGCGACGCGCACCATCGGTTGGGTTTTCATGCTGGGCGGACTCGTGGCCATTGTCGGCGCGCCGCTGGGCGGATGGCTCTCTGACCATTATGGCAAGCGCGGCGTTTCGATTGCCAGCAACGCCCTGATGGCTGCCGGCCTTCTGCTTCTTCCTTTTGTTCCGTGGGGAGGCGGGCTGCTCGTCTTGTTCGGCTTCATCGCGTTGGCGGCGGCCTTTCGCCAGGGGCCGCTGACGGCGCTGATGACGGAACTCGTCCCCGGCCGCCGCCGCGGAGCGTTCATCGCGCTGCGGAATATCTCCTCCCAGATGGGAATCGGGTTAGTGGTCCTGGCCGGAGGGTTGCTTTACCAGCGCCACGGATATTTCGCGGTCACGGCCCTGGCGGCCGCGATGACGGCGCTCGTCGCCCTCCTTCTCGCCACGCACATCGCTGAACCTCAGGCCGCGCGCGAGGGCGAGCGATGACTCGCGCTCGACTCTGGCAGGTGACGCGCCGCGTCTTGCTCGTGCTCGCCGTCTTGGGGGCGGTCTTTTTCTTCGGCGTTGTGCCCTGGTTTTTCACGCACCTGATTACGCGCGGACGCTTCACCTACCCGGACCCGAATCTGGGCAAGACGCCGCAGACCTTCGGGCTGGAATTTCGCTGGGTGGCGTTCAATTCTCCCGACGGCATTCCGCTGCGCGGATGGTTCATTCCGGCGACGGGCGAGGCCCGCGGAACGATCATTTACTGTCACGGGCTGAACCGCTCGCGCGCCGAGATGTTGTCCCGCGCCCGGTTCGGCCACGAGCTCGGATATCACGGGCTGTTATTCGATTTCCGCCACGCGGGACAAAGCGGCGGCGGCTTGACGACGCTCGGTTACCAGGAGCGCCTGGATGTTCTGGCTGCCGTCCGCTACGCTCTCGACGAGACCGAAGCGGAGCGGCCCGTCGCCGTCTGGGGCGTTTCCATGGGCGCCGCAGCGGCGCTGATGGCGGCGGCCGATTCCGAAGACGTCGCCGCAGTGATCGCCGACAGTTCTTTCCTCTCGTTCTCGCATACCATCAAACATCACATGCGCCTTTTCGTGCCGATCCTTCCGACGTTCCCCGTCGGCGACGAGATCATTTACTGGTCGGCGTGGCGCGGCGGATTCCGGCCGAAAGACTTTGATTTGGAAAAAGCGGTGGAACGTATCGGCCCCCGCCCGATTCTGTTCGTTGCCGTAGAGGGTGACCGGCGGATGCCGCCGGAAATTGCCCATCGCCTGCGCGCCCGCGCCGCGAGCCCGAAGTCCAGCCTTGTTGTTCTGCCCGGCCGGCGGCACGGCGAAGGTTTTAATCACCAGCCGGACCTCTATCGAAAAGCGGTTGCCGAATTCCTGGAGGAAGTCCAATGAGAAGGAACCAGCGGAATAGAGATTTGATGAAGTCTTTGGGGGTGCTGGCGGCGTTGCTGCTGGCCGCCGGCCCGTCGTGCACGCCGACCGAAGAAACACCGCCGGCAACGCCGCAGCCCGAACTCGACGCGTGGACGCACATTTCTTCCGAGAGCCTGCTCGAGAACACGAAGGTGCTCGCCTCCGACGAATTTGAGGGCCGCGCGCCGGGATCGCGCGGCGAAGAACTCACCGTGCGCTTCCTGGAAGAGCAGTTCAAGAAGCTGGGCCTGGAGCCCGGAAACCCCGACGGCACCTACGTGCAGAAAGTCCCGCTCGTCGGCACCACGCCCGACCCCGCGCCCACGCTCGTTTTTCGCAAGCGAGGCGCGGCGGCCATACCGCTCCGTTACGGAGCCGATTTCGTCGCGAATAGCGCGCAGCCGGAGCGTGGAACGAAGGTGGATGCGGAAATGGTCTTTGTCGGATACGGCGTGGTGGCGCCTGAATTCGACTGGGACGACTACAAGGGCGCCGACGTGCGCGGCAAAGTGCTCGTCATACTCGTTAACGATCCGCCCGTTCCCGACGAGCGGGTTTTTGGCGGCAAGGCGATGACGTACTACGGGCGCTGGACCTACAAGTACGAAATCGCCCAAGCCAAGGGCGCCGCCGGATGCCTGATCGTGCACGAGACGGAGCCTGCGGGCTATCCCTGGGCGGTAGTGGAAAACAGTTGGTCAGGCGAGCAGTTCAGCCTGCCGCCGCCAGAGGGAGCATCGCGTTATACCGCCGTGAACGGGTGGATCACGCTCGAAAAGGCCCGGGAATTGTTCTCGGCGGCGGGACAGGACTTT
Source organism: uncultured Acidobacteriota bacterium (assembly GCA_964556705.1). Classification (GTDB taxonomy): domain Bacteria; phylum Acidobacteriota; class Terriglobia; order UBA7540; family UBA7540; genus CAZKXX01. The sequence goes on from CAZKXX010000035.1 coordinate 7,510, forward strand.
GATGCGCTCAAGAAGGCCGCGGTCGAGCGCTCGTTCAAACCGGTGCCGCTCGGCGTGAACGCCACGGCCTCCATCCGGAACAAAACACGGCGCATCAACTCGCAGAACGTTGTCGCGCGCCTGCAAGGGGCGGACCCGGCGCTTCGAGACGAGTACGTCATCTACATGGCGCATTGGGACCATCTTGGACGCGGTCCCGCGGTAGCCGGCGACGACATCTACAACGGCGCGCGAGACAACGCCGCGGGTACGGCCGGCCTGCTCGAACTCGCGCGCGCCATGAAGCATGTGAATCCCCAGCCGAAACGGAGCGTTCTGTTTCTCGCGGTCACGGCGGAGGAGCAGGGCTTGCTCGGCTCCGAATTTTACTGCGAGAACCCGCTCTATCCGCTCGAGCGCACCGTGGCAGTCATTAACATGGATGCGCCGAACGTCTGGGGCCGGACGCGCGACCTCGTGATCATCGGACTCGGCAACTCGACTCTGGATGACTATGTGCGAGCAGTCACGGTCGAGCAAGGAAGAGTGGCCGCGCCCGACCCCGAGCCTGAGAAGGGTTACTACTACCGGTCGGACCACTTCAACTTCGCGAAAAAAGGTGTCCCTGCGCTTTATCCCTACGCGCCCGTCGAATACGTGGACAAGCCGCAGGGCTGGGGACTCGAACGTCGCCAGCGCTATACCGCTGAGGACTACCACAAACCCTCCGACGAGGTGAAACACGACTGGGACTTGAGCGGATTTGCTGAGGACCTGCGGCTGCTGTTCTCTGTTGGTTATCGCGTGGCCGACGCGGAGCGGTGGCCGGAATGGAATCTCGGGACGGAGTTCAAGGCCACGCGCGAAGCGATGCTGACCAGTGCCGGCCGTCGGTAGATCCCGTGCCCGATCCCTGCCGGGCGACTCACGCTACTGGTTGCCGACGACCTGGCGGTAGAGCGCCTCGTACTGCGGGATTATCTTGGTAGTACAAAACTGGCTCAGGGCTCGCTGGCGGGCCGCGCGGGCCATCTGCTGGTGAAGGTCGCTGTCGGTAAGAAGATCGAGTGCGCGCCGCGCCATGGTGTCGACGTCTCGCGCCGGGACCAGAAAACCCTCCACGCCGTCCGTCACCACTTCAGGCAGACCGCCCACCCGCGAGCAGACGACGGGAACGCCCGAAGCCATCGCCTCGAGCGCCGCCAGTCCGAACGATTCGAGGTCGCTCGGCAGGAGCAGCACGTCGGCCGAGTTGAGCAGCTCCGCCACCTGGTTCTGCTTTCCCAGGAAGAAAACGTCCTTGCTGAGGCCGCGCTCTCGCGCTGTCCACTCAGCGGAGGCGCGTTCGGGCCCATCCCCGATCATGACCAGTTTGGCGGGAATTTCTTTGCGCACACGGGCGAAGATTTCCACCACGTCCGTGACGCGCTTGACGGGACGGAAGTTGGAAAGGTGCACGAGAACTTTTTCGCCGCGCGGAGCGAACTCACTGCGCCGCGAGGCGCCGTCGGCCGGACGGAAGACGTCGCAATTAACGAAATTGTGGATGACTTCCACCGACCGTTTCACTTCGAACTCGCGCAGCGTCACGCCGCGAAGATAGTCGGAAATGGCCGTCACCGCGTCGCTTTGTTCGATCGAAAAGCGCGTGATGGGAAGATAAGAGCGGTCCATGCCGACCAGGGTGACGTCGGTGCCGTGCAACGTGGTGACCAGGGGGAGCCGGTTCGGCGCCCGCATGGCGCGCGCGAGGTAGGCGCTCACCGAGTGGGGGATGGCGTAGTGGACGTGGAGCAGGTCGAGCGACTCGTGGGCCGAGACGTTATACATCATTGAAGCGAGCGCCAGCGTGTACGGCGGATGATCGAAGAGGGGATAGTTCATCACCTCCACTTCGTGGAAGTGGATGCGGTCGCGCGCTTCGGTAATGCGCACGGGCATCGCGTAGCTGATGAAATGGATTTCGTGGCCGCGCGCGGCCAGCTCGAGGCCCAGCTCGGTGGCGACCACCCCGCTGCCGCCGTACGTCGGGTAACAGGTAATACCGATTTTCATGACAGTGCGGGCGGTCGGGAGCCGGTCAGGAGTCCGACTTCTTCTCTTCTTTGTCCTTGTCTTTCTTCTCGGTTTCGGACGATGCGGTTCCGATTACCATGATTTCGGTCACGTTGCGCCGGCCGCGCCTCTGCTGGTAGTAGACGATTACGTTCATTCCGGGCTTCAGCTCTTCCACTTTCATGCGGCCGCCCCGGGCGGAGCTGACCTCAAAACCTTTTTTGAGCGGAAAGATTTCCGTAAAGGTTCCTTCGACGGTGTCCACGTGAAGCACCTTCTTGTCCAGGTCCACCGTGGTCACCACACCGCTGAAGGCGAGACGTGACGTGCCGCCGACGCGGCCCACGTCCGGCGCGCGCGTGCTCCGCTCGTCCTGGGACCGGGCGGGAACAGCCAGCAGGGCCGTTAGCCCCAAAGCGAGCAGGACTTGGCCAACGAGGGGGGGAATTCCGGGAAAAAGGCTGCGCGCGGAGCCGGCCGATCTTGCGGAAGGCTCACGCCGTGCTTGATTTGGGAAGTTCCGACGCATAGTTTGTACTCCGACGGTCAAACTGATTGGCTCCGCGAGGCGAGGGAAGGGCTATCGACACATCTCCCCTCTCGCGTTCGAGCGCGATGCATGGGGCGGCTTCGGGAGCTCAGTCGTTGTCGCCTCCGGGGTAACGGTCGCCGTTGCCGCCGTCGGCGGCGGGGTCCTTATACATATACCGGACCGAAGACTTCATGATCAGCAGGTTTGGCTCGTTTCCGCGATGCACCTTGATGCAGTTTCTGTCATACCACTCGATGACGCCTCGGATAATTTCGCCACCTTCCAGTACTACGACCATGGGTGTCCGCGCCTGCATCTGCTTGACGTAGTAAAAGCACTCGGCGCTCGTCTGTTCGGGCGGCGCCGGCTTCTTCCGCTGGACGCGGGAGCCCATCTGGTCCTGGATTTCCGAAAGCGACGGTCGGATAAGTTTTCGATTCACCTTTCCACGCTCCTTGTATCCCGCCGGTTCAGGCCGGATGGTCAACAGGCCTCACGGGCGCTCGGCGTCCTTGCTTTGACCGGTCGGACGCTCTCAGGGCGGCCCGCCTCAGTGCGAGAACAATGCAGCGGGCGAGATAGCAGGCTGATGCTGAGGGCAGTCTATCACAGCCTGTGACGCCGCCGCAATTGTCCCGGACCACCCGGAAGGGCCGGGGCTGAGTTTTCCGGGAGGGCTTGCTGTCCGGTCCTGCCAGGTTCCGGGGAGCCTCTGGTGTTTGGATGCAAGGAAACGGAAAAAGGGCGGGTTGACCCGCCGATTTTTCGTCGCGCCCGGGGGCCCGGGTGGGCTCGGCGCCCTCAGCGCGCCGGTTCGTCCTGCCGCGCGATGGTTTCCAGTGCCAGCGAGTCGAGGTTGAGCTGGGGGTTGATGTTGCGGGACTGGAGTCGGTAGGCCTGATCGAGGCCGCTTTTCAACCGCTCGATGCCCGCATAGCCCAGCGCGGAAGCCCAGGCCTTCAGGCGGTCTGCCACGTCCACGTTGACGGTTTCACGTTCCGGTCCGCCTTCCAGGGCCAGAGCCAGGTCGCGAAGGAGTGACAGTCCAATGCGCAGCGTTTCCGCCAACTCGTCGCGCTTTTCGCCGAGCGCGCGAGTCGAATCGAACAGCGTCTTCCAGTCTCCGGGCGAGGGGGCGCGCCGCGCGACTACTTCGAGAAAATCCAGCCAGGGCTTGCGACGGCGCTGGTATTCGCCGGCGTCGAAGGTCCGGGCACGAGCCACGCTCCCCGCGGCCACGCGGGCCGCCAGCCCCCGTTGCGCCTTCCCGACTTTGCCTTCTTCTTCGATGACCCTTTCGATCACGGATTGCTCGACGGGCGCAAACGCGATCCGCAGGCAGCGCGAGCGGAGGGTTGGTCGCAGTTCAAACGCGTTGGGACACACCAGAATCAAGGTGGTCGTCGCGGGAGGCTCTTCGAGAACTTTGAGCAGCAGGTCTACGGCCTGCCAGTGAACGGCCTGGGCCGAGTCCACGACGAAAACACGCCGGCGAAGTTCGAAGGGTCGAGTGTAGGCGATTTGGCGAAGCTGGCGGATTTGCTCGATGAGGATGAAACGCGTAATGGGCTCGATGAGCTGGACGTCAAAATAGACGAGGCCGTCCACGCGCCGCTGGGCGTCTTTGATTTCGCGGCGGCGTTCCAGGTCTTCGCGGGCCGCGCGGATCATCTCCTCGGATTTCTTGCAGGCGCGGCACTCGCCGCAGAAATCGTCGCTCGCCCGCTCGCAGTTGAGCGCCCGCGCCAGCATCAGCGCCAGCGTTTTCTTGCCGACGCCCTCCGGCCCGGTCAGGAGCAGCGCGCCGGGCAGGCGATCAGCACGCAGCAGGTCGCGCAGCATCTCAACGGCCTTCGGGTTGCCGAGAAAAGTGTTGAATCCCATCCGTTTGCGATGCTCAGGCCTGGCGTCGCCCCCGGGTCCGGAGAAATCTTTCCACGACTTTTTGAATCTCTGCCTGGACTTCGGAAACGTTGCGGTCCGCGCGCACGACTTTAACGCGGCGGGGGTCGCGGCGCGCGATCGCCAGATAGCCGGCCCGGACTCGCTGCTGAAATTTCAGCCCTTCCAGTTCGAAGCGGCTCCGCTGGGATTTCCGCCGGGCCTCCCGCCCGCGCGCGCGGCCGAGCGCCGCGCGCGGGTCGAGATCGAGCAGGATCGTCAGGTCCGGCTGCGTTTTGCCGCAGACCGCGCGGTCAAATGCCCGGACGGCATCAACTCCCAGTTTCCTGCCAAAACCCTGATACGCAAACGAGGCGTCGTTGAAGCGGTCGCTCAAGACAATCGCTCCGCGGGCGAGCGCCGGGCGGACGACTTCCTCCAGATGCTGCGCCCGCGCGGCGTACATCAGCGCCAACTCGGCCAGTGGATCGAGTGCCACCGTGCTCGAAGCGAGCAGGATCTGCCGCACGCGCTCGCCCACGCGCGTTCCGCCCGGCTCGCGCGTCGCCACCACCTTCAGACCTTGAAACCGCAAATGCCGCACCAGCAGCCGGGACTGCGTGCTCTTGCCCGTGCCATCGATTCCTTCCAGCGTAATGAATAAGCCGCGCTTCAAGTTTTTCCGTCCTGAGTCGGCTGCCGGCGCGCCAGTCCGTGAACGACGTTCAAGCCGAGCATCGTAGCATTACCCTCTTTGCGCGAACAAGCGACGGAGCCTCCGCATGGTAGAATGCCGCAGCCGTGGGAGATCTGATTCGAGAAAACATCACTCGCGTTCGCGAACGCATCGTCGCGGCCTGCCGGCGCGCCGGGCGGCGTGAGGAGGAAGTGAGGCTGATCGCCGTCACGAAAACGGTTCCGGCTGAGCGCATTCGCGCGGCGTTTGAGGCCGGGCTGCGCGAGTTCGGGGAAAACCGCGTCCAGGAAGCCAAGGCCAAACGGCCGCGACTGTCTGACCTCACGGCGACCTGGCACATGATTGGACACCTCCAGACCAATAAGGCGAAATTGGCGCGCGAGCTCTTCCACTGGATCCATTCGGTCGATTCCTTTCGCCTGGCCGAAAAACTCCATCAGGCCGCCGCGCGCGCCGGCGACCGTTTGCCCGTGTTGCTCGAAGTCAACCTGGGCGGCGAGTCCAGTAAAGGCGGCGTGCCGGAAGCGGAAGTGCTCGTGCTCGCCGAACAAATCGGCGGGTTGTCGTCGCTCGAAGTGCGCGGGCTGATGGCAATTCCGCCGTTTCTCGACGACCCGGAACAAGTCCGGCCCTACTTTCGGCGCCTCCGCGAAATCGCACGCCGGATCGAGCAGGCACGAATCCAAGGCGTGACGATGCGGGAACTCTCCATGGGCATGAGCCACGATTTCGAAGTGGCGATTGAAGAAGGCGCCACGATGATTCGAGTGGGGACGGCCATCTTTGGTCCGCGGCCCTGAACCGACGATGAATGCTCGGAAGAGGATTGGCCAGGAGTTGACCGGCAATGCTGAATGATGAATCCTGAATTATGGGTTCCAGCGGCTGAAAGCTGAGCGCTGAGCGCTGAAGGCTTCTTTCCCACGCCAACATGGCCACTCCGAAACGAAAGCCCACTGTCGCCGAGTCGCGGACGACGGCGTTTCAGATCGAAGGCGCGAGCGTCAGCTTCTGGCTGCGGGTCAAGCCGCGCGCGGCACGCGAGCGGCTGAGGTGGGATGCTTCAGGCGAAATCCGGCTCGAGGTGCATGCTCCACCGGCGGAAGGCGAGGCGAACGAGGCCTGCGTCCGTTTCCTGGCGCGCGCGCTGCGATTGCCCCAAGCCTGCGTGGTCATCCTTTCCGGCCTGCACGCCAGGCGAAAACGCATTCGCATCACCGGCCGGTCGGCGGAAGAAACGGTGGCTGAACTCCGACGACTCGCCGGCCGTGCGGGAGGCTGAGCGCGCGATCGTCATCGCCATGGTGATTGTGTTCCCGGCTGTCATCTTCTGGCCGCTTGCCGGGGGGACGATGAGATGATTTACGGCGCCGTCGTGATCGCAACCGTTGTGGCGTTGCTCGCGATCAGCGTGGGTCGCACAGTGAAGCTGCGCACGCACGCCGACTTCATGGTGGCCGGCCGACAGCTTTCGCCGGCGGTTCTGATATTCACTCTGCTGTGCGCCTGGATCGGGGCGGGGAGCCTGTTCGGCGGGGCGGAGTTCGCCTACCGCGAAGGTCTGGCGTCGCTGTGGCTGCCGGCGGGCGGCTGGGCGGGCCTGATTGTCGTCTATTTCATTGCCGGGCGCGCCCGGGCGTTCGCGCGCTACACGGTGCCGGACTTGCTCGAGACACGCTACGGGCCGCTCGCGCGCACCTTCGGCACGCTCTGCATCATCGTTTCGTTTACGGCGATTGTGAGTTACCAGTTTCGCGGCGGCGGGCGAATCCTGAACCTTGCTTTCGGGATTGAGGAGCGCGCCGGGACGGTTATCGTCGCGGTGTTTGTAATCATCTTCACGGCGCTTGCCGGAATGTCGTCAGTCGCCTACACAGACCTGCTGATCGGGGTCATGGTCACGCTCGGAGCGTTGGTCATCTTTCCGATGGCGCTGGCGGGCGCGGGCGGCTGGAACGGAGTCCACGCCGCGCTCCCCGCGAGCCACTTCACGTTGCTGGGTGGAATGACCTGGCTCGAAGCGTTCGGCTATTTTCTTCCCACCTTTACGCTCATGGTGGGAAACCAGAGTTCCTACCAGAAATTCGTCTCCGCGCGCACGGAGCGCGATGCGCGTATTTCCGTGCTGGGATGGATCGTCGGGACGCTTTTTCTCGAGACGGTCATCGTGCTGCTGGCGATGATCGGCGGCATCATGGCGCGCGGCGAAATCGAATCGGGCGCGCTTCCCGCCTGGGGCATCATTCCTTACCTCTCTCGTCACGGGGTGATTCCCATTGTGGGGGCGGTTTTCCTCGCTTCGGTGTTCGCCCAGGTGGTATCGACGGGAAACAACTATCTCTTTTCTCCTGCCACCAACGTCGTGCACGATGTGCTGCGCCATGTCTTCTTCCCGAACGCCACGGACGCGACTCTGGTCAGGGTTTCGCGGCTCGTCGTGGTACTCCTGGGCCTGCTGGCGCTGGCTCAGAGTTTTCAGGAATCCATCCTGGCGATGGCGGTCTATGCCTACAACGTGTACGGCGTGGGCATTACGCCGGTGGTGGTGGCGGCCTTTTTCTGGAAACGCGCCACGACAGCGGGCGGCATCAGCTCGATTGCGGCGGGCACCGCCGTGGCCGTCATCTGGAAAGTGTTTTCGCTGGACCCCCTGGTGCCGATGATCTTTCCCGCCCTCGGGGCCTCGCTCGCCGGCCTCATCGCCGTCAGCCTGCTCACGCCGCCGCCGCGCGAGGAACAGTGGCGGCCGTTTTTCCGATAGAATGGGAAGGCGCGTCCACGCGCGAGAGGGAGCGATGCCGTTACCCTGGTTTCAGATTGCCCGATTTATCGTGACGGCGGGTCCGGTGCTCAAGGAGCTCGCCCAGGGCGTGAATCAGCTCAAGAAAGAGCAAAAGGCGACGGCCCAGGCGGAAGCTCCGCAGCGCCTGGCGGCGCTGGAGACCCAGGTGGTCAGGCTCACGAAGATTCACGAGGAGATGCTGGCGCGAATGGACGAGTTGACCCAGGTGCTTGGCGCGGTCCAGCGGTCGTTTCGAATGCTTGCTGGCGGCGTCGCCGTTGCGATTGGCATTTCCGTCGTGGCACTCGTCGTAGCCCTGTTGCGTTAGGCAGGCGTCGTGCGCTTTCACGCCGTGCGGCGGCACAATCCGGAACCAGCGAAGGAGCGGAAGACGTGGACCTGGAGCAGATTCAGCGTGCGCTGCGCGACGCGCAGCTCGACGGCTGGTTGTTTTACGACCATCATCATCGCGACCCGATTGCCTATCGCGTCCTGGGACTTCCCCGGAAGATGTGCACCCGGCGGTGGTACTACCTCATCCCGGCCGAAGGAGAGCCGCAAAAACTCGTGCACCGCATCGAGCGTGGCTCGCTCGAAAGTCTGCCGGGCGCGTCGATGGAGTATTCGTCCTGGCAGGAACAGCGCGAAGGTCTCCGCCTGCTGATGGCGGGGAAAAGGAACCTGGCGATGCAGTACTCGCCGCTCAACGACATTCCTTACGTTGACCTGGTGGATGCGGGAACGGTCGAGCTGGTCCGCGGTCTGGGGATTGAAGTCCTCTCCTCCGCCGACCTGGTGCAGCAGTTTGAGGCGCGCTGGAGCCCGGCGCAGCTCGAATCGCACCTGGAAGCGGGTCAGAGCGTTCACGCGATGATCCACGCGGCTTTCGGCATGATTCGCGAGGCGGTACGCGCTTCAAAACCGTTGGGCGAGTACGACCTCCAACAGGAAATCGTCAGGATGTTCGAATCGCACGGCCTAGTTGCTGATGACGCACCGCTCGTGGCCGTGAACGAAAACACTTCGGACCCGCACTATTCGCCGAGGCGGGAGACGGCGCGCCCGATTCGCCAGGGGGACCTGGTGCTTCTCGACGTCTGGGGCAAGCGTCACCGGCCGGGCGCGGTTTACTTCGACGTGACCTGGATGGGCTTTGTCGGAGAGACAGTTCCTGAGCGCTATGCGGAAATCTTCGCCGTGGTTCGCGAAGCGCGCGACGCGGCGATTGACGTGGTCCGGCGCGCGATGCGCGAGGGACGCCCGCTGCGCGGATATCAGGTGGACGACGCGGCGCGCGGCGTCATCACGCGGCGCGGCTACGGCGATTATTTCTTCCACCGGACCGGACATTCGATCGGCGAAGAGGTTCACGGCAACGGCGCGAACATGGACAACTACGAAACACGCGACGACCGCCGAGTGCTGCCTTCCACCTGCTTCTCGATCGAGCCGGGAATCTATCTGCCCGAGTTCGGCGTCCGCAGCGAAGTGAACGTCTTCGTCGAGGAACACGACGCGCGCGTGACGGGCGAGGTCCAGCAGGCGCTCGTTCCCCTCCTTGCCGTTTCCTGAGGAGTTATGTTAGTTTGCAGAGTTTACAGTCTCGCGCCGCGAATCCGCTGAGCGCTCAGGTCCGCTGCCGCGAGAAAGACGGAGCAGCGCCCGGCCGCGCAAGCCGGGCCCGAGCCGATGCCTGAAGAAGTCGTCGAACAGGAAGAAACCGTTGACGAGCCCAGAGTCGCCAAGGGCGGACTGGTGCGGCTGTGCCTGGCGGCGTGGTTGATTCCGGGCGCGGGGCACTTTTGGCTCGGGCGCCGGAAGCGCGCGCTGGTCCTTTTTGCCGCGATTCTCGGCATGTTCGCTTTCGGTCTGGCGATGCAGGGCCAGTTCTTCTCCTTTCGCAGCGAATCGTATCTGCGCACGCTGGGTTTTTTCGCCGAGATGTGCGTGGGAGTCGCGATGCCCGCAGCGATCTTCTTCGGCTATTCGGGCGGCGACCCCTATTTCGTCAGTTCCGACTATGGGACTGCGTTCCTGGTGACCGCCGGCATGCTGAACGTGCTGACGATTCTCGATGCCTACGATATCGCGATGGGCAGGAAAGGACCGCGAGAGGACAACCCGTGACTTTACGCCAGCCGGGGTTTGTCGTGCTGGGTCGTCACTTGTCACCTGTCACTGATCGCTGCATTCCCGATGGCTCTTTCTCACTTTAACGCGATGCTGTTGTTTGCGTTTTTTGTTTCGGTGGTTTTCGCCGTCCTCTCCAAAGAGAAGCCCCGCGACCAGCTCATCTACGGCGCGAAGGTTTTCGGGGCTTTCATGGGTATCGGCCTGCTCATCGGTTGGATTACTTATCCCGTTCCCTGGTGAGAGTTCAGTCGCTCCTCGCTTGACCCGCACCGACCCCCGCCATAAAGTAGCCGCCGAAATCTTCCTGGAATTCAGCCAGTCAAGGTCGAGGAGGATGTGATGACGGAAATTTCTAGGAGGCGATTCGGCCAATCGCTGGCGGCGGCAGCCGCCGGTTGGATCGCTGTCGAAAGCGGACAGGCAAACGAGAGGGCGGCGCAGGATTCCGGTACCCTGACCGATGTTCCCGGGCTGCGCGTGGGGCATTTCACGGACTCGCGCCGCCCCACGGGCTGCACGGCCATCCTGTTCGAGCCCGAGGCCACGGCTGCGGTGGATTACGACGGTTCGGCGCCCGGCTCGCATCTGGGCGTCATGCTCCAGCCGGCGAGTCCGGTGGAGCGCATTCACGCCATGCTTCTCACCGGCGGAGGGCTTTTCGGTCTCGGCGCAGTCCCGGGCGTCGTTCGCTTTCTTGAGGAGCGAAAGGTCGGGCACGACTGGGGCACGCCTGAGATTCGAATTCCTCTTGTCGTCGGCGGAGTGATCGCCGACCTCGAGGTCGGCGACGGCCACATTCGACCTGATGCCGAAGCTGCCTACAAAGCATGCCTCGCCGCTTCGACCGACCCCGTGGGGGAAGGGAATGTCGGCGCCGGAGCGGGCGGCACGGTGGGGAAGATGCTGCTCGATCGAGGCTACGGAGGGATGAAGGGCGGGCTCGGGACGGCCAGCCTACGCCTCGGGGACGTCGTCATCGGCGCGATGGTGGTGCTGAACGCCGTGGGCGACATCGTGGACTGGCGGACGGGAAAAATTCTCGCCGGAGCGCGCCGGCCGGACGGGAAAGGGCTGGCGGATACCGTCGCGACGCTGAAGGAACTGGCGCGCACGGCGCCTCGCGCCGCGCTGGAAGTCACCGACCCCGCATTCCGAAGCACGACGCTCGTCCTGGTGGCGACCAACGCTGAGTTCGGGAAGTCCGCGCTCTCGAAGATCGCGATGATCGCTTCCACCGGCGCCGCGCGGGCCATCAATCCCTACCACACGAACGGCGACGGCGACAGCACGTTCGCGGTTTCGACGAACCGCGTAAAATCCGAAATTGGAGTCTCGGTAGCGGGCGCGCTTGCTGCCGAAGTGACGGCCGAAGCGGTCGTTCGCGCCGTCAAAGCGGCGCGCTCAGTGGAAGGCTGGCCCGCCTACGCCGATGTGAAGTGGTGACCGAACGTCGAGCGATGAAACCGCCCTCCTCGTGCTTGAAGGGAAGCGATGACTTCGAGCGGAACGCGAGCTGGAGCGGCCCGCAAAAAAGTTGACGCAGAGCAAAACGCGCGTCCCGAACCTTTCGCTTTCGTTGACAGTTGACAGCCTCATGCGCGCCCAGTAAAATTTATGGTTTGCCGTCACCGAAATGAGCGCATAAGGCAGGTCATGGACAAGAAGAGACTGGAAACTTACCGGAAGCGGCTGCTCGAGAAGCAGGCGGAGCTGCAGCGACTGGTTTCGAAATCCGAGCAGGACGGCCGAGAGGCCGACGAAGAGGCCACTCAGGATATCGCCGACAAGGCGGCCAACTCCTATACCAAGGAGTTTCTGTTTCATCAAAGCGACGACCACCGCCGCCTCCTGACGTTGGTGAACGAAGCGCTCGAACGGATGAGGAACGGCGGATACGGTCTCTGTGTGGCGTGCCACGAAGAGGTCCAGCAGAAGCGGCTGGACGCGGTTCCCTGGGCGCGCCATTGCATTGAATGTCAGGAAAAGCAGGAGAAAGGGCTGCTCTAGCGGGCGCCGGGCGCCCGGAAAGGTCGGCGCGTCTTCCCATCTTCGGCTGAACCTCCAGGATCGCGTCTCCCCTTGCTGCGCGAAGCGGCGGAAAGCTTCTTCGCGGTTTTGTTCCCGTCTGATTGCCTCCTCTGTCATCAGGAACTGACTGTAGCCGGCAGCCTCCGCGTGTGCCGGCGTTGTTGGACGGAAGTCCAGCCGTGGGCAGGGCCGGAGTGCACGCGCTGCGGCCTGCCGATGGCCTCCGGGCGGGTGGAGGAATCGGCTGTCACGCTCTGTGGAAACTGTCGCGCCGAGGAGCCGGGGTTCGACGCGGCGCGGGCCTACGGGCTTTACACCGGCCCCTTGCGCGCTCTGATCCTCGAAATGAAGTTTGGCGCGCGCAGGCGGCTCGGGCCGCGCCTCGGCCGCCTGCTCGTCGAGCGTTGGCCGTGGGTGGTTGAAAACTCAGGCGGGCAGGCGCCCGTCCTCGTCCCCGTGCCCCTCCACGCTTCGCGCCGGCGCGCGCGGGGATTCAACCAGGCGGAAAGGATTGCGGAAGGACTATACGAGGCCGTCCGCGAGAGGACGGGAGAGAATTGGCCGGGTGTGGAAGTTCGCGCGTTGTTGCGCACCCGGCGGACGCCGCCGCAGACCGGCCTGAGTGTGGCGGCGCGCAAGGAAAACGTCCGGGGAGCGTTTTCCGTGGCCGCTCCGGAGCGGGTGCGGGGCCGCGCCGTCGTCCTGATAGACGACGTGATGACGACGGGCGAAACGGTCGCCGCGTGCGCCCGGGTGCTGCGGGGGGCCGGCGCGGAACGTGTCCTGGCGTTGGCAGTGGCGCGCGCGACGCCGCAGTTCCCGGACACGGGCCCACCCCCGGAGCCAGTTGACGGCGGCGCGTCCGGTTAATCATAATGAAAAGTTCGCGGGGTTACGGCCCGCGCGGAACCTGGTTGTGACGGCGACGAATCACAGGATCCTCCAAACGCCCGTGCTGGTGCTCAATGCCACGTATGAGCCCATCAACGTGACCGCGGTGCGCCGCGCCATCGTCCTGGTGATGAAGGGTGTGGCGACGACCGAGGAGGAGAACGGCGCCTTCGTCCATTCGACGCGGCTCAGCCTGCGAATTCCGTCGGTCATCCGCCTGACGCAGTTCCGGAGGATTCCGTATCAGACCCGCGCGCTGTCACGGAAGAACATTCTGATGCGTGACCGGAACACCTGCCAGTTCTGCGGTCGCGTTTTCCCCGCGTCGGAACTGACGCTCGACCATGTGATTCCGCGCTCGCGGGGCGGGCACACGGACTGGGACAACCTCGTCGCCTGCTGCCACGACTGCAACAACCGCAAAGGCGACCGGCTGCCCGAGGAGGCCGGGCTCAAGCTCCTGCGCTCGCCGCGGCCCTTCACGCTCCACACCAGCCGCCAGCTCATGCGCATGGTGGGCAGTTCCGACGAGCGCTGGCGAAAGTACCTGTTCTATTAGGGAGCGGCGCGTGCGCCGGCTGGCGCAGCCGCACAAATTCGAGTAAACTTCCAGAAGTCTGATGGACGGGCCGACACCACGCCGCGTCGGCCGCGTCGCGCGGAGAGGTGGCCGAGTGGCTGAAGGCGGCGGTTTGCTAAACCGTTGTGCGGTTGAATGACTGCACCCAGGGTTCGAATCCCTGCCTCTCCGCCAGTTTTCCTTCCGGGTATTTCCCGAAAATTTCCAAGCCAGCCTGCCGTCCTTCAAGCCGGTCTTTTCAGTAGGCGCGGTGGGCGGCGTCACGCGGCAGGACCTCAGCCTTTCCATTCAGTTCGGGCAGCGGTTCGGGAATCGGCTCACCGAGCGGCTCCTCCACGCGCTTGCCGAAGAGGCTCCGGACCCATCGCTGGAAGCTGTCGAGATAGGTGTAATACACGGGCGTGATGTAGAGGGTGATGACCTGGGAGACGGCCAGCCCGCCGACCACCGCCAACCCCAGCGGCCGCCGCGATTCCGCGCCCGCGCCGTAACCCAGCGCGATCGGCAGCGCGCCCATCAGCGCCGCCATCGTCGTCATCATGATGGGCCGGAAACGGACGAGCGCGCCGCTGTAGATGGCCTCCAGCGGCGTCTTACCCTCGTTGCGCTGCGCCGAAATGGCGAAGTCAATCATCATGATGGCGTTTTTCTTCACGATTCCCACCAGCATGATGATGCCGACGAAGGCGTACAGGTTGAGGTCAATCTTGAAGAGCATCAGAGTGAACAGGGCGCCCATGCCGGCCGAGGGAAGCCCGGAAAGAATCGTCAGCGGATGGATGAAGCTTTCGTACAGAATTCCCAGCACCACGTAGATAACCAGGATGGCCATGATCAGCAGGATGCCCAGGCCGCGGAGTGATGATTCGAACGCCTGTGCGGTGCCCTGGAAACTCGTGCTGATCGTATCGGGCAGCGTCTGGCGAGCGGTCTGCTCGACGGCCGTGACGGCATCACCGAGCGCGACGCCCGGTTTGAGGTTGAAGGAGAGGGTGACGGCGGGCAACTGGCCGAAGTGGTTGACGGTGAGGGGCCCGAGCGAGCGCCGAAGTCGTGCCACGGTATCCAGCGGCACGAGTGACCCGCTGGTGGAGCGAATGTGCAGCTTTGAAAGCGCCGAGGCGTCTTCCTGGTCCTCGGGCCGAAGTTCCATGATGACAAAGTACTGGTTGTTCGGGGCGTAGATCGTGGAAACCTGCCGCGACGCGTAGGCGGTAAATAGCGCCTCCTCGATCTGCTGAGGCGACACGCCCAGCGCCGACGCCCGGTCGCGGTCGATATCCACCATCAACTGCGGATTGCGAATCTGGACGTCGGAGGTGACGTCCTGCAGGCCCGGAAGCTCTCGCAGGCGGGCTTCGAGACGCGGAGCATATTCGTACAGCTCGGCCGTATCAGGGCTTTGCAGCGTGAACTGGTACTGGCTCTTGGTCATCTGGCCGCCAATGCGGATGGGCGGCGGATTCTGGAGATACATCCGAATCCCGGGGACCTGCGAGACCTTGGGACGAAGGTGCTCGATGACCTCGTCGGCGCTCAACGGGCGCTCGGTGCGCGGCTTGAGGCGGATGAACATGCGCCCGGTATTCGACGCCGAGCCGCCCGGCCCTGCTCCCACGCTGGAGCTGAACGACGCAACGTTGGGGTCCGCCAGGACGATGGCGGCGAGCTGCTGCTGGAGCCGGGCCATCTCCCGGAACGAAACGCCTTCCGCTGCCTCCGTCACGCCGAAGATCTGGCCCGTGTCTTCGCTGGGCAGGAAGCCCTTGGGCATGACGATGAACAGATGAATCGTGACCGCCAGAACGACGAACGAAGCCATCAACGTCGCGAAACGATGGCGCAGAACGCCGCGGAGACTCCGGTCGTATCCGGCGCGCATCCCTTCAAAGACGCGTTCGGAAGCCCGATAAAGCCCGCTGCGCCGGCGATGGCCCTCGGCGCGCAAAAAGCGGCTGCACAGCATCGGTGTCAGGCTGAGCGAGACGAGACCCGAAACCAGGATGGCGACGGCAATCGTCACGGCGAATTCCTGAAGCAGCCGGCCCAGGATTCCGCCCATGAACAGGACGGGGATGAAGACGGCGACCAGCGAGACCGTCATCGAAATGATGGTGAAACTGATTTCGCGCGCGCCGCGGAAGGCCGCCTCGCGCACCGGCTCGCCCCGTTCCACGTGCCGCACAATGTTTTCCAGCATCACGATGGCGTCATCGACGACGAAACCCACGCAGAGCGTGAGGGCCATCAGCGAGAGGTTGTCGATGCTGTAGTCAAGCAGGTACATCACCGCGAACGTGCCCACGATGGACATGGGCAGCGCCAGGCTGGGGATGACCGTGGCGGAAAGGTTGCGCAAGAACAGGAAGATCACCATCACGACCAGACAGAGCGCCAGGTAGAGCGTGAACTTGACTTCGCGGACCGACTCGCGGATCGACTCCGAGCGGTCATAGAGGATGTCGAGGTTCACCGAGGCCGGCATCTGCATTTTGAACGCGGGAAGGAGGGCGCGGATGCGGTCCACCACTTCCACCGTGTTCGTCCCCGGCTGGCGCTGCACGGCCAGAACGATCGAACGCCGGTCGTTGTACCATCCCGCAATCTTGTCGTTTTCCACGCCGTCGAGAACGCGCCCGAGCTGCTCCAGGCGCACGGGAGAACCGTTTCGGTAAGCGACGATGAGCGGCCGGTAAGCGGAAGCGTCGAAGAGCTGGCCGCTGCTCTGAATCGTGAACGCCTGATGCGGCCCCCACAAGGTGCCCGTCGGCAGGTTGACGTTTCCGCGCCGCACCGCGGCCGCCACCTCGTCAATGCCGATCTGCCGCGAGGCCAGCGCGTCCGGGTCGAGCTGAATGCGCACCGCGTATTTCTGCGCGCCGTAAACCTGTACCTGCGCGACGCCGCTGATCATCGAAATGCGCTGCGCCACGAACGTGTCCGCATATTCGTTGACAGTTGAGAGGGGCAGGGTGGGGGAGTTCATCGAAAGAAAGAGGATGGGGGAATCCGCCGGGTTGACCTTGAAGTAGGAAGGCGGGCTGGGCATATCCGGGGGAAGCCGTCGTGTCGCCGCCGCAATGGCCGCCTGGACGTCCTGCGCCGCCGCGTCAATGTCGCGGTCGAGCGTGAACTGCAGCGTAATCTGCGAAATGCCCTGGGAATTCGCCGAGGTCATTGAGTCGAGCCCGGCAATCGTCGAGAATTGGCGCTCCAGTGGCATGGCCACCGCCGAAGCCATGGTGTCGGGGTTTGCGCCCGGCAGGCTGGCTTGCACCATGATCGTGGGGAAATCCACATTCGGCAGGTCGCTCACCGGCAGCGCCCGGTAAGCGATGAGCCCGAACACCAGGAACGACAGCATCACCAGTG